>NZ_AUBQ01000020.1 GCF_000429325.1 Fundidesulfovibrio putealis DSM 16056
CTTCGGCCTGAAACCCTTCAAGACCTCAGAGGATGAGGATTTCCATGATCTGATCGCGGAGCGGTACGAGCGGTGCCCGACGATCATCACCAGCAATCTGGACTTCTCCGAATGGGGAGAAGCCTTCAACAACAAGCTCTTGGGGGCCGCGACCCTGGATCGCTTGCGGCACGGAGCATACAAGGTGGTCCTCGAAGGTCGAAGTTTCCGAAGCTCCAGGGAAGAGGCCATGATCAAAAACTGCGTTGCCGGTGCAGGGGAAAACAACTAGATGTTTAACACGTCCGAAGCCCGGAAACGCTGATCCAAGTGGCTCCATTAGGGGCGGACATGGGTGGCTCCATTAGGGCGGTCAATGACAGCATTGACGCGGATGTTGTCGCAGGAACAGTTGGAGGGAGTCGAAGGGGCTGTGAATACACCCTAACCCATCTGTCACCTGGGTCTTCTCGGTCCTCCTTCCTGGCCCTGCCCAGGACACCCATTGGATTTGCACGGGCTGGTCCCTTTCTGGGGCTTTACTTGAAAATGTTTGGGTTCTTAAATATGAAGACTGTGGGTGATTTGCTTGTTCTCACTTTTGGAAAGAAAAGGGGCAACAACGTGAAAAATTTGAAATTGCGGACCAAGCTTTTTCTTATTTCAGCTGTTTCTACGTTAATGGCTGCATTGTTGTGTGTCGTTGGTTACATTGGTATCGACGAAACTGACTCGTCATTAATGGAAGTCGCCGAAGTTAGGCTTCCAAGTCTTGTCGGATTGTATATGATGCAGAACGCTCAAATTGCAATATTATGTTCTGAACGATCGATGCTTGTTCCGGAGTTTGTCACTGAAAAAGAAGTAAATTTTCAAGAGCAACGTGTTTCAAATTTGATAAAGCTGGCTGAAAAAGGATTCAGTATTTACGAGCCACTGCCACAAACAAAAGAAGAAGAGATTTTATGGAAACAGTTCTTGCCTGTTTGGAAAGATTGGAAGGCATCTCAAGGGGAAATTATTTCGTTAGTTAAGCAAGGGAAAAGATCCGAGGCCATTGCATTGTCTACTGGACAATCACGATCCATTATACTGAAGTCAGAGAAATTGCTTGGTGATATCATCAATTTGAACAAGTATATTGCAGAAGAATCTTCAAAGATTGCATTGCCAATGGCCGAAAAGAGAAAGGTGCAGTTGTTTATTGTCGCAATATTGTGCATTATAATCTCAAATTCTATAGCTTTTTGGATTTCATTTCTAGTTACAAAGCCAGTTAAAAGAACAGTTGACTATTCAATTGCAGTTTCTGGCGGTGATTTAAACAAAAGTCTTGATATACAACAGAGTGATGAAATAGGAGTGTTGGCTGATAACCTCCGGATGATGGTTGAAAGCTTGAAGTTAAAGATCCAGGAGGCTGATCAAAAAAGCAATGAGGCCGCTATTGAAGCTGAGAAGGCTCAGCAAGCGACCCTTGAGGCCAACGACGCTAAAGCGAAAGCAGAACGTGCTAAAGCAGAGGGCATGCTTCAGGCTGCTCACCAATTAGATGGTGTCGTCGAAGTAGTCACATCTGCATCCGAAGAACTCTCGGCCCAGATCGAACAGTCGAGTCGTGGTTCTGAAGAACAATCGAATCGGGTAAGTGAAACTGCAACCGCCATGGAAGAAATGAACGCGACGGTTTTGGAAGTTGCGAGAAACGCTTCCCAGGCTGCTGAAACTGCCGACAAAGCCAAGCGCCAAGCCGAAGACGGTTCGCAGGTTGTTGCTCAAGTGGTCAAGGGGATTGGAGAGGTTCAATCATCTGCACTTGAACTCAAAACCGATATGACCTCCCTTGGCAAACAGGCCGAAGGAATTGGTCAAATCCTCAACGTCATTTCAGACATCGCTGACCAGACCAACTTGCTGGCTCTTAATGCGGCCATCGAAGCTGCGCGTGCTGGTGATGCTGGACGCGGCTTTGCGGTTGTCGCCGATGAAGTACGAAAGCTTGCTGAAAAGACCATGACCGCCACCAAAGAAGTCGGCGATGCCATTCGTGGGATTCAAGAGGGGGCACGGAAAAACATCTCCAACGTCGAACACGCGGTTTCAAAGATCGATGCTGCGACTGGGTTGGCGGGTAAGTCTGGTGAAGCACTGAACGAGATTGTATCTCTCGTTGAGAAAACAACTGACCAAGTCCGGTCGATAGCCACCGCATCTGAACAGCAATCGGCAGCCAGTGAAGAGATCAATCGGAGCATCGAGGACGTCAACCGGATTTCATCTGAGACATCCGATGCGATGAGACAATCCGCTCAGGCTGTTGGTGAACTTGCTCATCAAGCCCAGGTGCTCAAAAACTTGATCGACCAGATGAAGGATGAGGGCGGTGCAGGGTCGGGCTCTACTAGTACGGTTTTGGGTAGTCGAAAGACCTTGGCATTGACGTAGGATACAAAGAGCGAGCGTCGATCCTGGCTCAGACCAGGGATACACGAAGGGGGCCGCGCACCCTTTTCTACAAGGATGAGCACTGACGCGGGATTTGACGCAGGGGCAGCCGGAGAGAGTCACAGGGGATGTTATTTTTACCCTGGCCCGATAGTCTTCCAGGGCTTCCCGGCCCTCATTCCCGGTCAGGCCCAGACCTCTCCCAAATTCACGCGGGCTGGCCCCTTCCTGGGCCTTTCCCCTGGAGCTGGGGGATTGGTCTCCCCGGTCCGCCCCTCTTGCAGGAGAAGCGAGGTATGTCCCAATCACCGTTTTGCCGTGACCTAGAGTAGATGTACGTTTGCCACGTTTGGTTGACAGCGTTCACATAGCTACTAAATAGTAAAAATGACGATACTGGATGAGTAGTGTGTGAACTAGGTAACAAGAGGTCAAGCGATTTCGGTTAAGTTTCCCGGGATACTGGAAAATAGGACTGCTTGAATGGACTATGACAGATTGGAGTATTCACTCTTACTGGAAGACTGGGACTCCGTAGCGGATGAGATGATGGCTGCGGAGCACATAATTTCTTTGACTTGTTTTGAGCAGATGCTGCAAGAAAGGCGCATTTCTAGGTCCTCGTGGCTTACAATCATGTTGAACACTGAGATTTATAAGGTAAGTGCAAAATTTGATATGATGTTAAGAGCAATCCTGAGGTATACATGGGTAGACTCTGACGATGACTTGAGGTGGCATTTGGTGTCTGCTATACTTTCTCTTAACGGCTTTGACTTTTCTAATAAAACCGATGGTTTCGACTGTATATCTAGCATTGTTGAATTTGTTTCTAAATATATTGGGGTTACAGGTGCTGATGTTCTTAAGGTGGTTGAAAATCCCGACAGAGTTTCAATAAAATTGTTGATGGCAAGCCGCGCATGTCCTCAATAAACGTTACACCTCAATAACCAGCTAGATTGGCAACGATGGTGAGATATATTCATTCCCGGTGCATCCAGAAAAATATGCCCCGTTTCCTGCTGACTGAAATCTCGGCTGACCCTGACGCTCGTGGTGGCGAAGGACCAGTCGGGGTGAGTCAGAGTGGATGGGATTTTTACCCTTCGCCCTTTGTCTGCTGGTCCTTTTTCAGTCTGGCTCCGAGACTGGACATGACATTTTGAGGTGGATGCAGAAAGTTATTGAGGCGGTGAAGTGTTTAGGCATTTTGTGCCATTGTGCGGAGTAGCTATGCGCTTTATGCTTCCCAGCTCGGTGCGGGCCAACCTCCTCCTGGTCATTCTGGCTGGGATTCTGCCCATGGTTGTTGTCATCCTCTGGACGGGAGATGAACTCCGGAAAAAGGAGCAGCTAGAAGCTGAAGCGGGTTCACAGCTCATCTGCGGTAGCCTCGCCAGCCAGCAGGAAGCGATCACACTGGGAGTGAAGCAGCTCCTTTCTACTTTGGCTCAATTGCCAGAGGTCCAGGGGTTGGACGTCAAAAAGTGCTCTCTGCTCTTTGAGAACTTGCTCGAGCTTAATCCTCATCACGGGAACATCGTTCTATTGAACACGAATGGGGACGCACTGGCCTCGGGAAGAGCTTTCCTGAAGTCCAATATAATGCACTTAAAGCACGTTGCAGATGCAAAAAATCGCTTGGAGTTCTCAGCAGGTCAATATCAAGTTGGGTCCATCAGCAAGGTCCCTGTATTCTCCTTTGCCTTCCCGGTAATGGATTTTTCAGGTCGCTTGGTCGGGATACTCGCCACCAGCCTAAAGCTTGACCGCTATTACGCCATGTTTGAACTCACCGCCATGCCCCCCGGTACTGTGTTTGAGGTGTTGGACGACACTGGGGTTCGCATGGTTCGATATCCTGAGGGTGAAAAATCCAGAATCGGGACGCCCGTTTCGCCAAACGATTGGCTACAATATTTTGCGAGCGTTACGCCAAAAGGCTTGAAGCCGTATTTTGAGGACCATGAGGGCCATTCTGATCACATGGACGAGGATGACGCTCGCCGCCATTACATCTCCCGCCAGTTGAGACTCAATCCTGGCGGACCGCCCTATATGATCTTTACCGTGGGGATTCCTGAAGCCCAGATTATTGCCAAAGCTGATGCCGTTACCATAAGGTATCTCATCTGGCTTTCCGTGGCTTCGCTATTATCCTTGGCCACTGCATACCTTATAGGAAAACGGGGCTTGGTAATTCCTTTGAAGAAAATGGCTAACACCGCCAAGCAGCTTGAGAGCGGTGACCTAGAAGCTAGGACTGGGCTGGAATATCTGGTTCTATCGGCCTTGTCGCAAAGTCATTTGACCATTTAGCAAACGAGCTTAAGGCTCGAGAACTCGCACGCGGCAAGTCTGAAATTGCATTACAGCAGAGTGAAGAACGTTACCGCCGAATAGTGGAAACGGCCAGTGAAGGCATCATTGGCATGGACGTTGAGGGGTATGTCACTTATGTGAATGGCTCTCTATTACATATGCTTGGATACAATTTTGAGGAGATGCTCAGCAGGCATATAAAGGAGTTCATTTACCCAGAGGATTATGCGGACTACGATCGTCAAATTGCCTGCCGAAGTAATGGACTTCCTGGCTATTACGATCTGCGCTACAAAAAAAAAGATGGGGGGCCTCTCTGGTGCATGGTGTCCACAAGCCCTGTGATGGGAGTGGACGGCACCTACGAAGGCTCTTTCGCCATGCTCACCAACATAACGGAGCGTAAGTTGGCTGAAGAGGCCCTTGTCAAAAGCGAGAAGCTCTATGCCAACGCGATCGCTGCGACATCAGACGGCATCTGGGAATGGGACCTGACCACCGACGTGACATACTACAGTCCCCGCTGGTATGAAATGTTGGGGTACGAGGTCAACGCCTTTCCCATGAACCTGGAAGCATGGAAGAGCCTCTGTCATCCGGATGATCTCGAGGCTAGTATTGCAGCTATCCAGGTCTGTTTAGCATCTGCGGAGAGCTTGAGCTTTATGATTGAGTTTCGCATGCGGGCAAAGAGCGGAGCGTGGCGTTGGATTCGTGGACGGGGAAATGTCGTTGATCGCGATGCGCAGGGCAAGCCCAGAAAGGTCGCTGGCACCAATGCCGACATCACCGAGCGTAAATTGGCCGAAAGGGCTTTGCAGGAAAGTGAAGAGCGTTACAAACGCCTCGCAGACAATGCACAGGACGCAATCTTCCTGGCAGACGATTCCGGGAACATTTTGGATGCAAACCGCCATGCCCGCGAAACGCTCGGCTATTCACGCGAAGAGTTCACCCATATGCGCGTATGGGATATCGACTTGTCGGCTACCCCGGAATCATACTCTAGGTTGATAGCCACATGTCTGGCCCAGGGGGTGGTGACGGTGTTCGGATCGCACAGACGTGCAGACGGCACGGAGTATCCGGTCGAAGTTCAAACGTGCGTGTTTCAGGAGCAGGGGAGCAATTTCATCCTCGGCGTGGCAAGGGACGTCACGGATCGGATGAAAATGCAGGAACTCATGATCCAGACTGAGAAAATGATGAGCGTGGGAGGCTTGGCGGCTGGCATGGCGCATGAAATCAACAATCCCTTGAGTGGCATTTTGCAAAGCCTTCAGGTGATCAAGAGAAGGCTCAAAGAGCCGAGCGCATTGAGCGAAAGGGCGGCTTCAGAATCAGGGTGTACCTTCGAATCCATTCAAATATTTCTCGCGGCCAGGAAAATCTTCAACTTTCTTGACGCCATTGAGGAGTCAGGGAGGAGGGCTTCTCAGATTGTAAGAAGCATGCTGTCGTTTAGTCGCTGCGATTCGTCCGGGCATCAGCCAGTAGAAATTAAATCACTTCTCGATAAGTCACTGGAGTTATGCGCCACAGATTACGATCTGAAAAGCAATTATGATTTCCGCAACATCAAAATCATTAAGAACTACGACAGTCGGTCGCCAAGCGTGATGGGTTTGGCCACCCAGATTCAACAGGTGTTAATGAACATCTTGACTAACGCGGCTCACGCCATGGTTGGATCAAGGGAGCCTTGTTTAGTTTTGTCCACACGCCTTGAGGACGGCATGGTGCAAATTGACATCAAGGATAACGGGCCGGGAATGGCCGATGAATTGCGCAGAAAAGTATTTGAGCCGTTCTTCACTACCAAGGAAGTTGGTAGTGGGACGGGGCTTGGCTTTTCTGTGTCGTATTTCATCGTGGTCAATCATCATCGCGGGACCATTGAGGTCGAGTCCGAGTCCGGGAAAGGTGCGCATTTCATCATTCGCCTACCGTCCGCACTAGACAGGGAGGCTCCTCGCGCCCCATTGGCCCAGCGGTAAGGGGAGCGGACTGCTGATCGTCGCTGGCGTCGTCGCACTTGCTCTGGTGGGCTTGGCGATCAAGCGTGTCATGGGAAAATCGGAATCTCGGCCAGAAGTACGAATCCATTTTGATCAGTACATGGAGCGCGTTGGGGTGGCGCACCTCGCAGAGCGATCTTTCTTTCACATCAGCGGTGGAGAGCGGCAGCTGGTGCTGATCGCCAGGGCCATCGCATCTGGGTGCGAAACGCTTCTGTGGACGAACCCTTTTCTTCCCTGGACCTGGACAAACAGGTCCGCACGCTCAGATTGCTGTATGATTTGGCAGAACAGTCAAACATCGGCATCATGTTCTCTACGCACCAGCCAGACCATCTGCTGGCTGGACACTGCTCCGTTCTCGTTCTGGACAATGAGACCCCCCAGGCCCGGCATTTGGCCAGCGAAAGCGTAAATGGCGCTGTTCTATCAGAAGTATACGGGACCGAAGTTGACGTTATTCATGTTGACAGAGACCGTACGCATTCAAGACATGCCGTCGTAAATTTCAGCGACAGGCTGTAGCTTCTCCATTCCCTTTTACAATCATTACGAATACAAATTAGCGAGGCCACAGACGTGATTGTTTCTTCCTCACAGAGTTCCGATTCTCAATCTGCTTCCTCCCATGACCACGACCATGACTGCTCTTGCGGACACGGGCACAACACCATGACCATGGCGCTGAACATGACCACAGTTCTTCAGACCACCACGGGCATGACCATGACCACGAGTGCTGCGAGGGCCATGACCACCACGACCATCACCACGGGGAGCACTCGGGAACGCCCAAGGCCCGCATAGGGAAAACCGCCATCCTTTTGGCGGCTTTCGGCTGCGCTCTTGACGATGTCCAGCTGCATTTCGAAGCGTTTGAAAGACAGGTGCGGCTTAAACACCCCGGTCTGGATGTCCGCTGGGCCTTCACGGCCAACAGGATACGCGCGAAACTTCGCCAGCGCGGCTATCCGTGCAGTTCCGTGGCGGAGGCATTGTCGCAGATGATCGACGAGGGCGTGAGGCATGTGGTGGTGCAGTCGCTGCACACGGTCCCGGGAGTGGAATACGACTGGACGGTACAACAGGCCATGGGAATGCTGCACCCCAGGAAGGGGCTCAGTGACGTAAGCGTCGGTTCGCCCCTGCTTCACGACCCGCAGGACATCATGCGGGCCGCGCAGGCTGCGGTGGACTATATTCCGACCGCGCGGGAGGAGTCGGATGCCGTGGTCCTTGTGGGACATGGCACATACCACGCAGGCCAGGCCTTCTACATGGCCTTCGAGAGCGCAATTTCCCGGCTCGTCCCGCAGGCCGTTGTGGGGACGCTTCTCGGCGAACCGGGGCTGTCCGCTGTCAAGGAGCGCCTTGCCCGGATGGGCGCCAGACGCGTTTTCCTGGTGCCGTTAATGTGTGTTCCCGGACACCACGTCCGTGTTGTCGGCGGCCACCCATATAGAGCCAAACCAGGGCCGGGGTGTCGTGCCATAGCGTGGCCAGGGTAATGGAGCCACCAGGACATGATCTGGACGATGCACATCAGCTTCGCTTGAGCTTCCGAAACGGCTATCCCCCTTCATCACACTTGGAGGGAATGATGGCAAACCGGAGGTTCGCGGTGCATGAAATTCGCAATATCATCAGCAGAATGCGCTTGGGAGAAACGAACCGTCAGGTTTCTCAGGTTGGGCTAATGGGCCGCAACAAAGCGGCGGCGTTACGCCGTACCGCGCTCGAGCAAGGATGGCTCGATCCAGGTTCCCCCATGCCGTCCAACGAAGCCATCGCTCAGATTGTTGGGCGCCGAGTAGTCCAGAAACAGGATTCATCGGTCGAGCCTTATGCTGAGCAGGTGCTGGCCTGGGCCAAGAGCGGTGTCACGGGCGTGGCCATCCATCAGACCCTGGTGCGCAACTTTGGTTTCAGCGGGGCGTACAACTCCGTGAAACGCTTCCTGCTACGGCATCGGGAGACGGAGCCAGCGACGATTATCCTGGACTTCAAGCCAGGGGAGGCCGCGCAAGTGGACTTTGGGACAGGACCGCCGGTTGTGGATTTCCGGACCGGTGAGGTGTTCAAAACTTGGTTCTTCGTCATGACCCTAGCCTTCAGTCGGCATCAGTACGTGGAGTTCGTCCTGGACCAGAGGGTGGAAACCTGGTTGGGCTGTCATCGGCGCGCCTTTGAGTCTTTCGGCGGAGTTCCCCGAAAAGTGATTCTCGACAATCCTAAATGTGCAATCACTAAGGCCTGTTACTACGACCCCGAGGTGCAGCGTGGCTATGCGGAAAGCGCGGAAGGCTATGGTTTTCTCATCTCTCCTTGTCCAGTTCGCGATCCGGCCAAAAAGGGCATCGTCGAGTCCGGTGTGAAGTATGTGAAGAAGAACTTCCTGCCGTTGCGTGAGTTCCGCGACCTGGCCGACCTCAACCGCCAGGCCGGTGAATGGGTTCTGGGAACGGCCGGCAATCGTATCCACGGGACCACCAGGGAATGCCCTCTGACCCGCTTTGCTCAGGTGGAAAAGGATTTCCTGAGAAGGCTGCCCGACGTGGCCCCGGAACCGGCTGCATGGGCACAGGTAAAGTTGCACGGCGACTGCCATGTCCAGTTTGAAAAACGCCGGTACTCCGCGCCATTCACGTTGGTCCATCAAACCCTTTGGTTGCGCGCCAGCGAGAAAAGCGTCCAGATTTACCACGGTCAGACTTTGGTGGCCATGCATCCCAGGTTGCGGAACCCTGGCCAGCGTTCAACGGTTCATGATCACCAGCCACCCGAGGCTCGAGCTTATCTTATGGCCGATCCTCAGTGGTGCCTGGAAAAGGCGGAAAAGATCGGTGCTTGCTGTCGGGAGTTGGTGGAGGCCTTATTCGAGCACAAGGTGCTCGACAAACTGCGCGCGGCGCAAGGCGTTATCCGTCTCGTCGGCAAGTTTGGAAACAATCGCCTGGAAGCGGCCTGTGCCCGCGCCCTTGCGCACGGCACGCCAACCTACGGCTCGTTGAAGAAGATATTGGAGAAGGGACTGGATCAGCAGCCGCTTTCGTCACCGCTCACCTTGAGTGCGGTTTACGGCGGCCAAGCCCGTTTCATCCGCCCGACCCAACTCAGGTTGCAGTGAGGACGTCTATCATGCATCCCATGCCGCAACTTTTGCCTCTGCTCAAACAGTTACGCCTGTCCGGTATCCTCGATTCCTTGGAAGTGCGGAACCGCCAGGCTGTGGAACAAAAACTATCCTACACGGATTTCCTGGCCATGCTCATCGAGGATGAACTCGCCAGGCGGGAACAACACAAATTTGCCCAACTTCAGCGCCGGGCTGGCTTCAATACACAAAAGACTCTGGAATCTTTTGATTTCACGTTCAATCCAGGCATCAACCAATCCCTGGTCATGGACTTGGCCACCTGCCGCTTCATGGACGAGAAGGCCCCGGTACTCATCGTGGGGCCGTGCGGGACGGGCAAGAGCCACTTGGCCCAGGCGCTTGGGCACATGGCCGTACGCCGTGGACATGACACGCTTTTCACCTCTCACGCAAAGCTCCTCGGCCAGATGTCGGCGGCTAGAGCCGTGGGAAACTATGAGCGAAAACTGGCCCATCTGGCCAAGATCGAGCTGCTCATCATCGATGATTTCGGACTCAAGCCTATGCGGCCGGGGCAAGACGAGGACTTCCACGATGTCATCGCCGAGCGCTATGAGCGCAGATCGACTATAGTCACCAGCAATTTGGACTTCAATGAATGGAGTGAGGCTTTCCACAACAAGCTGCTGGGAGCTGCGACCCTGGATCGCCTTCGGCATGGAGCCTATCGGGTAACTTTGGATGGAAAAAGCTACCGCTCCCCAAGGGCCAGTGGAGAGAATGAAGGCCCAGCCAAAACTGAAGAGAAAGGCGGATAAGGAATGGCTGGATCAGATCCAGCCGTCAAAAACCAACGGAGCAAGAGCAAAGCAGAACGCATCGTTCGCTGGCTTCATTAACCCGGCCATGGCTGGATCGATTAGGGTGGCCATTGACACGTGTCGACATATTCGGGGATTCAGCGCGCTCGTGGCTCCACTCCCTTTCATCCGTCGGACTGGAGGTGATGCCCGTCGAAAAGGGATCTCTTCTTCACGACGGTTTCCAGACTATCTGGCTGGATCATCTTGATGAAGCGCTTTCAAGGCTCACTGTACAGATGCGCAAGGAAGGGAGGGCATGACGTTAAGGCCTGAGGCAGATTTTTCTTCACGAAACAGCTGGCAAGAAGAGTCAGGCCGACAAACGTCCGTTTGCCAAGAGCCGGGCCACCACCACGATCTGGAACAGTCGGCTCAGTGAATTCAGCCGTGGGGGGTAAGTCCTGAACAGGGAGGCGAAGCATCCCGCGCCAGAGTCGGCAAGAACGCCCTTGGGTCAGGTTCCCCCTTCCCGCAGGCGATGACGCGTTACATCAGCCTAGAAGGGATACGGTCCTTCAAATTCCTTCTGGCGCGGGTTGGGGAACTTCCCAGCAGCCTTCAGGGCGGCGATGTTCTTCGAGCGATCCGTGAAGTGCATGTGCAGGAACTGCTCGGCCTTGTGGCTCATGGGCTTTTCCAGCCAGTTCTTGTACAGGGCCTTCACCTGGGGGTTGTCCTGGGAAGCCCTGATCTTGAACTTGACATCAGCGCCATAGACCCCGTTGATGCGGTCCATCATGAATTCCTTCAGTTGCTTGGCGGCAGCGACAGCCTGCTTGGTGGTACGCAGGCCGATGACCAGCCCTCCTGCCACCACGCAGGAAGCCTTCAGGAACTGGCGGCGGGTGAAGTCGGCAATGCTCATATTCACCTCCTATGCCTTGTTGGTGTTGTACATTTCGAGGCGCTTGCGCAGACCGGCGTAGAGTTTGGTGGTCTTCCATTCCATGGAGGTCAGAACGCCCGGCATGACGGGCTGGCCGCCGCCGCAGACGCAGCCGCCGGGGCAGGTCATGATTTCAATGAAGTGATAGGGCGACTTCCCGGCCCTGATCTCCTCAAGGATGGGCTTGGCGTTCTTGAGTCCGTTCACCACGCAGACCTTGAGGTCCACGTCGCCGACCTTCACGTCCGCCTTCTTCACGCCGTCAATGCCACCGCGCACGAGCTTGAAGTCCATGCTCTGGGGCGGCTTTCCGGTGACGGCCTGATAGGCGAAGCGCAACGCCGCCTCCATGACGCCGCCAGACACACCGAAGATGGTCGCGCCGCCCGTGGAAGCGCCCATGAGGGGGTCCACCTTGTCGGTCTTGACCTTGGCGAAGTCGATGCCCGCCTTCTTGATCATGTAGGCCAGTTCGCGGGTGTCGATGGTGGCGTCGATGTCCTGGTAGCCGCTGGACCACAGGTCCGCGCGCATGCCTTCGTACTTCTTGGCCGTGCAGGGCATGATGGACACGGTGTAGATCTTGGAGCGGTCCACCTTGATGTTGTCTGCCCCGTAGGTCTTGGAGAGCGCGCCGCACATGCCGATGGGCGACTTGCAGCTGGAGAGGTACGGGAGCAGGTCCGGGTAGAAGGACTCCACATACTTGTGCCAGCCCGGGCAGCAGGAGGTGAACTGGGGCAGAGGCTTGTCGATCTTCTTGGTCAGCCTGCCGACAAGTTCCGAGCCCTCTTCCCAGATGGTCACGTCGGCGGCGAACTCGTTGTCCCAAGTGTGGTCGAAACCGAGAGCCTTGAGGGCGGCCAGCATGTGATCGGTGCTCACGGACCCGACGGGCATGCCGAAGCAGTCGCCCAGGGCGTAGCGTACGGCGGGCGCGGGCATGGCGATCTTCTTGATGCTCTTGTCCTTGAGCTTGGCCGTAATGGGCGTCACCCAGGACTGGGCTTCGTAGATCGCGCCGACCGGGCAGTGGGTCAGGCACTGGCCGCAGTTGACGCACAGGGGCTCGTAGGGGATGGAGTGCGGCCCGCCGGATTCGCCGAAGATGGCTCCGGTGGGGCAATAGCCCATGCAGGTGTCGCAGCCGATGCACTTCTTCTCGTCGATCTGGATGAAAAAGAGCTTATCCGGATCGTCCTTGGGATTGGGAGCATGATCTTCGTAGAAGATTTTCTCCATTTCGATGCGCGCCATGGATAGTCCTCCAGGTGTTGGGGGTTGGATCGAGAGCCTCAGCCGGGTTTTCGCACCTCCTTGGGTTGGGCTGATCGAAATGCCTCCAGCGCGGCGGGAAACGGCTCCAGCGCCCGTTCAAGCACGCCTTGTAGCCGCGAGATAGCCACGCCGTAGTTTGTGACGGGCACGCCTGCCGCCTTGGCGGCGTGCATGCGCGAGAGCATGTGGCGGCGCGTGATGACGCACCCTCCGCAGTGAATCACCACTTTGAACGATTCCAGGTCCTCGGGGTAATCCTTGCCCGAGGCCAGCACGGCTTCGACGCCCCCACCGGCATACTGGTTGATCCAGCGGGGAATCTTCACCCGGCCGATGTCGTCGGCCAGGGGGTGGTGGGTGCAGGCCTCGGCGATGAGCACCCTGTCGCCCGGTGCGAGTGTGTCGATGGCCGCAGCCCCGGCGGCCAGCGCGGGCAGATCGCCCTTAAAACGGGCCATGAGGATGGAGAACGTGGTCAGAGGGATTTCGCGCGGAGTGTCTGCTGACGCTTTGAGCACCACCTGGGAGTCACAGACCACGATGTCGGGTCTGCGGGGCAGGTTCTCCAGTGCGTCGGCCAATTCCCGCTCCTTGACCACCAGGCAGGACGCGTCCGAATCCAGGATGTCCCGGATGGCCTGCACCTGCGGCAGGATAAGCCTGCCCTTGGGAGCCCCCAGGTCGATGGGCACGACCAGCACGGCCAGCCCGCCCGGCGGCACGAGATCGCCAAGGAGCCTGGGTTCCTCGAACCATTGCTCCGGGCTTTTCTCAATAAGCAGGCTCTTCAGTCCGCCGAGGCCGGAGCCGTCGCTTGCGCTCACGCCCTGGACCGCCAGACCCTTTTCCCGCAGGGACGCTTCGAAGGCCGGGGACAAGGGGGCGAGGTCGGTCTTGTTCACCACCACCACGAAGGGGATGTTCTTCTCGGCCAGAAGGTCCGCCAAAGTCTGTTCAAACTGGCCGAACTGACCGTCCCCGGTAACCAGAAGTGCCAGGTCCGTTCTCGCGAGCACGTCCAGGGAACGGCCCGCCCGCAGCTCTCCCACCGGGCCTTCGTCGTCCAGACCGGCTGTGTCCACGAAAAGAACCGGCCCCAGGGGGGAAAGCTCCATGGCTTTTTCCACCGGGTCCGTGGTGGTTCCCGGCTGGCTGGAGACGATGGCCGCCTGTTGTCCGGTCAGCGCGTTCATGAGCGAGGATTTGCCCACGTTGCGCCGTCCGAAAATGCCTATGTGCAGGCGCAGGCCCTTGGGGGTCTCTCGCATTGGGTACGTCCTCCGAGTCCTTCTCCGATGGTTCTCCCGGCCCCCAGGATGGTGCGGCGAGCTTCGTCCAGGCCCACGCGGGCCTTTCCGTCGTAAATGCGGTATTGCGCCCGACGTGTGGCCGGGGTGAAGTTGGGCATGAGTACGTCCGCCCCGGCGCGAAGGGCGGCGTCCTGGCCGGTTTCGCACAGGGTTGCCAGGGCGGTGGTGGCTGGCAGGTGAATGCGCGAAAGCATAAGCCTCAGTCCGGCGACCATGCGCAGGGTCGTTTCCACGCTGCCGCCCGGGTGGTTGGAAAGGGGGGTGTCCGCCTGGGGCACGAACGGCCCCACGCCGCACATGTCCGCGCCCAGCGCGCGGACGAGTTCCACATCCGTCGCCAAGTCCTCTTCGGTCTGTCCGGGCAGGCCCACGATGAACCCCGTGCCCAGCTCATAGCCCAGGCGCTTCAGCGCGGTCAGGCACTCCAGGCGCTCCCCGAGCGTCTTGCCCGGATGCATGCGCGCATAAAGTTCCGGGTTGGCGGTCTCGTGCTTCATGAGGAAGCGGTCCGCGCCCGCCGCCCGCCATGCCTCGTAGTGTGAGACGGGTCGTTCTCCCACGGAGAGGGTCACGGCCATGTCCGCCCTGTTCTTGATGCTGCGCACTATCCAGGAGATGTCGCGCACGGAGTAGGCCAGGTCGTCCCCGGACTGGAGAACCACCGTACGGATGCCCTGCCGGAAAACCGCCACCGCCAGGTCCGCCACCTCCTGGGGCTCCATCCAGTAGCGCTCCAGGTTGGTGTTCACCGTCCGCAGGCCGCAATACAGGCAGCTGCGGCAGCAGCAGTTGGAGAATTCGATGATGCCGCGCAGGTGGACGTCGCCGCCCAGCGCGCGTCGACGGGCGAGGTCGGCGGCCCGCATCAGTTTCCCGAAGGGCGTGTCGAACAGGAACCGCCGGACGTCGGCGATGGTGGCAGAGGATGCCATCATGAGTACCCCAGCGCGGTCATGCTCTCCGGGGAGAGCAGGCGTTCAAGCTGCTCCGCCGACAGCACGCCGGATTCAAGAGCGGCCTGACGCAGGCCGATGCCTTCGCCCCGCACCCTGGCCGCGATGGCCGTGGCCGCTTCGTAGCCTATGACCGGCACCAGGGCCGTCACCGCGCACCAGGAAGCCTCCACATGGGACGCGCAGCGGGCTTGGTCCGCCTCGATGGCGTCCACGCAGCGCACGCGGAACATCGTGCCGGTGTTTATGAGCAGGCTGACGGCGTCCAGAAGGGCCTGGGCCATGAGCGGCGAAAAGGCGTTCAGTTCAAGCTGCCCCAGCTGCGCGGCCTGGGCCAGCGCGTGGTCCTCGGCCATCACCCGGATGGCCGCTTGGCCCACTGCCTCGCAGATCACGGGGTTGACCTTGCCGGGCATGATGCTGGAACCGGCCTGGACCTCGGGCAGATGCAGCTCGCCAAATCCTGCGGCGGGGCCTGAGGCCAGAAGCCGCAGGTCCGAGGAGATCTTGAAGAGGTTCACCGCGTGCGCCCGCAGGATGCCGCTGACTTCCACCAGGGCGTCATGGTTCTGGGTGGCGTCCACCAGATTCTCGGCCCGGGCCACGTTCATGCCGGTCACCTGCCGCAGCTTCTCCACGACGAGAAAGATATAGCGCCTCGGCGCGGCCAGCCCCGTGCCGATGGCCGTTCCGCCCAGGTTCACAACGCGCAGACGCTCCCGGCACTTGAAGATGCGCCAGCGGTCGCGGCCAATGGCCTCGCCATAGGCGGAAAAGGTCATTCCCAGAGTCATGGGAACGGCGTCCATGAGCTGGGTGCGCCCGAGCTTCAGCACCCCGGCAAACCGGTGCTCCTGGCTTTGGAAAGATTCCTGGAGGGCCGCAACCACCGGTTCGAGCTGCCCCAGCAGATCAAGCGCCGCGATCCGCAGGGCCGTGGGAAAGACGTCGTTGGTGGACTGGTGCAGGTTCGCATGACGCAGGGGGTGGACCCTTTGGTACTCCCCCCTGCGCCCGCCGAGAATCTCTTCCGCCCGGTTGGCCAGCACCTCGTTGACGTTCATGTTGGCCGAGGTGCCAGCGCCGCCCTGCAAGGCGTCCACAACCACGTGCCCGGCCAGCCTGCCGGAGATCATCTCTTCGCAGGCCTGGGCAAGCGCGCCCCCGATGGGCTCATCCAGAAAGCCGAGTTCCACGTTGGCCAGGGCGCAGGCCAGCTTGACCCTGGCCAGGGCGCGCACCAGGGCCGGGTGCGCTGGCCTCCCGGTGAGAGGGAAGTTATCCAGCGCCCTGGCCGTGTGGATGCCATACAAGGCGTCCCCGGGGACCTCCCTTGAGCCCAGGAGATCGTGCTCGGTACGGATTCCCGGCATATGCGTCCTCAGCAGAAGACGTCCCGGCGTCCCTGGTCCACCTTGTCGATGAGCCCCTTGGCCAGCTTGCCAACGGCGGGGTCCATGTCTCCGAGTTCCTTGCTGATCACCCGCGCGCCTGAGGTCTTGGTGGCGTCCCCGGCGTAATCCAGCAGGTATTCCTCGAAAGAAGCCAGGGCGTTGGGGGCGCATTTACGCTTGATGAGTCCCGGCTTGGCCAGATCCATGAAGTCCTTGCCGGTGCGGCCAGTGCGGTAGCAGGCCGTGCAGAAGGACGGCACGAAGCCAAGCTCGGCCACGTCGCGCACCACCTCTTCCAAGCTGCGGTGGTCGCCCAACTGGAACTGCTGCGATTCGGCCACCTCGTTGTCGCTGTAGCCGCCGGGGTTGGTCCGGCTGCCCGCCGATATCTGGGAGACGCCCATGTCGAAGGTGGCACGGCGGATGTCCGCCGACTCGCGGGTGGACATGATGATTCCCGTGTAGGGCACGGCCAGGCGCAGGATGGCCACCAGCTTCTTGAAGTCCGCGTCCGACACGGGATGCGGCGGCGCAGCGGCCACGTCGGAACCGAAGGCGGGCTCCATCCTGGGGACGCTTATGGTGTGGCAGCCGAAGCCGAAGGTCTTCTCCATGTGGGTTATGGTGTCCATCATGGCCAGCACCTCGAACTTCCAGTCAGCCAGACCGAAGAGCACGCCCATGCCCACGTCGTCGATGCCCGCCTCCATGGCTCTGTCGAACACGGTGGCGCGCCAGTCGAAGTCGCGCTTGCGTCCGGCCTTGTGCATCCTGGCGTAGGTTTCGCGGTGGTAGGTCTCCTGGAAGCACTGGTAGGTGCCGATTCCGGCGGCCTTGAGTTCCTTGAAGGTCTCCACGTCCAGCGGGGCCACGTTGGCGTTTATGCGCCGTATCTCGCCGTTGCCGGACTTGACGCTGTAAATGGTGTCGATGGATTTGAGGACGTAGCCGAAGCCCTCCTCCGGGTAGGATTCGCCCGCCACCAGCAGGATGCGCTTCTGTCCCTGCTGGATGAGGATTTCCGTCTCACGGGCGATTTCCTCCTGGGAGAGGGCGCGCCGCGCCAACTGCTTGTTGCTGACCCGGAATGCGCAATAGAGGCATTCGTTGGAGCACAGATTCGAGATGTAAAGCGGTGCGAAGAGCACCAGACGGTTTCCGTAGATGTCCTCCTTGACGCGCCGGGCGGCCTCAAAGAGTTCGGCGGCCAGTTCCGGCGATTCCACGGAACACAGGGCCGCCACGTCACTGGCGTCCAGGCCGTTCATCTCAAGGCCTTTGGACAGTATCTCCCGTATCTGCCCGGCATCGACGGTGTCCGCCTTTGCAAGGGATGCGGCAATTTTGCCTTCGTCGAGCCAATGCGCAGAAGTATCCCCACCCATGTCAGACTCCTTTGCCCCGGCAACGCCCGGGGCCGCCGAATAGCATTGTCCTGGCCTCCACCCCCGGGAGCATCCCGAGTTTACCCGTGAACGCCCCAAGCTCGTCCGTGTCTGCCTCCACGATCAGGGCGATGACGCTCGAACCGCACTCCCTGAAGGGCAGGCCGATGCGCCCGTGAATCAATTCACCGTGTTCGCTGATGATTCTGTTGATGGATTCCGCCGAGTTTTCCCGGCTCTGGGCCATCACTGCCACGACTCCCACACGCCGCTGCATGCCCCCCCCAAATGTAAGACGGTTAAAAGGCCCTCCCCAGAATGATTGAACGGTAGAGCCTGTCCGTGGGGCCGGTCCGCCTGGCCGCGAGGCCGACCCCGTTCAAACCGCGAAGGACTCTCCCCACTACTTTTCTGGCAGCCCTGAGCGCCTCCTGCGTCATTCCGAATCCGGTTTGCGTCCCGGTTTCCACCACATGGAACGTCACCTGCGCGGGGCCGGAGTCGATCAACGACAGCCGCGTCAGGGCCGCTCCCATCGCGTCCCTGAACAGGTCCAGGCCGCCGGAAAGCCCGCAGGCAAGGTTCAGGCCCGGCCAGTCGAACGACCAGACACTTCCGGGCCGACCGCCAAGCGAAGCCGCCAGGGCCACATGAACGTCGCAGGCCCTGTAGAGCCAGGCCTCGATGCCCCGGAAATCCCCGCCGCAGTACGCCAGCGTCACCTGCGGTCCCGGCTCGGACTGGAGCAGCGCGTCGATGACGCAGCAGCCCAGAGCCTTGTCCCCAAGCAGGATGTCGCCGAACCCCAGGACGCAGCCGGTCGGCTTGACGTTCGGGAGAGCACTCCCTTCGTCGACAGGTAGAGGAGTCAAGCCCGGATAAGCGCTCATGGAGCAGGTGTCGGCGTGAACTGTTTCGCGGTCGCAATGGCAGGTGCTTTCTGTCTTCCCAGGTCCCATGATTGCCCTCTTGACATACGTATTACGAAAACATGCTACTTATGTCTTTGGTTACACCTCATGTCAACCTGGGTGCGCGCGGGAAGCCGAAAAAAGCTGTTTGTTGTCAGTGTATTGTACTCCATGATTAAATTATTGAAAATCGTGTAACCATTGACAGCAAATAATAAGATTAGTAACACGAGCCTTCGTAACACGAAAGATGAAAACATACCTATACGGTTCCACCGGGACCGTCCGGGAGCTTCGATTGTGTCGTCCATCCACCAGAGGCTCAAACTCCAACACCTGACGAAGGAACCCACATGAACACCCGTCTCGCAGTCGTGCTGGCTCTCCTGGTCCTGACGGTCTGTCCCGGCCTTGCATCAGCCCAGGACACCCAAAAGGACAAAGGGTCCGAAGTGACCATGGAAGAGGTCAAGGTTGTCGCCCCCCCCATCATCGAGGGCAACCAGGTAGACCGGTACGCAGGCCAGACGACCACCGTCACCAAGGAGCAGGTGTCGGACATGAACGCGCCGGACATGACCTCGGCGCTCAGGCGCACTCCCGGCGTGACCATGTCCCGCTACAACGTGATCGGTTCCTACGGCGGGGCTGAAGGCGGCGGCGTGTTCGTCCGGGGTATGGGAACCAGTCGCCCCGGCTCCGAGCTGATGACCCAGGTGGACGGAGCGCCTGCGTACATGGGCCTGTGGAACCACCCGCTCATCGACTTCTTGAGCGTGGACCCGGCCTACAGCATCCGTATTTACAAAGGTGCCCAGCCCTTAAGCAGCTTCAACAACGCGTTCGTTGCTTTGGACGTGACACCCAAGCGGGTGGAGAAAGAAGGGTTCTTCACCAAGGGAACCGGCCAGTACGGCAGCTTCAACACCTGGATGCAGACTGCCGAGCACGGCGGCAAAGTCGGTGACTTCGACTACTACGTGGGCCAAAGCTTCCGCAGTTCCGACGGCCACCGCCCCAACTCAGACGGACGCCTGGCGGCGTATTACGGCCTCGCCGGGTACAAGCTGAATGACAATCTGGAAGTCACCGGCACCATCCTGCACACCGACAACTACGCCAACGACCCCGGTCCGGAAGGCCAGCCGCAGAACCGCAGTGGCCTGTACACCACACAGTTCACCCACGGCGTGGTCACCCTGGCGGACAATTTCGAGTGGGGCAAAGGCCACCTCAAGCTCTACGCCAACAGCGGCACCGGCTACTGGTACAACCAGACGGGCACGGCCAACGACACCCTGTCCGATTCCGTCCTTTACGGCGGACGCCTCCGGCACACCTTCAACTTCTGGAAGGGAGGCGAAATCCTCGCGGGCGCGGACCTGGACTTCATGAGCGGGCACGCCACGTTCACCAACGACCTGACCGTGCGCCTGGCCCGCCTAGGCGCGCTGACCTATCCCGTCATCGCCAACAACCCCCAGGCGGAATTCCCCTGGCGCACCTGGAGCATCTTCACCCCGTACATGGGCGTCTCCCAGAAGTTCGGCGAAGGCGACAAGGACAAGAACAGAGACGACTGGTACATCATCCCTTCGGGCGGCGTGCGCCTCTACACGCACAGCGAGTTTCCCACCGAATGGTCGCCCCAGGCAGGCCTGGTTCTCGGCTGGAAAGGGCTTGAGGTGCATGGCAGCTACTCTCGCGGCGTGAGCTATCCGGGCCTCAACGTGGCCATCTTCTCGGCCAACGTCATCCCGGCCCTGGGACAGCGCTGGAGAGACCTCAAGGCGGAAGTCACCAACCACTTCGAGGCAGGCGCTTCCTATGCTTACGAGGACAAGGCCAAACTGGACGTAACCTTCTACTCGGACCACGGCACGAACCGCTACGTCATGTACCCCGCCACCGGTGCGCCCCAAGGGTTCGCCAACATCGCAAACTTCACTCTCCAGGGCGTCGAGTCCACCATCACCGTAACCCCCATGAAGAACCTGTCGCTTTTCGCGGGCATGAACTTTCTGAACACCGACCCCGATTCCATGCCGTACTCGCCCAAGTGGACTTTGAGTTTCGGCGCGAACTATCTGTTCCTGGACCACTTCAAGATCTCCGCCGATGCCCAGTATGTCGACCAGCAGTATGTCCTGTCTCAGGCCCGCAGGCTCAACACCTACAACACCAGCAAGGTGGACGCCTTCTGGCTGGTGAACGCCAAGTTCTCCTACCTCTTCCAATTCGAGACCTGGAAAAAGACCGACGCCGAAGTGTTCGTGGCCGTGAACAACATCACCAACAGCTTCTACAAGTATCGCCCCGGATACCCCATGCCGCCGACCTCGGTCATGGGCGGGCTTTCCGTAAGCTTCTAGCTCCGCTCCACCCAACCCCGAGAGGCCTGGGCGCACGTCCGGGCCTCTCCAGATTTGGAGAATCACATGGCGCAGAATACGGACGTACAGGCCGGGTTCGAGAAGTGGCGGGTGTTCGAGAAGGCACGCAAAGCCAACCGCATGCACCACGCCGAAGCCTATGACACGCTGCTGCATACGCTCGCGGAAACCTTCAACCAGCCGCCGCGCATTCTCGATTTGGGGTGCGGCGACGCCAGGGACGTGGCCAGGGTGCTGCGCTTTGTCCCTGTGAGATCCTACTCCGGCGTGGACAACGACGCGGACGTGCTGGAGCGGGCGCGCGGATCGCTTTCTGGCGTGGGTGTTCCCGTGGACCTCAAGCTCGGGGGGTATGAAGAAGCACTCAGCCAGCAGCCCGGATCATATGACGTGATCTGGCTGGGACTCTTTCTGCACCACCTGCCGCGCGCGCGGAAGGAAGCGTTCTTCACCCGGGCGCGTACGCTCCTGCGCCCTGGCGGAGCCGTGATCGCGCACGACCCCGTCCTGGAGGACGGAGAAAGCCGCCAGGAGTACATTGCACGCATATCCAAGTCCTGCCGTTCGGGATGGCCCGAACTTACCAACGACGAAAAGGACATGATGACCCGGCACTGGGGACAGCATGGTCATCAGGAAAGCGCCGCGACGCTTGGAGCTATTGCCCTCAACGCAGGCTTCTCCAGCTTCGAGGAACTGTGGGCCGATGCCGACCGCTTTTATGCCGTGCTGGTGTTTTGGAACTGACCGGGTTGGTTTTATTTTTTAGTGTCTCGTGCTATCGTGACTGCTCAAAGGGGGAACGCATGAGCGATCCAAGAGCGGCATTTTTCGACGAACGCGCCAAACAGTGGGAAACGAACTGTTACCCGGACAACGTCCGGGAGCGCCTGTGGCCTATGGTCGAATCACTGGGGCTTCCCAGGGGCGGGGTTGTCCTGGACATGGGCTCCGGGCCGGGAACGATTTTGCCATACGAACGCAGGGCAGTTGGGCCCGGCGGGGTCATCTTCTCCTTCGACGTCTCTTTCGAGATGATGCGTCAGGCCATTGCCAAGGAACCGGGCGGGAGCATGTGCCGCATGCAGGCCACGGCCATGTTTCTGCCCCTCAAGGATGCCTCCTTCGATGCCCTGGTCTGTTTCGCGGCCTTCCCTCATTTCTGCGACAAGCCTGCCGCCATGGCGGAAATGGCCCGTGTTGCCAGGCCTGGAGCGACGCTTTTCATCGCCCACCTGTTGAGCCGCGAAGAACTCATGCGCCATCACGGCGGGCATCCTGCCGTGGCAAATGACTGCCTGCCTGACGAAGCCGCCATGCGGGAGCTGTTCCAGAGCGCAGGTTTCGACGAACCGGACATCATCGACATGCCGGGCCGGTATTTGGCCAAGGCCCGCAAACGCACGGCAGGAACCGCATGACTCCGTTCATCAGGCTGCTGGCTGTTCTTCTGTCCCTGTCCGTGCCCGCCCTGGCGCAGGACCGGTTGGAGGTCATGGCCGGGACTTCCCTCATCGAAGACATCGTTACCGACCTGGGCGGCTCGCGCGTCGCGGTGAAGACCATCATCCCCGCCGCAGCCTGCCCCGGACACTACGACATCCGCACCTCCGACGTGGCCTATCTGGCGCAGGCCAGGATCATTCTCCTGCACGACTGGCAGGAGCGCATGCCCGCGATGGTCTCCATTCTGGACGCAGTCTCGGGGGCCAGGGAGCGCGCCGTGGTGGTCCAGGTTAAGGGCAACTGGATGGTCCCGGATCGTCAGGTCGAAGCCGTCAGGGCCGTGGAGTCGATCCTGGAGCGTGTTGATCCAGGCCACGCCGCTGCGTATCGCGAAAAGTCGCTGGACCGGCTGCGGATGGTGGAGGCTGCCGGAGAGAGGATGCGAGAACGGATGAAACAGGCGGGGCTTCTGAACACCCCCGTGATGTGCGACGTGATGCAACGTCCGTTCGTGGAGTTGTTGGGACTTGCGGTGGTGGCCGACTATGGCCGCTTCGAGGAGATGGGGCCGGAGGCCTTGGCCAAGGCCCTGAACGCCGCCAAGGCGGCGGGCGCGCGCCTTGTGCTTGACAATATGCAGTCCACCGGTGCGGCGGGCAAGGCGCTGGCCGACGACCTGGGCGCGGCCCATGCGACGCTGTCCAATTTTCCGGGCGGGTATCCCGGGGCGGACACCTGGGAGGCGGCGGTCTCCAAGAATGTGGACCTCATTCTGGCGGCGCTGGGTAAATGAACGCCGTAGCCAGTGGCAGCCTGGGGCATCCCGTCGCGGCTTTGCATTCCGTGCGGATACTGCGGCGCGGCATCCTGGCATTGGACATCGAGCATCTTGAGATCGCCGAGGGGGAGTGCCTGGGAGTGATCGGCCCCAACGGGGCGGGCAAAAGCACCTTGCTGGCCGCGCTTGCCGGGCTGTTGCGGCCCGACTCGGGGCACATTGAGTTCTTCGGCAAAGCCTTGGACAGCGCAAGCGCCACGGCGCTTCGCAAACGTGTCGCCACAGTCGCGCAGTTGGCCGCTGTGGACCCGAGGCTTCCCATCACGGTGCTGGAATCGGTGATGACCGGCGGGTTCGGGCGGCTCGGCCTCTGGAAAAGGGCAGGCCGGGAGCTTGCGGCCAAGGCCACGCAGATGCTGGAGTTGACAGGCATCGCGCATCTGTCCGACCGGCCCCTGGGCCTGGTGTCTGGAGGCGAACGCCAGAGGACAGCCGTGGCCAGGGCGCTCACCCAGGAGCCGGACATCCTGCTCCTGGACGAACCCACTTCGGCGCTGGACTGGAAGTCGCAGCGCGAGGTGTTGGCCCTCATCCGCGACATCCATGCGCGACTCGGCCTGACGGTCGTCCTGGTCACGCACGACCTGAACGCCCTTCCGGGAATGTGCGACCGCGTGGCCTACATACAGGGCGGAGCGATCAGCTGGCTGGGACCCTCCGCCGAAGCGCTCGATCCAGAGCGCCTTTCCGAACTCTACGGCACGACATTCACCGTGCTCGACCACGGCGGCCTGCCCGTGGTCCTGTTCTGAGCATCCTCATGGACATGAGCCCTTTCGATCACGCCTTCATGCGCCACGCCCTCCTGGCCGGGGTATTTGCCGGAATTTCCTGCGGGCTGGTGGGCGTGTTCGCCGTGCTCATGCGCCTCACGTTCATCGGGGTCTGCCTGGCGCACGCAGCCTTTGCGGGTGGGCTGGCCGCGTTGCTCTTCGGGTTGGATCCCCTGCTGGGCGCGCTGGTCTTAAGCGTCGGGGCCGCAGCCGTGATCGGTCCGCTCGCCGACAAGGGGGAGGTCTCCCCGGACACCGCCGTTGGCGTCGTGTTCACCGCCATGCTTGGCGTAGCCATCCTGTGCCTGGGCATCATGCCGGGGCCGAAATCCGCAGGGCTGAATCTTTTGTGGGGCTCAATCCTTACCGCCAGCAAACGCGACGTCTGGCTTCTGGGCGGGGTGAGTTTCGTGGTGGTCGGCGGAATTATCCTCTTTTACAAGGAAATCCTGGCCGTGACCTGCCACAGACATGTGGCCGCCCTGGCCGGAATACCCGCGACTGCCATCTTCTACGCGATCCTCTTCGCCACGGGGATGACTGTCACGGCCTGCTTGCCGAGCGTCGGTGGACTTTTGGTGTACAGCCTCATCATCAACCCCGCCGCCGCAGCCTACCAGCTCACCTACAGGCTTTCCTGGATGTTCGTGTTTGCGGCAGCGCTCGGAGCCGTCAGCTGCACCATGGGGCTCTTCCTGGCATGGTATGCCGATGTGCCCGCCGGGGCGGCCATCGTGGTGTCTTCCAGTCTCATATTCCTTGTCTGTTCCTTCTTCTCGCCCAAGAACCGCTCTCAAAGCGGGAAGGCACATGCGCCCCGCTGATTTGCCGACGGTTTTCGGCGAAACAACCGAACGCCGGATTTCCTCCAGACCGCATCTGGGGTTCGCGTTGTCTGTCGCGTTGCACGGCGTCATCCTCCTGCTGGGACTGATCGTCTGGAACCTGCCGGGCAAGGAGGGCGGCCCAGCCGGAGGAGGCGGGTCGGGTGGAGCGGGTTGCGTGATGGTCGATCTGGCCTGCCTGCCAGGGGGGGCATCGCACGGAACACCAGAGGCAACGGAACATCACGCTCATGATGACGAAGGAAACACTGCGTCCCAGACTCCGCCGGAGGAAAGGGACGCTGTGCAGATAGTGGCTGACAAGGCTGCCGTGGTCCCCACTCGCAGACCATCGGAAACGGCAGAGCCTGACAAACGAGCTGGGAAACGCGCGTCCGCAGGTTCGCAAAAGGCGGAGGACATCAAGAAATCCCGCGAGACGGGAAGGGCTTCATCCCAATCTGGTGAAGGGGCGTCCTCTCAGACCGCCCAGGCACCAGGACCGTCAGGGGAGGAGGGACATCCCGGCCCACCCGGACCTGCGCCGGGAACAGGCACAGGCGGAGCGCAAGTTGCTTCCGGGACTGGCGGCCACGGCTCCCACGGTATTGGAACAGGCGGAGGAGGAATACTGAGCCTCGGGGAGGTGGACGCCAAGCCGAAGCTTATACGTCATGTTGAGCCGGATTATCCAGAATCGGCACGCAAGCGGGCGCTTTCGGGGAAAGTCATGGCCCGCTTCGTGGTGGATGAATCCGGGCTCGTGCACGAGCCCACGGTTTCTTCGTCGGACCCGCCGGGAGTCTTCGATGACAGCGTGATCGAAGCGGTCCGTCGCTGGAAATTCGAACCGGCCAGACACAAGGGGAAGGCGGTCAAGGTTGTGGTTACGGTGCCGGTCAAGTTTGACATCTCCAACAGATAAACCTGTCCGCCTGGGCCAGTCTTTTTTCGCGCATGCTGGACGCGACCACCTCAATTGCCTACTGTAAGTTACAAGTGACAGCCCAGGTGACCCCGACAAGAGTATCAAGAACGGTACAACAGTCTATGGGCTGGCGCAGATGAAATCACCGAACTGAATACCACCAGGGGAATAATGCGTCATATCGGATTGTCATACGACGAAGTTGTCCATCTGCTCGCCCAGCCAGTGGATTCTGTGGAGACAATGAAGCTGCGCAAAGCGGCACATGATGCCGCACTGCACTGGACAGACGGTCGTGCGCAGGTTTGGTACGCCATAGGATTGGATTGCGCGCCATGCCCGAACAATTGCAGTTTCTGCTCCTTCGGCCATGCCTGGGGGATCGTGAAACAACCCTGGAGGCTTGAGGACGACCATGTCCTTGCACTCATCCATGCCAACGACATCCCAGGGGTGGGGTTCATCGCGCTACGGACGACAGACCAGTATCCGGTGGAGGACCTTCTGCGCATCGCCAGACGGGTCAGGCCTCTCAAGCATGCCAGGCTCGTGGCGAACATCGGGGACTTCTCCCCGGAGACCGCCCATGCCCTCCATGAGGCGGGCTTTAGCATGGCGTACCATGCTTTGCGTCTCAGGGAAGGGCAGGACACGTTGATAGACCCAGACACGAGATTGCGCACTATGCAGGTTGTACGGTCTTCTCACTTGGAGCTTGCCGCCCTCGTCGATCCGGTCGGAGCCGAACACTCTCCCGAAGAAATCGCCGATTCGCTCTTCCTGCACAAAAAGGCTGGCGCTTCTGTATCGGGAGCCATGGCCCGGGTCGGTGTTGAGGGAACTCCGAAATTCGCCCTTCCGACCATATCTCAAGAACGGTTGGCGCAGATCACGGCGGTTGCGCGGCTTGTGGCAGGGCCGGAGGCAACCTCCATATGCGCACACCCACCCGACCCGGGTGTCGCGACATCAGGAGCAAACACCCTCGTGGTGGACAGCGGAGCCATTCCCAGGGACGCCGTGCAAAGCCGCGAAGAATGGCGGTCATTTACCGTACGTGATGCCTTGAACATCCTGGTTCAGGCTGGTTATCATGTGTGATTGTCCCTGGCTTCGGCCTGAACATGACTCCAAACATTGACGGAGAATCCGATGAGACTCACAGCCATTCTGCTTTCGCTTCTTGTCGCGCTTGCACTTTCAGCCTCGCCCCCTGCGGCAGCCCAAGAGGCCCCGGCCAAGGTTGGCACCTGGAAGACCGCCCAGACCATTCAGCCCTTCCTCTACGAGCAGTATTCCCCAGGCTTCAGGGTGGATGTCCATCCGTTCACGAACCCTGGGGACCAGAAAGCGGCCCTCTTGGCGGGCAGTCTGGACATGACCGGAACGACCCTTGGCCCTGGCGATCCAGGCCGCGTCTCGCGGTGAACCCGTTGTCCTCGTGGCGGCGCTGTGCAACAAATGCTCGGCGCTTGTCGTCCGCAAGGGGTCAGGGCTGGCCTCTATCCAAGATCTCAAAGGCAGGCGCATAGGCTACGTTCCAGGAACCATGCATGAAATTCTCCTGCGAGAGACCCTTGCCCGGGTAGGGTTGGACCCAGTCAAGGATGTGTCCTTGGTGCGTGTGGACTTCTTCGACATGGGCACAGCTCTCGCAAAGGGGGACATTGACGCTTTTCTCTCTGGAGAGCCGTTGCCAACTCAGGCCGTGTTGCAAGGCTATGGCGACATCCTCGCCTACCCCTATTTCGACGATTCTGTCGGCCCTATCAATGCCGGAATGATCGTGCGCAGGGATACCATCGAAAAATCTCCTCAAAAGGTCGAACGCCTGGTCGCCGCCCATGTCAGGGCGACAAGAACGCTCCAGTCGGACAAGACAGTCTGGCTCTCCGAGGCGTCAAAGCGCTTCGGCGTGGACCTCGCCGTGCTGGAAGCGGCGTCGAAAAACATGGAACTGGCCTGGGATATGGACGATACGTTTGTCAGGCAGTTGGCGGCGCTTGGCTCCCGCATGAAGGCTCTGGGCATGATCGAGAGGGAACCCGACTACAACGCCCTGGTGGACAGGAGATTCGTGTCGAAAATGGGCGGGGAATAGGGTCTGGTGAGGATCACGCCATGCCAATGGGGCTCGGCCTTGGCCCTGCCCTTTGCAGCTCTTCTGGTCTGGTGGCTGGCCGCGAGGCTGGCTTTCCTGCCTGAATATGTCCTTCCGTCCCCTGCAAGCGTGCTGTCCGCACTTGGCGCGTACGTCTTTGGTTCAAACAGCCAGAACGCATACGGCGGCAGGTTTCTTGGCGACTTCGTATCAAGCATGACTCGTATCGGTTGCGGGTTCTTCCTTGCCGTACTTGCCGGACTTCCGCTTGGCCTTGCCTCTGGCAGGATTTCGGCCTTGCGATGGCTGCTCACCCTGCCTGTCGGCGGACTACGTGCCGTCCCCGGGATATGCTGGCTGCCACTGGCCCTTGTCTGGCTGGGCATCGGTTTCAAGACCACTGTTTTTCTGATAGCGATCGCCGCATTTTTTCCCATCTACCTGAATTCGGCATCCGGCGCGTCTTCCGTGCCTGCCGTGCTGGTGCGGGCGGGGTCCATGCTTGGTCTGTCCCGAATCGCGGTATCCTTCAGAATCATCCTTCCAGCATCCATGCCCCATATTCGGACAGGCCTGCGACTGGGCCTCGGCCTGAGCTTCGCCTACCTCGTCCTAGGAGAACTGACGGGGGTTCCCGACGGCATCGGGGCCATGATCATGGATGCACGGCTTCTTGGCAGGGTCGATATGATCATGGCCGGGATCATCCTCATGGCCGTTCTCGGCTGGGTGGCGGATCGGCTTCTTGTCCTGACCTTGCGCACGGCGTTCAAAAGCGCGAGACGGTCATGACGCCCTATTTTCAGGCTGAGCATGTCGTTAAGACTTTTACTGTAAACGGGGATCGCCGTGTCATCTTGCACGACATCGGCCTGACTCTCCGGCAGGGAGAGGTGTTGGCGCTGCTCGGTTCAAGCGGGTGCGGCAAAAGCACTCTCCTGAACATCCTGGCTGGTTTTCTGGAGCCAGACTCGGGCAGGATTCTGCTGGAAGGGCACGCCTGCGGAGCGCCCGGCCCGGACAGGGCTGTGGTATTTCAAGAGGACGCGCTCTTTCCGTGGCTGACTGCGTCAGAGAACGTCACGCTTGGCCTGAAGGCCAAGGGCGTCTCCGCCTCGCGGGCGGGGGAGCAGGCTTTGGGGATGCTTGGACGCGTTGGGCTTGACGGATTTCATGACCATCTGCCGGGAGCATTGTCCGGCGGCATGCGCCAACGCGTGGCCCTGGCCCGTGTCCTGGCGCTTGAGCCAAAGGTGCTCCTCATGGACGAACCCTTCGTGGCGCTCGACGCGATCACCAGAGAACAGATGCAGGATTTGCTGGCAGAACTGCATAAGGCTTTGAACATGACCATTCTTTTCGTCACCCACGACATAGCCGAAGCTGTCCGCCTGGCGGATACAATCATCGTCATGGGCAGGGAGGGGCAGGGCTTTCGGGCACGTTTCCAGGTGGACTCCCCCCGCAACATGCACGGCATGGCGTTCCTTGAACTGTCCGACATGATCAGATCCTCGCTGCGTGCCTGAACGTGGTTCAAGGAGCGAGACAACTGCTTCACATCCGGGCGTGGCAGGCGATACTCACGCCGTTACTCTCCACCAGCTCCGGTTTGATGCGGTGGCACACGCTGCACGTTTCGGGACAATGCGGGGCATAGGGGCACCCAGGCGCGGTCTGTGAAAGGGATTGAACGGGAACTGTCTCGGAATACCTCTTGCCGCCAAGGCGCATCCGGGAGGGGTCCGAGGCGATCAGGCGGCGCGTATACGGATGCAGAGGTGCCTCCAGGACGCGATTGAGTTTTCCTGCCTCCACTATCCTGCCTTTGTAGAAAATGGCAGCCGTATCGGCGATCAGGCGCACGGTCGCGATGTCGTGAGATATGTAGACGAATGACGTCCCAAGGGATTGTTGGGTCTCCCGCATGAGGCACAGGATGTGCGCCTGGACGGAGCGGTCCAGCGAGGCCAATGGTTCGTCGGCGACGACCAGCTTTGGCGAAAGGGACAAGGCCCGAATTATTCCGATTCGTTGGCGTTGGCCCCCGGATATCTCCGATGGCCGTCTGGAGAGAAGGTCACTGGATAACCCGGCTCGCCCGAGGAGTTTCTCCGCCTCATCGTCCATGCCGTCCGGCAGCAGGCGATGCACCAACTGGGGTTCGAGAAGGAGTTGCCTGACGGTCAGGCGAGGGTTGAGGGAACCGTCGGCATCCTGGAAGATCATCTGCACGTCGCGCCGGAACGCTGCGTTATCCCCATTGAGAGAGGCAACATCGCGCCCCTCAAAGAGTATCCGCCCCTGGGTAGGATGGGTAAGCTTGGCAATCAGCCTGCCCAGCGTGCTTTTGCCCGACCCCGATTCACCCAGGATTGCCAGTGACTCTCCTTGTTCCAGCTTCAGATCGACACCTTCGACGGCAACAGTCTGATGCCTGCCAATGAGTCCGTTCTTGAAACGTTTGGTCACTCGCTCCAGTTGAAGCAAGAGAGGTGGCCTTGAAGTCATGCCATGTGGCATCGGACGCTCTCCACAAGGGTCGGAGGTTCCCTGCCGCACTCCGGACGGGCATTTGCGCAGCGGGGGTGGAAGCGGCATCCCTCGGGAAAGCAGGTCATGTCCGGGGTGGTGCCGGGGATGGGGCGGGGCTGTTCGCCCGACAAGGCGCTCAGCAATGCCTGGGTGTAGGGATGGCGGGGAGCACGAAACACCTCTGTCGCTGCGCCCGTCTCGATGAGCTGCCCTGCGTACATGACCGCCGCGTTGGAGCACAGCACCTTGGCCACGTCGCAGTCATGGGTGATGAGCAAAAGCGCCGCACCTGTCAGTTCGAGGGTCTCGTGAAGCAACTCCAGAATCTGGGCTTGGACGGTGAGGTCCAGCGCGGTGGTGGGCTCGTCCGCAATGAGCACCTTGGGCTGGCGTGCCAGGGCGATTGCGATCATCACCCTCTGCTGCATGCCTCCTGAAAGCTCGTGCGGATACTGGCGCGCGCGTTTGGCTGGTTCCGGCACCCTGACCGCGTCGAGCAGTTCCACGGCCCGCCTGCGGGCCTGGGGCAAGCCCATGGCGCAATGGGCGGACGCCGCCTCGGCTATCTGGTCCCCCACCGTATAGGATGGATCCAGGTAGCTGGCGGGTTGCTCGAACACCATGGCCAGGTCGCCGCCCCGGACCTTCTCCATTTCCCGTTCGGGTATTGCCAGGAGGTCGCGCCCCTCCAAAAGTACCTGCCCTCTGATTCTCGCACCGGACGGCAAAAGCCTCATGAGGCTCATGGCCACCACGGACTTTCCGCAGCCAGACTCCCCCAACAGGCACCACCGTTCACCTGAGCGGATAGCCAGGTTCAGTCCGTCAACGGCTCGGACAGTTCCCGTTCGTGTGGGAAAATGCACGCTCAAGGCGCATGCTTCCAGGACTGGCGCAATCACTTGAGCCATAGCTCCTCCCCCTCGGCTTTGTTCATGGCCGTGAGGTTCCTCAAGCCGTCACCGGCCAGAGTGAACGCCAGGGTGGCCAGGACGATGGCTCCTCCAGAGGCCAGGGCGATGTGCGGCGCGATGGTCAGCACGGGGAGTCCTTTCTGGAGCATAGCGCCCCACTCTGGTGTCGGCGGTGGGACGCCCAGGCCCAGCATGCCAAGCCCGGCGATGCTGACGATCTTCTGTCCCATGCCGATGGTGGCGATGGCCCCTACCGGTTCGGCCAGTCCTGGCAGATAGCAACGGCGCACCAGATACCAGCGGTTGGCTCCGAGCGCGCGGGTAGCTTCCACAAAGGTCCTGTGGCTTATGCCGAGCGCCGTATTGCGAACCACGCGCGCGTATTTGGGCCAGCCGGGAAGAATCAGCGCGATGGCTATGCTGTTGATGCCCGGCCCCATGACTCCCACAAGAACCAGGACGAGCACCATGGACGGAAAGGAGAAGAAACAGTCCGTGACCCGCATGAGCGGTCCATCCAGAGGCTTTGCCAGGACGGCCGCGAGGCCCACAACAAGCCCCAGACATACTGTCCCGACCGTCACCACGCACGCCAGACCCAGCGTCGGCCTGATGCCATATATGATCCGGCTGGCTACGCAACGGCCAAGGCTGTCGGTCCCCAATGGGAATTCAACGGAAGGGCCGCGCAACCGTTTCGCCAGGTATTGCTCCTCCGGTGCATGGGGAGCGATCCACGGAGCGAAAGTGCCAGCGGCCAGGAGCGCGACGAGCAGGAGGCACCCCGTGATGAATCCGGCCCTGCCCGGTTTCGTGCTCCGTTCAGGCATTGCGGGTCCTGGGGTCCAGAATCCATTGCAGAATGTCCACCCCGAGGTTGATGAGCACGTATACGGCGGCAATGGCCAGGACGCAGCCCTGCACCACGGCCACGTCGCGCGCGTTGATGGAGTCTACCAGCAGCCGCCCAAGCCCCGGCCAAGCGAAGATAGTCTCCACCACCACCGCGCCGCCGAAAAAATAGCCGAACTGGGCTCCGACGTAGCTGGTCATGGGCACGAGGGCCTGCTTGAGCGCATGCTTCCAGACGACTGCACGGCGCGAAAGGCCCCTGGCGCTGGCGGCGACGAGGTGCTTTTCTTCCAGGGCCTGCAACATGCCCGCCCGCATGAGCCTGGACGAAATGGCCGCATTGGTCAGGCCAAGCGTGAGCGCCGGGAGGATGAGCCCGCTCGCCTTTGAAAAACCCGCCACCGGTGTGAGGCCGAGGGTAATGGAGAAGAGCAGTATCAGGATGAGGCCCAGGAAAAAGTCCGGGATGCACCCGAACAGCAGGGAACCTCCCAGGGTCAGATGATCCACGGGATGCCCCCTTCTCATGGCGGAAGCCACGCCGACGGGAACAGCCAGCAGCAGGCCGATGGCCAGCGCCGAGCAGGCCAGTGCGGCGGTAGGGGGGAAGACGCGCGCCAATTCCTGGATGACCGTGCGCCCTGTCTGGTACGATCGGCCAAGGTCTCCAGAGAGAACCGTCCCCATCCAACGGGCGTACTGGAGCGCCAGAGGATCATTCAGGCGCATTTCGCGGCGCAGATCCTCAACCGCCTGTTCAGGAGGCACATCAATGCCGGTCCTGGAGGCCAGGCTGATGGACGCCACATCGCCAGGGGTCATGCCCATGGCTGCGAAAGCCAGAAGGCTGATCCCGAAGAGCACGGGGACCATGGCCAGCAGCCTTCGCAACACGTATCCCGTCATGCGCGCTTCACGGCGGTCACGGCGTGGGAGGTCCACCCGTCGCCCCTGAGCCAGCGCCGGAACGGCCCGTCCGTGGCCCGGTCCACGTCCTTGTCCACGCGCAGTACCGTGAGTCCGCAGGATTGCAGGTGTTCGGCGATCTGCTCTGCGTTGATCCTGGGCAGTTGGGCGTCGAAGTTGGCGTAGCAGGCGTCCCGCCAGCCGGGCTTGCGGCCAGTGAGAAGATAGTCCGTCCACTGCCCCCGCCAGCGGGCCAGCTTGCTTTGCTTGAGGACTGTGCCGTCGATGAATGCGGCCACGCCTCCAGGCCTGAGCACCCGGACAGCCTCCGACAGGGCCGCTCGTGGATCGGGAAGAGTCCAGAGCACCCAGCGGCTCACCACGGCGTCCACGCTGGAGTCAGGCAGGTCCACGTTCTCAGCGTCCCCTTGCCACAGGCGGACCCTGGAGGCGAGACCCTGGCGCTCCAGAGTCGCTCTGGCCCGGGCCAGCATGTCCTCGGACAGGTCGAAACCAAGCACCTCGTGCCCGTGCTCCGCCAGGATGGCAGTGATGTATCCGGTTCCCGCGCCCATTTCCAGGACGGTGGCCCCCGAAGGCAGTCCGCTGAGCATCCCCTGGATGTAACTGCTCCAACCCTGGCTGCGGGAAAGCCACTTGTAGGCGTCGTAGGCCTTGGCGTTGGAAGCGTTCCAGCGCTGCCACCGCATGAACTGCTTCACTTCCTGGCTGGCCATCACTTCAACTCCAAGGTCTCAAGGCTGAAGGTCTGCTCCGTGGGGTGCATCCGGTAACCAGATACCTTCTTGGAAACCAGATCGATGTTCACGTAGTAGTTGAGATAGGCCATGGGCATGTCGGCCTCCAGGAGGACCTGCACCTCGTCGTACATCTTCTTGCGTTCGCCCTGGTCGAATGTCGTCCTCGCTTTCTGGAGCAGTCCGTCAAGAGCGGCGTTCTTGTAGTGATACGCTCCCCAGCCCTTCTTGAAGGTGTTTTCGGAGAAGTAGTCCATCATGAGGTTGTCGTCCGGGTCGGGTACGAACAACAGGCCGCGTCCCAGAAGATAGAGGTCGAAATCCCCCGCGTCCCTGGTCTGTTCGGCGGCGCTGACCTGCATGGACACAACGTCGCAGCCGATGCCGACCTTCTTGAGCTGCTGCTGGATCACCTCGGCCATGGGCGGCAGCTCGGCCCGCTCCGGGTAGGTGAGCAGCTTCACGCGCAGGGGCTTGCCGTCCTTGTCCAGGATGCCGTCGCCGTTGGCGTCCTTCCAGCCTGCCTGGGCCAGGAGCGCCTTGGCCCCTTCGGGGTCGAAGGCGAACCCCTTGAGGCTGGCGTTGGCCCAGGACACCTGGGGCGGGAAGAGAGTCTTGGCGGGCTCACCGATTCCGTCCAGGTTCGCCTCGACTATCTCCTGGCGGTTCACGGCCAGGTTCACCGCCTTACGGACACGGATGTCGGAGAAGGGGTCGCGCGACAGGTTGAAAGCCATCATGCGGCAACGGCCGATAGGCATGGTGTGTATGGAAAACTCATTGGATTTCGCCAGGGATTTCGCGGCGTCGGCAGGCATGATCTGGGCCACGTCCAGTTCGCCGCCGCGCAGCATGGCCAGCCTGGTGAGCGCGTCCGGCACGGATTTGTAGACAACCTTGTCCAGCTTGGGCTTGACCGGCCCCCAGTGCGCCTTGTTGGCCGCCAGGGTGATCTCCTCCTTGAGCTTCCATGACTCCACGGAGAACACACCCGTTCCCACCGGCTTCACCAGTTCTCCGGCCTGGTCGAAGGACGAGGGAGCAAGTGCTCCGGCCTCGCCCCGAGCGAGATACGCAGGCAGGGGGGAAAAGGGCGAGGTGGTCTTGAAGACCAGGGTCTTGTCGTCGGGAGCCTCCACCGAGGCCATGGGGACGTTTTTCAGCAGCGCCCCCTTCTTGATGGTTCGTTGCAATGCGTCCCGGAAGGCAGGGGCGGTTAGAGGAGTTCCGTCATGGAAGCGCACGCCGTCGCGCAGGGTGAATCTCCATGACAGTTTGTCATCGGAAACCGTCCAGGCCGTTGCGAGACAAGGCTGGATGTTGAGCTTTTCGTCTAGGGTCGTCAGGCCCTCCACCACCCCAAGACGGGTGAACATGTACCCGTCGACCTGGGGATCCATGGTTTTGGGCGACCAGGGAGCTCCCAGCCGCAGCGTGCTTTCCGCAGCCCAGGCCGGGCCGGAGTACAAGCAGACCAAGGCGAACAGGACGAAAGCAGAGCGTATCAGAACATGATTCATGGCAGACTCCCCGTGATTGCGTGCTGACATTTCCGTTGCACGCTATCCCTTATCGTGGCACATTTCAAGCACCAATGGGCTTGTCGTGCTACAGCGCCCGCCCGCGAACTGAAAGGAGCAGCACATCCATGGACATTGATTGGCAAAGCCTTTGGCGTGAGGCCGTCGCGAAGACCAGCGCCGTGAGCCATGTGGGATACTGGAACGAACGTGCGAACGACTACGATAACTTCATACGCTCCAGCCGCTTCGCCTACGGTGAAGCCATGTCGGAGATCCTGGTCAGGGAGGGGATGTTGTCTCCTTCGGGGACAGTGCTGGAGATCGCGTCCGGGGTCGGAGCCGTGACATTGCCCCTGGCTCAGCGATGCGCCTTGGTGACCGCGCTGGAACCGGCTGAGCGAATGGCGGACCGGTTGCGCCAAAATGCCCGTGATCGCGGCATTTCCAACATCGACGTCCGGGTCCAGACGCTTGAGCAGGCCCAGGGGACAGTCGTTCCCGGCTCCTTCGACCTCACGCTCATGTGCCATGCCTCCTGGCAGTTCCCGGAGTTCATGGCAGTCGTGGAGTTCATGGACAGAGCTTCAAGGCTCGGCGGTTGCATCGCTGATACGGCCGGATTCGACGACCAGACCCAGGGCGAGATGTACGATGCGCTGGGGATCAAAGCGGATTGCCCCGACCGTTTTCCCTACCTGTTCAACCTCCTCTATTCTGGAGGCTATTACCCGAACGTCAGGATGATACCCTACGCCATGCGCCGCTCAATTGATTCGGCCCTAAGCATGTGGCGGCTATTGATCGGGAAATACCGCACTCCCACAGAGCAGGACCTGGCTCTCATCGAAAGCCATGTCCATGCGAGGGCTGAAGACGGCATGTACGAGGTGCCCTCTGTCATGGCTGTGCTGTGGTGGAAGAAGAAACAGGCCACAAAATGATGGATGACCTGGTCAGCGGGGCGTGGCACGGCATGCGGCTTTGCCTCACCGTGCTGCCGCCAATGTTCGCCGGATGCCTGGCGGGCAGCCTTTTCGCAAACACGAAGTTCGGCATGCGATGTTGCGCTGTATTTTCTCCGTTGGCGCGCCTGACTGGTCTGCACGGGCCTTCGGCCCTGTATTTCCCGCTTTGCTTCTTCAATTTTCATTCGGCCAATGCCTATCTGTCATCCCTGTTGCGCAGGGAGATCGTCGAGGAACAGGATATCCTGGGCATCTATCTCGTGGGATGGCTTCCGGCGAGTCTTAACTTTTATATTTTTTTCACCGCCCCAGCCTTGTTTCCCGGCATCGGCACGATTCCAGCCTGTATCGTGCTCGCATTGTACATTCTGGCAAGCATACTGATTTTCGGCGCTGGAACCGTACTGGTACGCCGGAGGAACCGCCGGACCGACCGGGAAACCCTCCAGGCCACGCCAGTTTCCGTCTGCCCGCGATGGCCTGGGCTTCCTGCCGTGCTTAAGGATGGCACTAGGCAGTTCTGGAGCATTGCGTCAGTTTTCGTCCCGTGCCTTCTTGCCGTTGAAATGCTGCTGTCGCTCCAGGCTGTCCGTACGAGTATGGACCAGGCAGGCGATCTCTTCGCCGGGGCAGGGGTGTCCCCCACGGCGGCGCTGGTGGTGGCCGCCGCCTTGCCGAGCGTCATGGGTGGCTTCGCCACGGCCATCGCCTTTCTGGGGGATTCGCTCCTCACGGTGGGACAGGTTCCGAAAATACTGATGATTGCTGCGATCGGGCATGCCCTGTTTTCTGCCTTCTCCTATTTCCTCCCGGCAAATGTTGCGGTGTTTGGTCCCGGCCTGGGTACAAGGTTGACCTTCAAGAGTCTGGTCATCCGCCTCCCCTGCCTGCTGACCGCGCTCGCCGTAGCAGCTGCGATCGAATAATGCACATGCAGTGACGATGCCGTGAGGGCCGCATGCTGATGGTGCGCTCCATAAAGTCATTCTACGAAACACAACCGGCCATGCTTGGAGGATGATGATGGGCAAGACAATCCGGTTCGGCGTGTCGCTCAATTCCGATCTGCTGGAACAGTTTGACGCGCTGTGCGAGGAAAAAAGTTATCCTAACAGGTCCGAGGCCATCCGAGACCTCATTCGCGCCGTCCTGGTGGAAAAGGAACAGCAGATAAACGAAGGAGCACTCGCTGCGGTGCTCACGCTGGTGTACGACCACCACGTATCGGACCTCTCCCAGCGTCTGGTGGAAATCCAGCATGACGGGCACGAGGTGATCCTGACCACCGTCCATGTTCACCTGGACCACCATAACTGCCTGGAGGTGCTTATCCTGAAGGGGAACGGTGAGGCGATACGCCGCCTTTCGGACAAGCTGATCGCCACCAAGGGAGTGAAACACGGGAAACTGACCCTTACCACCACCGGCCAGAATTTGATGTGAGGCAGGCAGCCCGGAGGAAGTGAAAGCTCCGCCTAGTCTACTGATTCTCCCACTTTTCAGCGTGGGAGGCTGCTGTTCGTTGGAATCCGTGGCAGATTGGATGATAGTATCAAGTGGACAAAGAAACATGCTTGCAGAGTCACTTGGTAGTGGCCCTGGAGGCGGGGGACTCCAGGGCCACAGCCCAAGAAGGCGGTCGTGAGGTGAGTTCGACCGTATGCGTACGTATTATTTATTTGTGTTACGTGCTACTGTCAATGCCTTTTTGCCGCTTCCCCCTCGATCAGGGGCAGTTGCCCTAACAAGTGATGCCGCGCCATGGGAGCGCGGCATCAAGAGACGCGGTCGTTAGGTTCGCCGTTCAGTGAGAATGCTCGTGTGGTTCGGAGGCATGGTCGGCATGCTCGTGGTCGTGTGGGCCATGCTCGCCCGCGTGGCCGTGGTCGTGTTTGCCCTCATGGCCATTGTGCTCGTGAGGGTGCTTGTGCTCGTGGACATGTCCGTGGGCATGTGCGTGAGAATGAGGATGGCTGTGCTTTCCTATCCCTGGATGTTCGTGCTCATGCTCGTGTTCATGCGTATGTTCATGCTGGTGCTCATGTTTATGTTCGTGGTCGCCCTTCATGATTCCCCTCCTTGTTTTGCTAACAGTAATACGGGTCTTCGACGTTTACTGTGGAAATCCCCCGTTCAGAAGATCTGCGATGGGTGCCCCTATCAGGTAGATCATGGTGATGAAAGTGGTCACGTTCCGGTAGCCTCTGGCCCGCGAACGGGCGGCCTGGAAGAGGCCATTGAGTCCTTCCAGCCGTGCGTTTGAGAGCAGGGAGTCCCATCTCCGTAGGATTCTCGGCAAATGCTCCTGAAACGTATTCAGCGCTTTGCGAACCGGTTCGAGCAGAGCCGACTCCCCGGCAAGCTCCCGGGCGAACTCGAAGAATCGCGATGCCCGCCAACGAGCGCCCTGCCTGGTGTCAGCATTGCGCA
>NZ_AUBQ01000021.1 GCF_000429325.1 Fundidesulfovibrio putealis DSM 16056
AAAAGGGAGCGGCCCGAAGACCGCTCCCTTGAGACGCGCTTGCGAAACGCTATCAGGACTTGCCGGTGGTGGCCATGCCCTCAGGCAGTCCCACGGGTCCGAGCACTTCCTTGTTGACGATCTTGATGGGCATCTTTTCCCACAGATACTGCATGTAGCCGCGCAGCATCTGTTCCTGCTGGAAAGGCAGGGCCTGGCCCATGATGCGGGTCCTGTCGCGCTGCCATTCGGCGTCGGTGGGGAAGGTGCGGTCCTTCAGGTTGGCCACGATGAAGCCTTCCGCCACGGAGTAGACGCCGGGCAGCCAGCCCGGTCCCTTGGCGGCGAAGGCGGCTTCGGCCAGGGCCGGGGACTGTCCCAGCTCCTGGATGGCGCCCTGACGGCCGAAGGGGGCGGAGGTCTTGAGCTTGCCCTTGTACTCGGCGTCGACCTTGGCCTGTCCTTCGGGGGTGGCCAAAAGCGCGGCGACTTCCTTGGCCTTGGCTTCGGCCAGCTTGGCGGACTCCTCGGCGATGATGTCGGCCTTGATGTTCTCGGCCACATCTTCCAGGGCGGGGATGTATTCGGGTTTGACTTCCAGCACCTTGGCCAGGACGAATCCCTCGCCGGCGGCCATGGCCTGCGGAACGGCCTTGCCTGCGGGAACGGAGAACATCAGCGTCAGGGATTCGGGGGTCAGGCCCAGATCCAGGGGAGGACGCTGACGGCTGAAGGAGGCGGACTTCTTGGAGGTCAGCCCCTTGCTCTGGGCCAGCTTGGCCACGTCGGCTCCGCCGATCAGCTCTTCGAGCAGCTGATCCACGGTCTTGCCCAGGGTTTCGGCGGCCTTGTCCTCGGCCATCTCGCGCTTGATGTCTTCCTGGGCTTCTTCAAAGGGGGTGACGCCTGCGGGCTTCTTGTCCACCACCTGGATGATGTGCAGGCCGAACTGGGTGCGCACGGGGCCGGAGATTTCGCCCTTCTTCAGGGTGAAGGCCACGTTTTCGAACTCGGGGACCATGGTTCCCTTGGCGAACCAGCCCAGGTCGTCGCCGTTGACGGCGGGATCGCCCTTCACGGCCAGCACCTTGTCGAAGGTATCGCCCTTGCGCAGGCGACCGGCCAGATCGGCCAGACGCTTTTCGGCGGCCTTGATCTGGTCGTCCTTGGCGTCCTGGGGCAGGAGCACCAGCAGGTGGTTGGCCTTGACCATGTCGTCGTGCTTGAACTTGTCGGGGTTGGAATCGTAGTAGGCCTTGGCCTCCTGGCTGGTGACGTTCTTGGGGTCGGCCAGCGCGGCAGGGGTCAGTTCGAGATACTCGATGGTCATCTCGGCGGGGCGCTTGTACTTTTCCTTGTTGGCTTCGTAGGTCTGCTTGACGGTTTCAGGAGCGACGTTGACCTGCGCGGCGAACTCGCGCACGCCGAAGGGCAGGTAGTTCACCACTGCCTTCTCCTGGGAGAAGTTATAGATGGAGCGCACTTCCGGCGCGGTGACGTACACCGGCAGGATGGAATAGAGCACCATTTTTTCGTACAGCAGGTCGCGCTTCTGGTCGGCCTCGAACCGTTCGGGGAAGAGGCCCACGGACTTGAGCTTTTCCTTGTAGAGTTCGTAGTCGAACTGCCCCTTGTCGTTCTGGAAGGCCGGGACGCGTGCGATCTCGGCCTGAAGTTCGGCCTGGGACACGGCCACGCCGAGCTTGGCGGCCTGGTCGAACAGCAGGACGCGGCCCACCATCTGCATGAGCACCTGGTTTTTGAAGCCGAAGCGCTCCAGGTCTTCCTTGCCGAGCGAGGGGTTCTGGGCCTGGGCCTGGCGCACCGAGCCTTCGTACTCTTCCATGAAGTCCTTGAGCAGGATGGGCTTGTCGCCCACGTAGGCCAGGACTCCGCCGGTGCTGCCCCTCTGATCGTTGAAGGAGTACACGCCGAAGAACACGAACACGGCAATGATGACGCCGAACACGGCTTTGATGACCCAGGACTGGGAATGCTGCCGGAGAAGATCCAACATGTGAAGAGGCTCCTTGGAAAACGTGGCTCAAGCCGCATGAAAACGGCGGCCGCAGGATATTCCCGCAGCCGCCGCCAGTACATGACGGGCGCTTTTAGCGGTCGCTGCCGCCAACGGCGTTGAGCAAACCGCCCGCCAAAATAATGCTGAGCTCGTTTGCGGTCAAATCATTTGTGAGCTTCACCGTGAACTTGCCGTCGACCACGGCGTCCACCGGCTTGCCGGGCTTCATTTTGGCCACGGGGATGGCGATCTCCCCGCCCTGGGCCAGCTTGTCGTAGTCGGCCTTGTCCACGAACATGAGCGGCAGGATGCCGAAGTTCACCAGGTTGGCGCGGTGGATGCGGGCAAGGCTCTTGACGATGACTGCCGTGACGCCCAGGTGCCTGGGGCCAAGGGCCGCGTGCTCGCGCGAGGAGCCCTGGCCGTAGTTCTCGCCGCCCACGATCACGCCGCCGCCCAGCTCCTTGATGCGGGAGACGAACTCCTTGTCCACGTTGGTGAACAGGAACTCGGAGATGGCCGGGATGTTGGAGCGCAGGCTCATGATGTGCGTGCCGCCGGGCAGGATGTGGTCGGTGGTGATGTCGTCGCCCACCTTGAGGGCCACCTTGGAGGTGACGGTGTCCGGGGTCTTGCCGAAGCGCGACAGGGGCGCGATGTTGGGTCCGCGCCGGACCTCCACTTTGGAGCCGTCCTCGGGAGGGTAGATGAACAGGTGGCGGATGGAGGGCACCTTCTTGGGCATGAGCACCTTGGCCGGGGGCGTGCCCCAGGTGGCCGGGTCGGTGAACTCGCCGTTCAGGGCGGCGTGGGCGGCGGTCTGGGGGCTCACCAGGTAGACCTTGGCGTCCTGGGTGCCGCTGCGGCCCTCGAAGTTGCGGTTGAAGGTGCGCGCGGACACGCCGCCGGAGGTGGGCGAGCCGCCGTAGCCCAGGCAGGGGCCGCAGGTGCATTCCAGGATGCGCGCGCCCGCGTCCAGGTAGACCTGGAGCAGGTTCTCGTCGGCCAGCATCTTCAGCACCTGCTTGGAGCCGGGCGAGATGAGCAGGTCCGTGCCGGGTTTGATGCGCTTGTCTTTGAGCATCAGCGCCACGGTCTTCAGGTCGGAGTAGGACGAGTTGGTGCAGGAGCCGATGGCGGACTGGTCCACCTTGAGGCCCGCAAGGCTCTTGATGGTGGCCATGCGGTCGGGCATGTGGGGCTGGGCGGCCAGGGGCTCGAGCTTCGAGAGGTCGATGACGATCTCTTCGTCATAGGTGGCCGAGGGGTCGGCCTTGAGGGGCGCGTAGTCCTCGGGGCGACCCATGGCGGCCAGGAACTTCTTGGTGACCGCGTCGGAGGGGAACAGCGAGCCGGTGGCTCCCAGTTCCGCGCCCATGTTGGTGATGGTGGCGCGCTCGGGCACGGACAGGGTGGCGACGCCGGGTCCGGCGTACTCGAACACCTTGCCCACGCCGCCCTTGACGGTGAGCATGCCCAGAAGATGCAGGATGATGTCCTTGGCGGTGGCCCAGCCGGTCAATTCGCCCTCAAGCTGCACCTTCACCACCTTGGGCATGGTGATGGCGTAGGGCTCTCCGGCCATGGCCAGGGCCACGGACAGGCCGCCCGCGCCCATGGAAAGGCAACCCACGCCGCCCGCGGTGGGGGTGTGGGAGTCCGAGCCGATGAGGGTCTTGCCGGGCTTGGCGAAGTTTTCCAGGTGCAGCTGGTGGCAGATGCCGGTGCCGGGGGGCGAGAACACCGCGCCGTACTTGGCGGCCACGGTGCGCAGGAACTGGTGGTCGTCGGGGTTGCGGAAGCCCTGCTGCATGGTGTTGTGGTCCACGTAGCTGACCGAAAGCTCGGTCTTGACCCGGGGCACGCCGATGGCTTCGAACTGAAGCCAGGCCATGGTTCCGGTGGCGTCCTGGGTGAGGGTCTGGTCTATCCGCAGCCCGATTTCGGCTCCGGGCTTCATTTTGCCGCTCACGAGATGGGCGGCGATGATCTTCTGGGTGATGTTCTTGCCCATGGGTGGTCCTCGCATGTTCGTGAAAGTTTGGCCATGTGCCCCGGCTTTCACGAAGATGTCAAGACCGGGCAAGCCCGGAATGGCGCGTCAGGCCAGGGCGGAGCAAGGCGGGGCGGGCATCACTCGGAGGCGTAGCGCATCCGGCTCATGCGGCCCTTGCGGAACTGGATCTCGAAATCCAGGCGCAGCTTCTCCTGCTTGGCGGCATGGATTTCCTCATGCCGGAAGACGCCGTTCGCCATGTCTTCCTGTTCGGCCAGGGAGCGCAGCAGGGCCAGACACTGGGCGCGCTGTTCCTCGAAGTCCGCGATTTCCTTTTCGATGGCCGCGAATTCCTGTTCCAGATCGACGACTTCGTTCTGCATGATTCATCCTTGTAAATATCTGCTGACGGGGGTGACTGGCCCGAAGTGGCCGCCGCTGTCAACCCGCAGCCGGGCAACGCAGACCTGTACGGGTTTCCAAAGGGGCTCGCCCCTTTGGCCGCCGGAGGCTGTCTTCACTTCGCGACAACAGGCCTACTCCGTCCCCACTCACGCATACCGCCGCCGCATCGTCTTCAACATGGCCTTCATGCGGTGGGTGTAGTCGTGCTGGGCCAGCACACGCTCCCGCGCCGCCGCGACAAGGGCCTCGCGCTCGCCGGGGTTGTCCAGCCAGTGCCGGACAAGACCCGGAATTTCCTCCGGCTCCCGGTAACAGACCACCTCGCGCCCCGGTTCGAACAGAGCGTCCATCTGTTCGCGATGGTCCGTGAGCAGAAAAGCCCCGCAGGCGGGCACGTCGAACACGCGCTGGTTGACCGCGCCCTTCATCTGAAGGCTGGTGGCGTTGAAATTGACGTGCGAGCGCGGGTAGAAGCCCGGCAGATCAAGAGAGTAGTCCAGCGGCCCGTGGTACTTGAACCCGCCTGCGGGCAGCATGGCGCGCCAGCCCGCATCACCGGCTACCAGGGGCGAAAAGGGCGCAAGCGTCGCCACGCGCGAAAGCCGGTACAGGCGGGTTGCCTCCCAGGTGAGGGTCTGCTCCAGGTCCAGCCGGGCCTGGGCGTCCGGCAGGGCCTCCCAGAGCGCCAGGAGCTCGGGCGAAGTGGCGCGCAGATAGGCCAGGGCCTCGCGCTCCGGGCTGGCCGCGAAACCCGGCGCGGCCTCCAGGGCCAGAGCCAGGGCGCGCGGATGCGCCTTCAGGCGCTTTTTCAGCGCTGCCAGGGGCCGGGCCATGGAATCGCCCACGAAGGACACATCCGCGTCCCAGGCGGGTTTGCCGACCTTTCCCGGCGCGAACAGGACGGTGTCCGCAGCCAACGGCAGGTGCGCGACCTGCTCGAAGCCCATAGCCGAAAGCGGGTCCACGGTGTCCGCGTCCCAGGTGAACACGGCGCACCAGGGGCTCGGCTGGCCGGGGAAGTCGTGCAGGATGAGGCGGGGGCTGTCCACGAACCAGGAGGCCAGCGGCAGGGCCAGCTTCTCAAACAGCGACAGCAGGCGGCCCTGAGTGTCCAGGCCCAGATGATTGACGGTGAGGGCGAAGTCCGGAGCGAATTCGACGGCGGCAGCCAGGAGCCGCTCCACGAACTCGGACGTGCCGCGTCCGCCTTCGGGCAGGGGCAGCTCGAACACCTGCCAGCCCAGGCGCGCGCAGGCGCTTACGATCTCGCGCTGCAGGAAGTAGCCGCTGGTGAACAGCAGCACGCGCGGCGCGGCGGAGCGGAACCGGGGGATGCGGGCCTTGTCCCAGAAGCCGGACGCGCCCTGGCTCCCTCGCCCGGAGGCAGGCCAGGGGAGACTGGGCGCGTGCATTACTCTTAACGCCTGTCCTTGGACTTCTTGGGAGCTGGCTCGGCCTTCTGGGCCTTTTCCGCGTCCTTTTTCTTACCCAGGTCCGCGATCTTGGCGTTCAAGGCCTCCACCTGCTGCTTGTGCTGGGCGTTCAGCTTCTGGATGCGCTGCTCGTACTGGTTTTTGAGGTCCGCTTCGCGGGCGGCCATGTCATCCTTGATTTTCTTGATCTCGGTCTCCTGGGCGGCCAGGAGCTGGTTCTTCTGCTCGAGTTGCTTCTTCAAATCCTCGCCGGAGCATCCGGCCAGGAGCATCAGCGCGGCCAGAGACATGAGCATGCGTTTCATGGGTGCTCCTACTTGTTTTTCTTGACCAGCTTGCCCTGGTCGTACACTTCGTCGCGCACGACGGCCCCGGAGGCGTCGTATTCCTTGAGCGGGCCGTGCAGCTTGCCCGCCTGGAATCCGGCCTCGGTGCGCAGCTGCCCGGCCTCGTCCCAGAGCCTGGACTGTTCAGACACCTTGCGCCCGTTCTGGAAGGTGGCCACGGTCTGTTCCTCCAGGCGTCCGCTCTCCCCGAAGCGCTTGATGCTCCAGGTGTCTGCGGTCACGTCCACCTGCTCGGCCAGCTGGCCGTTCTCGTACCAGACCTTGCTGGCGTTCAGCTTCCCTGCGGCGTAGCGGGCCTCCAGACGGACCTTGCCGGACTGGTGCAGGTCCTGGACCATGCCGGTATAGGGGGTTTTGTCCCCGGCTTTATAGATCAGCCCGCCGCGTTCCTCCATCTCTTCGGGAGAGGCCGCGCCCTGGGCCAGAACGGAAGCGGCGCTGGCCAGGACCAACGCCAGGATCAACCCCAGGGCCAGGCCCTGGCCCATGAGTGTAAACCGTGAAAATGCTGAGAGTGTGGTGCGCATCCGGGACAGGATACCCCCAAGGGCTTTTCGCTGGCAAGGGCCAAGCCCCGCTTGCTTTCCGCAGGGGATGGCATTAGTTTGCTTTGCTCCATGGCAGAGACCATGACCATCCGGGAGTTTCCACGTCCATGAACGTCCCCACGACGCAAAAGCGCGACAAGTCATCGTCCTTTCTTTCCCCGCACCGCGAAGACCTCGTGGTGGTGGGAATCTGGGTGCTGAGCCTGGTTCCGGCGTTTCTGATCTCGGTGTTCAAGAAGGACCCGCTTTATGCGTCCTTCATCACCATCCTGATCCAGTTCCTGGCCTCTTTCGGCACCGTCACCCTGTTCGGCGTGATCACCCAGCTGATCTGCTACCGCTACATCGAATCCTCCGCAGTCCATGACCGCATGATGGACGGGCTCTTTTACGGATTCCACGCGGGCATGATAATCTGGATGCTCTATGCGTTCTTCACCATGCTGTTCGGACTGCGCACGGTGGGCGAGATAAACACCCTCATCGGCTTTTTCGGCATCATGTGCATCCTGAGCTGCATGGTGGGCATCCTGGTGGGATTCATCGTGGGCAACGTGGAAGAGCGCAAACGTTCCAAGGGGTTCTAGTGCGCGTCCTCTTCTGCGGAGTCGGCGAGGCCTTTGACGAGGCCCACCCCAACACCTGCCTGCTGGTGGAGGCCACGGCCCAGGGCCAGCGGCGCGAAATCCTCCTGGACTGCGGCTTCACGGCCCCCTACGCCTACTGGCGGCACGGACCCGCCCTGAACGCCTCGCCGGACGGGCCGGACCTGGTGTGGATATCGCACTTCCACGGCGACCATTTCATGGGCTTTCCAGCCCTGGCAGCCCGCATGATGCAGGCGGGCCGCACCCGCGAACTCCTGGTGGCAGGCCGCCAGGGCGTGGGCATGGCCGTGACCAGGGCCCTTGATCTTGCCTACCCCACGCTACGCGAGAAGCTCGGGTTCACCCTGTCCTATCGGGAGTGCGAACCCGGCGAACCCATGGAACTTCTGGGCCTTACCCTCACCGGAGCCTACACCACGCACAACGAGCCCTGCCTGGCCCTGCGCCTGGAAGACGACGCGGCGAGCCTCTACTATTCAGGCGACGGCGCGCCCGCCCCGGAATGCCTGGCCTTGGCCTGGGGAGTCGGACTCATCGTGCAGGAGACCTTTTCGCTGGCCCCCGGCGCAGTGGGACACGGCTCCGTGGAGGAGACCGTGGAGCTGGCACGCATGGCCAACCCCGGCGCCCTGGCCCTGGTGCACCTGGAGCGAACGCTTCGCTCCGATCGCATGCCTGAGGTGATCGCCGCCCTGGACGGAGCCGGATACGTGGCCCAGGCCGGAAGCATCCACGACGTAGCCGCCTCCTGAAACAGCCGGGGCGACCCATTAGGCCGCCCCTGATCCCATTCCCGCCCCGTTTCCGATCTCCGGATTTGACCGCCGCTCTGCCCTGCATCAAGCCGGGCGATTGCATCGTCCGGCCCTGGCACCTGGGAGGCATGACCCCCGTTTTTCAAGGCCGCGACATGTCTGCCTGCCGCATCAGTCCGGCCCCAGGCCGTTTCGGACCACCGGGAATCGCAGCCTGAAACGCACCCCGTTCGGAGAGTCCACGCTCACGCGCCCTTTAAGCTGCTCCGCCAGGGACACCACCAGCTGCAAGCCCAGGGTGTCCGGCGCGGAGAGACTCACCCCGGGCGGCATGCCCTCTCCGTCGTCCTCGACCTCCACCAGCACCTCGCCGTCCACCAGGGCGGCGGCCACATGCAGGGTCCCGCGCGTGCGTCTGCGGAAGCCATGCTTGATGGCGTTGGTGGCCAGCTCGTTCAGGATAAGCCCGAAAGGAATGGCCTGCTCCAGGCTCAGGGGGATTTCCGCCGTCTCCAGCACCAGGGAGATTTCCCTGTCGCCCTTGCAGGCCGACACCAGCCGGGGCAGGAACTGCCCCAGGTACTCCCCCACGTCCAGCCCGGCGAAGTCCCTGGACCGGTACAGCTGCTCATGGATCATGGCCATGGAGGCGATGCGCCCCCGGCTCTCGTCCAGCACGCTCTGTGCGGTGGGATTGGCCACGGCCTGCTTCTGGAGGTTCAGGAGGCTGGATATGATCTGAAGGTTGTTCTTCACCCGGTGATGAATCTCGCGCAGCAGGATCTCCTTTTCATGCAACGAGGCCTCCATGCGCTCCTCGGCGCGTTTGCGCTCGGAGATGTCGATGGTCACCTGCACGCGCACCATGCGCCCGTCGATCCAGCGCAGGGCCCTGTCGTGGTTCAGGCCCCACAGGCCCGTCACCGGGTTCATGTCCTCCCAGACCACCATTTCGTCCGGCGGCTCGCCGCTCGGGCAGGCTCCCGGAACCCAGCAGTTGTCGCAGACGGCTTCCCGCTCCCGGAAGGAGCGGTAGCAGGTCTCGCCGGTGCAGTCGCGCCGGAAGGTCTCCTTCATGGCCTTGTTCATGAAGAGGATCTCGTGTGTCTCGATGTCCACCACGTTCACCGCCGCGCACAGGCCGTCCAGGATGGTGGTCAGGGTCTTGTTGGCCTCGGTGATCAGTTCCTCGTCGCGCTTGCGGGTGGTGATGTCGCGGGCCAGGCCCAGGACGTACTTTTGAGCTCCCACTTCCAGGAACACCACGCGCAGGTCCACGGGGAAGCTGCCGCCGTCCTTTCGGCGGTGCCGCGTTTCGAAGCAGGCCCGACGTTCGCTTGAGATGCTGCGCGCGAACGCCGCCAGCGCCTCGGGGGACTGCGTCTCGTCGAGATCCATCATATTCATGCCAAGCAGCTCTTCCCGACCGAAACCTGTCTGGCGCTCCGCCTCCGGGTTCACTTCGAGGATTCGCCCGCGCATGTCGGTCAGGTAGATGGCGTCCCCCGCGTTCTCCACCAGCAGGCGGAAGCGTTCCTCGCTTGCGCGCAGGGCCTTTTCGGCGTCCTTCAGCGCGCTTAAGTCCACATCCAGGCAATACTGGACGGTTTCGCCGTCGGCAGTGGTCACCACGCTGTGGGTCGAGAAGACCGGGACGTCCGAGCCGTCCTTGTGCATGAGGATCAGTTCCGAGGCGGGCAGAGGCTGGCCCGTCTCCCCCATCTGGAGAATGGCCTTGCGGACCTCCTCGCGCATGGGGGGCGGGATGATGAGGTCCACCAGGTTCTTCCCCAGCGCCTCCTCACGGGTGTAGCCGTAGATGGTTTCCGACGAGTCGTTCCAATAGCTGACGATCCCGTCCGACGAATAGCCCTGGATGGAGACCGCCTCCACCTGATCCATGAGGATGCGGTAGCGCTCCTCGCTGATGCGCAGGCTCGCCACGGTGCGCCGTGCGCGCAGGAGCAGTATCAGGAGGATCGCCACGGCCAGGAGCAGCACCCCCGTCAGGGCAAAGGCTTCGGGAGGCCAGTGGCCTTCGGCATACGCAAGGGGCGGCGCGGCCTGCGCCTGTGCCTTCCGGGATACGGCGCACAGACACAATCCTGCCGAAGCCGGGAACAGAATCCTGCCCGGAAAGTGCGTCCTGTCATTGAGCGCCATGCATCACTCTTGCCGGATGGCTGTGTATGCAACTGGTTTTTATGGGTTCCGTCCATGCGTTTACATCATGAACATCATTCTTTGTCGATACTCTTTCTCCTCTCCCTGCCTTCTAGAGACTTGATTTTTTCCACATAGGCCCGCACGTCGAATTTGCGTTCCAGTCCCTTGTAATTCATGTAGCGGATCTGTCCGAATACGGGCCGTTCCATCCAGGGCCGGTCGTGCACGCCCCCGATTGACCAGGCGATGCCCGCGTACCCGTTGGGGTCCCGCCCATCCAGCGACCAGCGGTCGTTCAGTTCCACGGCCACGCCCTGGGCCTCTTCGGCGTCCGGAGTCCACTCCAGGATTTTCTTGCCCCAGTACATGCGCATGTAGCCGTGCATCTTGCCTGTGAGCCGCATCTCCAGCTGTGCGGCGTTCCAGGCAGGGTCGTGGGTTTCCCCTTCCTCAAGCTGTTCCCTGGTATAAATGTAGGGGCGCGGATCGTCCGCGTGACGCTCAAGGGTCTTTCTGGCCCACTCGGGATAACAGGAGGTCCGGTCGTAATCCTGGCGGTGCAGGCAGAAGTTGTCGGCCAGCTCCCGGCGCACGATCAGCTCCTCCAGGAAGGCCTCCTTGTCCGCAGCTTCGGCCCGGCTCGAGGCGGCCTCCAATGCGGCGCGCTGCGCGGACAGCATCCCAAAGTGCAGCCAGGGCGAGAGCCCGGACTGGCCGTCGAGCGATGGGTCGTTGCGCTTCTCCGCGTACCCGCGCAGTCCGGCCCCCGTGAAGGCGTCCAGGGCCATCGCGCCTGCGGCCTCGCCCGCCGCGAAATACCGTGAGCGGGACGCCCCGGATAGGCCGGGAACGCCCTGCTCCACCTGCTCCCAGGACCACTGCGGCAGTTTCTTCGCGAGGGCCGCATCCAGAGGCCGCAGCGGGGGAAGACCGGGGAACGGTTCCAGGAATTCCGGCAGCAGCCTGTGGATCTTGGGGCGGATGGTGCGGGCCATGTACTCGCACTTGTCCGAGGCCACAAAGCAGGGGACCACGTTTCGGGCGTCCACCTCATGCACCGGACAGGCCACGGCCTCCCCGGCCTGGGCCAGCCAGCGCCGCTTGTGGCGCAGCGGATCGAAGTCCGTGACCAGGACGCAGGCGTCCAGCGAACCCGCCAGCTGCGCCACGCGGGAGGGCGGGTCGCCCATCAGCTCCACAAAGGGGATGTTCGCGGCCTTGAAGTCCGCGTGGAGTTCCCTGAGCCCATCCACCAGGAACCGAAAATGGGCGGCGTTGGCCTGCGGGTAGTCCGGGTCCAGGCAGTGGACCGCCACCAGCGCCCGATCCCGGCTTGCCGCCAGGGACGCCGCATAGAGAAGCGCCCAGTTGTCGCGCAGCCTGTGGTCGCGGTGCATCCAGTACAGGACTGGCCCGCCGCCTTCGTGTCCCTGTGAAGCCGGACGCCCGCGTCGCATGTTCATGAGGTTGTCCATGCTCTCTTATGCGTGATAAAGGACGTATTGCAAAGAGCTTGCGCTCAGGATAGAAATTTCGATCATCCCGGAGAATCCCCCGGATATACAGGAGAATGTCATGCCCTCGTTCGATGCCGTCAGCAAGGTGGACCTTCAGGAAGTGGACAACGCCGTGAACAACACCGTCAAGGAGATCGCCACCCGCTTCGACTTCAAGGGGTCGAAGACCGAGATCAGCCTGGACAAGAAGACCAAGGTGCTGTCCGTGGTCACCGAAAGCGAGATGCGCGCCAAGGCCGTGCGCGACATGCTCATCGGCAACTTCGTCAAGCGCAAGGTGGACACCAAGAGCGTCGAGTTCGGCGACCCCAAGCCCGCCGGTGGCTCGCTGATGCGCCTTGAATGCAAGATAAAGGAAGGGATCGAGAAGGACGTGGCCAAGAAGATCACCAACCTGATCAAGGAATCCAAGCTGAAGGTGCAGGCGCAGATCATGGACGACCTGGTGCGCGTGACTGGCAAGAAGATCGACGACCTCCAGGCCGTCATGAACCTTCTCAACGGCGCGGACCTGCCCACCCCCATCCAGTACGTGAACATGAAAAGCTAGGAGAATCCATGACCACCCTGCGGCCCAACAGCCTCGCCCTGCTTCTGGCGCTTTTCTGCGCGGCCCTGCTTTCCGGCTGCGCTGGAGCCCAGCGCGCGCTGACCCTGGAAGAGTTCTACGGCTTCTGCTGGCCCGCGCAAGTGGACTCCAACTGCCCGGACGACGGATTGTGCCAGACCTACAAGGACTACCTGGCCCAGGAGCACGCCAGCAAGGCCGAATGCATCAAGGGGTGCAACCAGCTCCAGCTGATGGAGTGGAGGCAGAGCAACTTCGGCAACTGCCAGCCCGCCATCAACAACGCCACGGACTGGTGCGAGAAGTATTGCCGCCAGTACTTCGATTACGGGCCGCCCTCCCAGGGGCAACCCCAGGGACAGCAGTAGCCCGGCAGGCTGCTGCGGGCCGGATGACCTGACAAATCACAAGCGGGCGGGAATCACTTCCCGCCCGCTCTTGTTTTCAGACTGAATTTCCTGTCCGGCCTTCGCGCGTCAGCCGGAGACGCGGTTCCCGAAGGGCGCGCAGATGCGCTGAAGGCTCCTGCCGAAATAATAGTCCAGCTCCTCGTCCGCCAAACCGGCCCGCTGGCGGAACGCCTCGCGGAAGGCCGCCTCGGCCGAGGCCAGCCCGGCCAGGCTCTCGCGCGCGGCCACGTCCCCCCTGGCGGCCTTCCTGGCCAGACTCACGGCCATGGCTGCGGGCCAGGTGCGCTCGTGGAACTCCACCAGCTCCCAGAGCCCGCCTCCGGGGGCGATCATGTCCGCCCTGGTGGCACGGTTTTCCCGGTAGAGACTCTCGAGGACCGAAGTGTCCTCGCAGAACAGGGCGCGGCACTCCACGGGGCGCGAATCATGGATGCCGCAAGCCTTGGCCGAGACGTCGTGGAATCTGCACGAGAAACCGGCGGCGCGCCCGGCCAGCTTCACCATTTCGGAGGCCAGCGTGGTCAGCCCGCCCACCACGTTTTCGTGCACGACCTCGCCGGAGCGCAGGGTGACAAGGTCCCGACGCTGGATCACTCCGGCCTCGACCAGGGGCAGATCGGCCCGGTGCAGGGCCGGGCCGCCGCTTTCGCAGCAGCGGCCGCATCGGCGACAAACCGGCGCTCCGGAGCTTGTTTTTTCTTCCATGCGTGCTCATCCTGTCGCAGTTAATTTGTGAAATTCATAACGAATCATTTGCCGCCTCGCAAGACTAGCATGGAGCGTCTCAGCTGAAAATCCGCACCAGTGCTTGGAATATCGGGCACCTGCGGGTTTCGCGGAGCCATGGATTTTCCTTTGCAGGCCGGGAAGAACCATGTTAGAAAGTTCACGCGCGTGGTACTTTAGGTGGATTGACAGTAATCCCGGTTACTTCTATACGCTTTGTCCATCCCCAGGTCATTTTCGCGCCATCGGTCCGCATTGGCGGGCTTGTGGGCATTACGTCGGGAAAACGTCGCATCCGCACGGGCGGGGCGCGATTTTCGTAAACAGGGCTGTAACTCTTACAACTCTTTTTTGGAGGAACACATGGCGAAACACCCGACCCCGTTGCTGGATCAGCTTGAAAGCGGTCCGTGGCCCAGCTTCGTTTCTGACATGAAGCAAGCTGCGGAGCTGCGTCACACGAACCCCAAGGGCATCAATCAGCAGATTCCCGAGGACGTCATCGACGACCTGCTGGGCCTGCTGGAAATGTCCTTCGAGGACGGCACCACTCACTGGAAGCACGGCGGCATCGTGGGCGTGTTCGGCTACGGCGGCGGCGTCATCGGACGCTACTGCGACCAGCCCGAAAGATTCCCCGGCGTTGCCCACTTCCACACCGTGCGTCTTGCCCAGCCTTCCGGCCTCTTCTACAAGGCCGACTACCTGGAAGAGCTGTGCGACCTGTGGGACATGCGCGGATCCGGCATGACCAACATGCACGGCTCCACCGGAGACATCATCTGGCTGGGCACCACCACCCCCCAGCTGGAAGAGATCTTCTTCGAGCTGACCCACAAGCACAACCAGGACCTGGGCGGCTCGGGTTCCAACCTGCGCACCCCCGCCTGCTGCATGGGCATGTCCCGCTGCGAATTCGCATGCTACGACACCCAGCTGATGTGCCACACCTTGACCAATGAATACCAGGACATGCTGCACCGCCCGCAGTTCCCCTACAAGTTCAAGTTCAAGTTCGACGGCTGCCCCAACGGCTGCGTGGCCTCCATCGCCCGCTCCGACTTCTCCGTCATCGGCACCTGGAAGGACGACATCAAGATCGACCAGGCCGCTGTGAAGGCTTACGTCGGTGGCGAGATCGCCCCCAACGCCGGCGCCCACGCCGGTCGCGACTGGGGCAAGTTCGACATCCAGAAGGAAGTCATCGGCCTGTGCCCCACCCAGTGCATGAGCTACGAGGGCGGCAAGCTGGAGATCGACACCAAGAACTGCTACCGTTGCATGCACTGCATCAACGTCATGCCCAAGGCCCTGCGCATCGGTGACGAGCGCGGCGCTTCCATCCTGATCGGCGCCAAGGCCCCGATTCTGGACGGCGCTCAGATGAGCTCGCTCCTGGTGCCCTTCATCCCCGCCGACGATCCGTTCGACGAGATCAAGGAAGTCATCGAGTCCATCTGGGACTGGTGGATGGACGAAGGCAAGAACCGCGAACGCCTGGGCGAGACCCTGAAGCGCCTCGGTTTCCAGAAGGCTCTGGAAGTCTGCGGCATCAAGGCTCAGGCTCAGCATGTCAAGGAACCCCGCACCAACCCCTACATCTTCTGGAAGGAAGATGAGGTGCCCGGCGGCTGGACCCGCGACATCAACGAATACCGCAAACTGCACCAGCGCTAAAAGGGGGAACAAATATGGCGTTCGTCTCTTCCGGGTACAATCCCGACAAGCCGATGGAGAACCGTATTTCCGACATCGGACCTCGGTTCTATAAAGACTTCCTGCCTCCGGTTCTGGAGAAAAACTACGGCAAGTGGGTTTCTCACGAAATCCTCGAGCCCGGCCTGCTGGTTCACGAAGCCGAGAGCGGCGACAAGGTCTACACCGTGCGCGTGGGTTCCGCCCGCCTGGTGTCCACCGAGTACATCCGTGAGCTGTGCGCCGTTGCCAAGCAGTACGCCGACGGCTACCTGCGCTGGACCACCCGCAACAACGTCGAGTTCATGACTCCTTCTCTTGAGACCGCCAAGAAGATGAAGGCCGACCTGAACAGCCGCAAGTTCGACAAGGGTTCCTTCAAGTTCCCCGTCGGCGGCACCGGCGCGTCCATCTCCAACATCGTGCACACCCAGGGTTGGATTCACTGCCACACCCCGGCCACGGACGCTTCCGGCACGGTTAAGGTCATCATGGACGAGCTGTTCGACGACTTCACCAGCATGCGTATGCCCGCCATCGTGCGCGTGGCCGTCGCCTGCTGCCTGAACATGTGCGGCGCCTGCCACTGCTCCGACGTCGCCGTCGTGGGCTTCCACCGCAAGCCGCCCCTCATCGACCACGAGTACCTGGACAACATGTGCGAGATTCCCCTCGCCATCGCGTCCTGCCCCACCGGCGCCCTGAAGCCCGGCAAGACCGATCTGCCCGACGGCAAGAAGGTCAACACCATCCTGGTGAACAACGAGCGCTGCATGTACTGCGGCAACTGCTACACCATGTGCCCCTCGCTGCCCCTTTCCGACAAGGAAGGCGACGGCGTGATCATCATGGTCGGCGGCAAGGTGTCCAACAGGATCTCCATGCCCAAGTTCTCCAAGGTGGCCGTTGCGTTCATCCCCAACGAGCCTCCCCGCTGGCCCACGCTGGCCAAGGTCGTGAAGAAGATCATCGAGGTCTACGCGGCCGAAGCCAACAAGTACGAGCGCCTGGGCGATTGGGCCGAGCGCATCGGCTGGGAGAGCTTCTTCGAGAAGTGTGAACTGGACTTCACCCATCACCTGATCGACGACTTCCGCGATCCGGCTTACTTCACCTGGCGCCAGTCCACCAACTTCAAGTTCTAGCAGTCTAATACCGGAGGCGCGGGCCTTAAAAACCCGCGTCTCCGGAAACTCCAAGCGAGGTATATATGGACGAAACAGAAGCCAGGCAGCACATTGTCGACACTCTGAAGTCGAAGACCAACAAGTCCAAGTTCTATCTGAAGGACTTTTACGCTTTCCTGCCCGACATGAAGAAGATGGAAGTCGGCAAGCTGGTGAACAAGATGGTTGCCGAGGGTACCCTGGAATACTGGTCCTCCGGTTCCACCACCATGATCGGCCTCAAAGGCGCCGGCAAGCAGCACGCCACCGAAGAAGGCGAATAGCCTTAAGCGGCGCAACACCTTTCTCCGCGGCCCGCGCCGCTCCCTCTTCATGGCCTTGGTCGTGATGCGGACAGGCGCGGGACGTGGACACCAACGCATGGGGCCGGAAGGTCCTCTTTTTTCATGACCCGCATTCCCCGTCTCGTGCTGGCCGGACTTTCCGGCGGATCAGGCAAGACCATAGTCTCCCTGGGACTCACCCGCGCCTGGGTGAACCAGGGTCTTCGCGTTGCCCCCTTCAAGAAAGGCCCCGACTACATCGACGCGGCCTGGCTCGGCCTCGCGGCCAGACGCCCGGCCTGCAACCTGGACCCCTTCCTGCTGGACGAACCGGCCCTGACCGGGCTCTTCGCCCAAAAATCCGAAGAAGCAGACCTGGCCTTCACCGAAGGCAACCGCGGCCTCTTCGACGGCGGCGACGCCCTGGGAACCTTCTCCACCAGCCAACTGGCCAAATGCCTGCGAGCTCCGCTCATCCTGGTCATCGACGCCACCAAGATGACCCGCACCGTTGCCGCAGTGGTCCAGGGCTGCGCCAATTTCGAACCGGGTCTCCATCTGGCCGGGGTCATCCTGAACCGCACGGCTGGGGAACGCCACCGCCGCATCCTCAGGCAGGCCATCGAGCACTACACCGACGTCCCGGTCCTGGGCGAGCTGCCCAAAATGCGCGAAAACCCCATCCCCGAGCGGCACATGGGCCTCATCTCCAGCCGGGAATACCTCGGACAGGAAGACATCCTGGAGGGCATCGCCAGAACGGTGGGGGAATGCTGCGACCTTTCCCGGCTGTTGGACATCGCGCGCTCAGCTGAATCTCTCCCTGAAGGACGCAAGAACATCTGGCCTGCCCAGGTCAGCACGCAGAAGCCGCGCATCGGCTATGTCCTTGATGCCGCGCTGTGGTTCTACTACCAGGAAAACCTGGAGGCGCTTCGCCGCGCCGGGGCGGAACTGGTGGAACTCAGCCTGCTCTCAGGCGACGCCTGGCCGAAACTGGACGGCCTGTACCTGGGCGGCGGCTTCCCGGAGACCCAGGCCCAGGCGTTGGCCGACAACGCGGGGGTGCGCTCGCGGGTGCTGGAACTTTCCCGCGCCGGACTTCCCATCTACGCCGAATGCGGCGGCTTCATGTACCTGTGCGAGGAACTCCATGCCGAGGGGACCATCTACCCCATGGCGGGCGTGTTCCCGCTGGCCACCACGCTCTGCGCCCGCCCCCAGGGTCTCGGGTATGCCGAGGCCACCGTGGTTGTGGACAATCCTTTCCACCCGGTGGGGACCACGCTCAAAGGGCACGAGTTCCACTACTCGCGCTGCCTGGCCGAGTCCCACTATACCGGGCATGGCGAAAGCCCGGTCTTCGCCCTGCACATGGAGCGGGGGGCCGGGATGCTCAGCGGAATGGACGGCGTGGTGTCGGGCAACACCTTCGCGGCCTACACGCACATCCACGCGCTTGGCGCGCTGCACTGGGCCGAGAACTTCGTCCGGGCAGCAGAGCGCGCCAAGGCCGCCCGCGTCGACCGGTAAGGCCCTGCGCCGCCTGCCTTAGCTCTCCTCGATTTCAACCGCCTTGCCCGTCAGCAACTCTTCAAACTTCGCCGCATCCAGCACCTCGACCTTGAGGAGTTGCTGGGCGATGGCCTCCAACTGGGCCTTGTGTTCGTCCAGGATTCCCCGGACGCGACGCCTGGAATTCTCCAGAAGCTCACGCACCTCGGCGTCAAGCTTGGCTGCCGTTGATTCGCTGTATTCCTTGCCCGTCAGTGGGACCTGTTCCGGACTCAGGAACATGGGCCGGGCCTGCCTGGGGTATGTGGACAATCCCAGAGTCTCTCCCATGCCGTACTCGGACACCATGGCCCTGGCGATGTCCGTGGCGCGTTGCAGGTCGTTGTGCGCGCCGGTGGATATCTCGTTGAACACCAGCTCCTCGGCCACACGCCCGCCAAGCAGCACGTCGATCTTCCCCAGCAACTCCTGGCGGGTCATCAGGTAGCGGTCCTCGGTGGGCAGCTGCTGGGTGTAGCCCAACGCCCCGAGCCCGCGCGGCACGATGGATATCTTGGCCACCTTGTCCGAGCCGGGGGTGAACGCCGCAACAAGGGCGTGCCCGGTCTCGTGGTAGGCCACGATCTTCTTCTCCTTGGGATTTATCACCCGGTTCTTCTTCTCCAGGCCGGCGATGACCCGGTCCACGGCCTCGTTCAGGTCTTCCATCTCAACGGATGTCTTGCGGCGGCGCGCAGCCAGAAGCGCCCCCTCGTTTATGATGTTGGCCAGATCCGCGCCGGAGAATCCGGGGGTCTTCTGGGCCAACTCGTGCAGGTTCACATCCGGGGAGAGCTTCACGTTTTTGGCGTGAACTTGCAGGATCTCCTCGCGGCCCTTCACGTCGGGCTTGTCCACCAGCACCTGGCGGTCGAAGCGTCCGGCGCGCAGCAATGCCGGGTCCAGGGTCTCCGGTCGGTTGGTGGCGGCCATGATCACAACACCAACGCGCGGGTCGAAGCCGTCCATCTCCACCAGCAGCTGGTTCAGGGTCTGCTCACGTTCGTCGTGCCCGCCCATCACGGACATGCCGCGCGCCTTGCCGATGGCGTCCAACTCGTCGATGAAGATGATGCAGGGGGCCTTCTCGCGCGCCTGGGTGAACAGTTCGCGCACGCGCGACGCCCCCATGCCCACGAACAGCTCCACGAATTCCGAACCGGATATGAAGAAGAACGGCACCTTGGCCTCGCCCGCCACGGCCCGCGCCAGGAGGGTCTTGCCCGTGCCGGGAGGCCCCACAAGCAGGACGCCCTTGGGCATGCGCCCGCCCAGATTCTGGAAGCGCTCCGGTTCCTTCAGGAAGTCGATGATCTCCTTGAGCTCCTCCTTGGCCTCGTCGCAGCCCGCCACGTCGGCGAAGGTGGTGTTCAGCTCGGATTCAGCCACGATCTTGGCCTTGCTGCGCCCCACCCCCAGCAGCTGATTCCCAGGATTGAACCGCTTCATGAGGAAGAACCAGATGCCGAAAAAGATCACCGCCGGGAGCACCCAGCTCAGGATGTCCCGCAGGAAAGTGGATTCGGGCTGGCCACGGAAATCCACGTTGTACTTGGTCAGCTCCTCGGAGATTTCCGGGTCCACGCGAAGCGCGACGAAGCGCTGCTCGGATTCCACGCCATCGGCAACGATCTTCATCTTGCCGCTGAGCGTCCCCTGCCCGATGGCCACCTCTTTGATGTTGCCTGCCTTCAGCTCCTTGAGGAACTCGGAGTAGGCCAGCGTCTTGGGGCCGTAGCTGCGGATGTAATAGTCCTGAAAGAGGGAGAGGGCCAGGAAGGCCGCGACGACATACCAGAGCGTAAAGTGGTGTTTCTGTTCCATGCACGTTCCAAGGGTTTGCTATTTCTTCGATTCTCACCAGATACGGACAAGCGGGGAGCGGGTCAAGCAGGGTTCGGACGAGAGGGCGGGGTGATTTTCAACTTTCTTCCCACATAGCGCTATGTGGGGTGAAATAAAAACGCGCCTGCATATCCTACGGGGCACCTTGGCTGGGAGCAGGAACACGAGCTGCTGGGCGCTGAGAATGTAACCTGTAACGACAACGGATAACGAAGGAGAAAAGGCATGAGCGAGAGAACGGACGACCCGACTTTCAAGTACTACGACTACGACGCAGCCCAAAAGGACAATTTCAGTTTTGGCGGGCACATGTACTACACCACAAATGACGACAAGATGTTTCTGGCTCCCCAGGGGGAGCTAAACCAACCGGTTGAAATCGATCCCAATCAAGCAATTGGAATCAAGGGCCAACTTGCACAGGACCGGGCCAACAAGGAATATGCCAAGAATCTGGATTACACACAGGATGGTTCACTAGGCATGGACGCGAAAGGGGAGGAGAAGATATCCGAAGACTTTGCCAAAGGTTTCTTCGCGATGCCTGAGGGAGACAACTCCTATCAAGGGCACTCGGCAAGTTATCAATTCGGTCGCTTTGCGGGGAAATTTACGCCAGCCTGGGATGATGGAAGACAGGCTGTCGTTACTGGCTACGACATTGGCCAGAAATACTACAATGGCCAGCCCGTTGGGAGCCATGACTATTTCAAGTTCTTAGAGCACGCGGGCAAAGCCGGAATGGAACTCGCTGGATCAAAGCTGCAAAGGAGGGAGGCAAGGCAATACTCAAAGCATATAAATTTTAGTCACGCTTGGTTTGCAGTGGCACACTATCGTGTTGCTGCAAACCATCATTACTTTTTATAATACTTTCTCCGCAGAAGACACTCTTGAATTCTGTTGCATCATTCTTTACAGCTCCATACAGAAACCCTAAAAGGAAAACCACGACAAAGTAGATAGCGCGCTTAGACCGGAGATTCATACCCTGACCCCCAAAACGCACATTGCAACATCTACAAAAGCATAGGCACTGCGACCCAGCATAAATGTCAAAACAACAAGCCCCCACATTCTATACCCAGGCTGTGCATCCAGAGGAACCCCCCTCTTTTCATCGTGCGCGACCATTGCGTACAAAATTACCCAAAAAAAGAGGATGACTCCAGCCGTACCACCAATAACACCCATACCCGCCCCCCACTGCTTGCGTCAGCAATCCAATCCAAAACCTCACACACTTACAGCCCCCCGCACACTTATCAGCATCGCATGGGCACGCAAACACAAGAGTTGAAGCTGCTGACGTTCATTCCCTGAGAACTGCTGACATCACTCCATATCCCATGCCTGTTCCCGACACCTCTCTCTGAGCTTTGCGCGCTATCCCCTGCTCGCCGCCCACGCCCCTTCTGATATGAATATCATATTTTTTCAACTTTCTTCCCACATAGCGCTATGTGGGGTGAAATAAAAACGCGCTTGCATATCCTACGGGGCACCTTGGCTGGGAAGCCAGGGAAAACCACCTCTCAAGGAGGAACCCCGTATGCCTTATCCCACTCAGGCAGGCACTGCCGATCCCACCGCCATGGGGGCGATGGACGAGCAGACCCGCAAACGCCTCGTCTACGAGCGCTACCTGGACCACATCGCAGGTTTCGCTCCCGGCGAATCCGAACTGTCCGACGAGGAGATCATGCGTCGTTAGGTCTTCGCCGCCACCAACCAATTATGAATCTGGATTCAACATCAACAACTTGCAAAGGAGCATTACAAATGTGGGATGATAAAGATGGACTAAAAATTCAAGGTTACAACCTTGCAGACGATGCAGACAGTGTACTCGGACCGGTAACTCTCAATGCGGCGTCAAATTCCCCGACTATTGATTCGGCATTCTCGAATCGCGATGATGATGGCAACCTTGCTTTTCCCGGGAGGTATTCCGGCAGAGAGGAACCAGCATTCAGACAACCCTCGGAGACTGCACCCCCTCCAAGGGAGAATTCGTCATGGCCGCCCAAGAATGACGACGGGAGCTACCAACTTGCGCCCGGTGCAAAATTGAAATTTGGAACTCCATCACATCAAGCAGCCACCACGTCTGGGAGGGTACTCTCTGCAATCGGAGGTTTGGTCGCTGGTGGAGCACTTATTGCCCACAACCCGCAACTCGGCAGAACAGCAGGCGCAATTATAGGGGCCAATTTCCCTGATCTCTTTACAGATATAATTGAGCAGGGGAAATATCCTCACGTTGAGATTGGAGGCGGCGGGAGTACAAGCGCGATAAGCGCCCAGGATTATCCGAATGGCAACAGGATGGATGACTAACAGTACATTTTTACAAGTGGCAGGCGAAAGCCTGCCACTATTTCTCGCAATGCCTAATTCTTGAGATATAAAACGACATGTCTGCCAACAGTAATAACCACGAATCCGCCCACTACTACTACAAACCACATAAAACAACTATACGCCTTTGACTTGTCATAATAGGATGAAACGTGGTTTGAAACCAACAATACCCCATAGAAGGCGAGATAGCTCATCCATTCAGCCTTCACAGTTTCAAGCAAGCAGACAACACTCCAACACATGAACGCCTCCAACTGATCGATCTTGAAAGCACTGATTTCTAAACAAGCACGTCCGCCTCAAGGTTTTGTTAAGATCCCCTCGCAATCATTCTGGCTAATTATTCAAACCGATCACTCTCACCGGCGAAATCATCATCTCTTGGCATATGACCATCCGCTTCGGCGAGTGTTGACGCGGCCCCTATACGCCCGCACACCCTCCACGAAAACGCATATCTGTGGCGGGCATCCCGGTCCCTCCGAGCTTTTCCAAACTATTTTCAACTTTTTTCCCACATAGCGCTATGTGGGGTGAAATAAAAACGCGCTTGCATATCCTACGGGGCACCTTGGCTGGGAAGCCAGGGAATACCACCTCTCAAGGAGGAACCCCGTATGCCTTATCCCACTCAGGCAGGCACTGCCGATCCCACCGCCATGGGGGCGATGGACGAGCAGGCCCGCAAACGCCTCGTCTACGAGCGCTACCTGGACCACATCGCAGGTTTCGCGCCTGGCGAGTCCGAACTGTCCGACGAGGAGATCATGCGTCGTCGGCAGCTTCAGGCCCAAGGCCAGCCCCAGGGTTACCCCCGGAACCAGGGCGGCATGCCCTCCCCCGGCTACGCGCCCGGCGCTCCGGGTCGCCAGCCCATGCAGGCTGGCGGGGGCCAGGTCCCGTTCGAGGCCATCCTGGCCCAGCTCAAGGCCCGTCCCGGCATGGTCGAGCACCTGGAAGGCATCGACCTGGACGGTGACGGCGTCCCGGACATCCCCTTCCAGCCGTCCCCCCAGATGATGGCCGACCCCATGGGGCGCATGCAGTGGCAGGCCATGCTGCAGAACCGCCAGCGCATGATGCAGGGCGCGCAGCAGCGCCGCGCCCAGCGCAAGGAGGTCAACAACCAGGTGCTGCTGGCCACGCTTCAGGCCAATGATCCACTGTTCGACCCAACCTATAACAGGCTGTGCAGCTATGTTCAACAGCTTCCGCATAAGGTTCGCCAACCTTATCTCTCGGCTGTCCATCGCACGCCTGGCGCGTTCCTCGATCTCTACACTCATATTCGTGATGGAGTCGTACGTGCCTTACAACGCTCCGTACGCACAACCACACCCATGCCCCAACCCGCAAGCGACGACCCGCGCGCCCGCATCCGCCAGGCCGTGGCCGGTCGCATGAGCGCCCCCGCCCTGGAGAACGCGGGCATCATGGACGACCGTCTGCCCGGAGCCACACGCGCCGCCGAGCGCGCCGCCCTGATCAAACGCGTCAAGTCCGGCGGAGCACGCGAGGGCGATCTGCTCAAGTACCTGGAACTGTCCGGCCTTTAGGCCATATCGCAAACCCTGTAACAGCGAAAGGAGGAATTTCGCATGGCTGATTCTCTTACGTCCTATTATTCGAACTCCGGCGCCGGTGTGCGCGAGATGAAGGACACCATCTTCGAGGACCTGGAAAACGTGATCCAGACCATCACGCCCCACAAGACCCCCTTCATCTCCTCCATCAATACGCTCAAGGCCAAGAACGTGCTGCACGAGTGGCTGGAAGACGAACTGAAAACCCCCACCGGCGACAACAAGGCCATCGAAGGCGCGGACGCCGTGGCCACCGCCCGCACCGCCCCGTCGCGGCTCTCCAACTACTGCCAGATCCTTGAGGACTCCTTCAAGATCTCCGGCACCCTGGACGCCGTGACCCCCATGGGTCGCCAGCGCATCAAGCGCTACGAGTCCGACAAGAGCCTCAAGTACCTGAACACCGAACTGGAATACGCGGCCCTGAACAACGCCACCGCCAGCGCCGGTGACGCCGGGACCGCCCGGCAGATGAAGGGCATGGAAGGTTTCATCTCCACCAACGACAAGTCCTACGCCTCCTACGCCGCCGGCAACGACTTCTCCGAGGCCAAGCTCCTGGAGATGTCCCAGGCTTGCTACGAGGCGGGCGGCGA
>NZ_AUBQ01000022.1 GCF_000429325.1 Fundidesulfovibrio putealis DSM 16056
CTATCTCTCGGACCTGGGCCAGCTTTCTGCGGCCCATGAGGTGTGTCTTGGCTATCTGCCTGTCCGATTCGCCAAGGCGCATCCGGACAAGAGCATGGCGATATTCAAACATCTCGAACCTCCGATTGGACATCCCGCGTACCTCCCGCTCGTGAATCCGGCGGAAATACGTGGCATCTCGAAGGTCCGAAACCCGGTTCGGCCAGGCTAGACTGGCTCCATTACCTGATCATCAAATGGCCCCATTGCGTGAGCACTGGGTGGCTCCATTAGGTGAACATCCGGTGGCTCCATTGGGTGAACATCGAATGGACCCATAGGGGCGGTCGCCGACAATCCAGCGATCCAGAGCCTCCAGGAACGCGCTCGGACTCGTGAACTCGTTGATCCAAACCAGCGCTTCCTTGAGTGTGCGCATGAAGCGCTCCGTGTCCGCGTTGCCTTTGGGGTTCGAGTAACTGGTGAAGGCCTTGATTGACGCCCATGATCCGGCACGCCTTCATGAAGCTCACCGATGTGGGCTGGCTAGCCGTTGTCGGACATCAGGTTGAGCGCCGCCCCACTCGCCCCTTCGGGAAACTGGCGATTCACGGCATTGTTCAGGGCGGCTAACCAGTGCCAGGCCCGGGCCTGCAACCCGGCGTAATGCCCAACGACCTTCTTGGTGTGCCAGTCCAGCACGATCACCACGTAGACCCAGCCAACGCTCGTCACTGAGGTTCTCAATTTGTTTGAGCATCTGGCCGACCATGAGCCGGATGGGCTTGGCTGGGCGTCCGGCCTGGCTATAGAGTCAACTGACTCAAAGATTAATTCCGACTATCCGTTGGCCAGTGGAGTGAAATAGGGATATCTAGCTGATCGTCAGATTATTCAGAAACTTAACATCTTCAGCTGAGGAATGGGAGATTCATGAGAAGTGTGAATCCGTTGTATCCCAACAAAGCCCCAACCCCTGCCGCAGCGAGGGACAGTTTCAGCACTGCCCGTGATCCTGAAATAATGGATACTGATGCTAGAATAATCGAAAGCTGCAACATAACCTCAGCGTAGTCGAAATACGGGTCTCTGGCCATACTGACATCGCGTTCGTGCTCAAAGGCTCTAGCCTTGGTTTCGATGTCGAGCTTCTCTGAAGCGAAACGTTTCTCCTCGCTGGAAAGCTGATCAATGATTTTTATAAAACGATCTCTGGAAGTCGGGTGCTGCCTGTCCTCTCGATCGGCCTGTTCTGCCTCGAGGATGGTGCGTTCAAGGCGGTACATATGTTCTCGTTGCGCTTTAGCTTGGTAGAACGCCCATTGGTTGGAAGCTTGTTGTTGGGTCATCATCATTTCTTTTGCCGCGTTAGCCCCACCTAAAGCACAAATAGACAGGCATACCGCGTATATGGCGGTAAGCATGGCTACTCGTTTTGAAAACCGTTTGTCGGTACTGTCACTCATCCTTTCTGTTAGTTCCTCGCCGGTAGGTATTTCAATCTCAGCCATTTTCTCTCTCCAAAATTTACTGAGTTATTGGGTTGAGTGGTGATGTCATCAAAATGGAATGCAGGTCTTAAGTGCCGCCAACAAATATTATGAAAGCGGATTTCACATGTGGTTCGTAACCTGCGATTTACCACGATTGCAAATATTTAGACAAACAACAAGTATTTAAAAGAATCCTGCCTGATTTGAACCCATAATCACTCAAGCCAGGTTCACTCATCTACTCTTGCGCCCTACTTCTTGAAGCATTCCTGGATGGTGATCTTGAAGATGAAGAAACTGAGCGTTTCCGCCGGTGGCCTGAAAAATATTCGTATGTTCCGAGCAATGAAGACGAAATCCTTGACAAGATGTGTTCACGTTCCTTTTCCGAGACAGGGTGAGGACGAATACCGGGCTTGGATTCATGTCCATGGACAAGCTCCAGGATAGGGATGAATATTCCTCTGTTCTGCCCATCCAAGAACAATTCCTCCCAGGCGTCACCCCCGATATACACCCCCTGCATAAAGCCCAATGCCCAATCGTTTCCAATTGAATTATCATTTTTGATCGTAGTGATCACGGGGGGATATGCTGCCCCGTAAGCGAGGTGCCTATTAATGACATTCCGATGGTTAGAAATATACCCGGGGTATTTCACAGCATCTTCCATGTCGGTGAATTCGTGGTTGTCACCCCAAATGTAAGGGAGGTAGGTGCTTGGCCTTACTTGCGTAGGGGAGCATACCAAAGCAGCCAAGAACCCGTCGAGCATTTCGATTCTCATCGCTTCAGGGATGGTTTGTAGGTAATTTCCTAGCTCGATCAACTCGTCTGATAAATATTTGTCAAAGAATGTTTGCATAGTAGCTCATTTTTGATGATTGAAAACAATTAACAAGCTTAAATGATTAAAAGCAATCTTCACTTGGTATTACCCGTGACATTTCCATGCAATAGGTGTAATATGTACATCTCAATTGATCACAATAGCCTGATGATGCCCTGCCAAAACAATCGAAATACCCACTTTTCAATTGGGCATCGCGTATCTCGCTGATTTTTAGGGCATTCACCATGACACCACATGAATTCCTTTTAAGTTGATCGTTACGACCTGAGTTTATTCTATTCATGTCAGGAATCACTTTAGGCATAAAACTCCTCCAAGGGAATTTTTTTGTAGAGACAGCGCAGTAGCGTACCAACAATACACAGGGAATGTATCGTGTGCCAACACAAGGTATGAAGTTACACAATCATGCTTTCGAACAAAGAGTAGCTTCGTCCCAAAGAGAAGTAACGCCTTCAGCCTTGGAGAAGGCACATTCCGTATATAGACAATGTTTGCAAAGATTTTCGGAACAAATATCTGTTTTAATTATGACATCGGCAACTCCATCAAATCTTTCTCTAAAAATATCTTCAATAAAACTAATTATACCCATCGATTCTTCAAAAGATATTTGGCGCGGTAGGACTAAGCAAAAATCGACATGAATAAAACGACCTGCTGACCAAGCGCGTAGTTTTTTAACTGATACCCATCCAGGCTGTCTTTTATCATTTAGCAACACGCATATGTCGCGAGTTAAAGAATAATCCGTCTCGTTCATTAGTCCCTTTACTGCTTGCCTAACCAATCCATAGCCAGTCCATATGATGTTAAGAGCGACAACACACGCAATGACTCCATCCATCCAGAGCCAGTTAGTAATCCAAACAACGGACAAACCAACCAAAACACCCGCCGTTGTGTAAACGTCAGTAAGGACGTGCTTACCATCAGCAACAAGTGTGAGAGATTTTGTTTCAATTCCTCGCCGGACAAGGAATAGCCCTAGGACCAAATTCATTATTGACGCCAGCACAGAGACCAAAAGGCCATAGTCTAAGCGACTCAGATTTTCAGGGGCAAATACTTTAGGGAGCGCAGCGTATATGATGCAAGCAGCTGCGAATATGATTAGAATACCCTCGAATAACGCGGAAAAGTACTCGATTTTTCCGTGGCCATAAGGATGATTAGAATCGGGAGGAGCTTTTGCCATATGAATGCTCCACATGGCAAAAGCACTTGCGATAACATTTATTATGGATTCTAATGCATCTGACAGAAGAGCAGTTGAACCCGTCATAAGATACGCGGCAAACTTAACAATAAGGATTACTATGCCCGCTGCAAAAGCAATCCTTATCGCATTCTGCTGCGACTTTTCAATCTCCAACATCATATGCTCCTAAGGCAGATCTTAAAAATCGAGAATGTCTCCAAGCCAAGACTTCTTTTTTCCGTGCTTTCCATGTTTGTCTTCACGGTGTCCCCGGTCACCATGGTCATGGAAATATTTGTCTTGAAACATTTCCTGCGCAACAGCTCGAGGCTGATCATATACAACTTGGCTAGAACTTGTCTGAGCAGCTTTTTCAATAATTTTGTCAAGTTCACCTTTGTCAAGCCACACACCCCTGCATTGAGGGCAGTAATCAATCTCAACACCGCTTCTTTCAGCCATAACCAGCGTAATATTACAATGCGGACAGTTCATAAGCGTCTCCATTTTGCAAAGTTATATGTTTCTATATGAGTTACAGTCTTTTACTTGGAAAATTCTTCTAGGTATTTTGCTTTTCCAGAAAAGTCTTTCTGGATCAACGTCATTATTGCGCTGAACTGCAATGAGTTGCGTGCCATCTCCGTCATTTCTTTGTCTAGATCGACGGCATCTTGGCCATGAATTACGCGAGGCTTTAATTCAGTTTCCAATGCTCCTTTTACATCGGAATATTCTGAGTTATTAAAATGATCTGGATCAGTCACGGTAAGTGGGCTTTTTGTTGCCTGATAGGCAGCCCGCAATTGGTTCTCAAAATCCAGAGTTTTATGCCGGTAGTTAGGGTTGTTAACATTCGCAATATTAGACGAAATCAAATTCTGCTGCTGCAAACGCAGGTCAGCTACCTTCTGTAGCAGCTTGTTTCCATTAGTGAATATGTGCATGCTCCACCTCTCGTACTTATAGCGCAATAATGGTGCAGAACCACAACCTCTAAGCATTAACAAATAGCACTATAATCAATTACTAGTCAGCAAAAACATGCCCGACTGCTAGCACGGCAATGATTCCAATTGTAATAAGTGGCTGAGTATGAATTTTTTTTGCCATGCCTTGTAGCCAAACCCCCAACACCTTGTACTTTGCAATGAATCCTAGGACTGCCAATGACATCAATGCGATCAGTCCAACTTCAGGTAGAACTGATTTATCGCATTTCACGCCATTCCAATGCCATGCAACGACAATAATTCCAACAATATTCAAATAGTAATGAAAAGTAAGTAAATATTGTTTCTGAGTTATATCAAAAGTTATTATTTTTTTTATCAACCAAAGTGGTTTATTGAAATATTTTACGATCAAACGCCTAGTAACACTCACAAAAACAGTCAGGTTGGCTGCTATGAAAATAATTGCAGCAACGACCCCAGCTTCTTCACCTCCATGTTTCTCTACATCACCTCCATGTTTATCTTTACTGGCATTGTGATCATTCTTTGAAATGGTATGCCTTTCATGCCGTTCCTCATGGCCTACTTGTTCATCCGCAAAGCAAGAAGGACTTGCGAAAAACAGTCCGATAGCAACGAATGCAAACACACTAACAATATGATATTTATGAATTGTCATATCTATCTATCAACCTTTGAACCTTTTAGAAAGCCTACTTCGCCATTACTCCATATACATCTTTGGCCTTTGAAACAGTACTCTCTCCTAGAAACTTGTTTGCATATTCAAGCACAAAGGCTCTAATTGTGTCCTTTATCAAGACAGAAAGCTCTCTAGCCTCGTATATGTAAAGGTTCATTCGACTTGTAAACCCTTTTATAGCTTCTCCATCTTTCAGGTCAATGCCGGTAGACCATGCATTATAAACAACAATTCTGTTTCCAGAAACATAACAAACTGAATTTATTTCAAATTTACCAGCATATTTTCTATCTATACACACTTGAATTTCTTTGGCGTCAATTCTTGAGCTTTCCGATGAAGAAATTACTCCTGCAACTTCATCATTTACATACACATCATCAAGCTTTTTAGATATACTATCTTCAAATACTATTCTAAACTTTTTGCAAGTTTCTTGCTCTGCTGAAAATGCATCAACATTTCCAAGCACTAAAACAGTAGCAACTATTAGCAAATACCAACTTAAACGCATTATCTTTTCCTTACTATGCTTAGCCCATTTATTGGGTTTTTATGTCCATTCCGCAGAAGAATACTTTGCGGATGTATAGGCACAACAACGCTAAACTTCAGCGGCATGCAATCACCAAGCGCGACATTATTTATGCACGGAACAGGTTCCATAATTTTTCTGTTTCCACATCGGCGTCATACAACCTTTGTAAACATATGCAATGCGCTCACATTTATTATCATGCAACAGATAATTTCACATATATTCAACATTGCTTTAATCATCCGCACAACCTTGTTAGACTATGTATGTCAATGGCAATACATTACTATTTAAAAGCTACTTCAAAGAAATTTTCACAATATTATTTATTTTGTTACAATGCCTTTTTTAGCAATTTGTATTCCTCGTCGCTTATCTCACCACGAGCTAACCTAGTATTCAAAATCTTTAACGAGTCACTCCTGTCCGCTACATGTCTACCGCACCTATTCTTTTTAAGCAGGAACCGAATCACGAATCCAATCCCCATTGCCAGGAAAGCCAAGGCTGCAATCCCCGCCCAACCATCAAGCCACTTCTGATCGGTAATATTGACGCTATTCCACATAATGGCAGGTCCTCAGACTAGCTTGGTCTGAAGTGATTTGGGGGCTCCTGCTGTGACACAGCCACACATTTTCTAGCGGTGTCACCACTGACCAAATAGCCCTTAATTGTGCTCAGCATTAGGACACAAAGTAAGGCAGATAAATATTGTTCCATGTACTCTTCTTTTAATATTCGTTTTATGAACCACACTATTTACCCCAAAGCAATGGTCGTGCCGAGTTCGTAGGTTATACATAACTACTCAATATTGTTGTTTTTATTATTTAATTATCTGACATCCTTGATTTTCCAGAGTCACTGCACGGGTAATAACGTGTCATGTCGGTTGTGCGCTGTGGGTAAAATTGTTACACCCTGTCATCGGCAATTGGGGGTGGCCTATGGCTACTTTACGTTCTGGCGTTCCGACGCGAAAAAATACAGTACTGTACCTCTCTCCATGGTTAATGGTTGGATTTGCTGTGATTCTTGGGCTTGCCGTCGCTGTCCTCGCAATACGAAACACTCAGCGCGAAAAACACCAGATGTCCCAGAATCTCATGGATAGGGCAGAAGCCCTCATATGGGCTTTGGAAGCGGGAACCAGAACCTGGGTGGATATTCGCGGTGGTAGCGATCACCTTCAATCGCTACTGGAGGAAACAGCTAAACAGCCGGGCATCACTTACATGGCTGTAACGGATTCGGAGGGCCTAACACTGGCTCATAGTGACAAGGCTCAGATTGGCACAAAGATGCATGATTCAGTGACCATGGCCGAGCTCAATGAATCAAACGTTCAGAAATGGCGTATCACCAATACGGCCCGAGCGGGCAAGGTGTTCGAGGTGTATAAACACTTCTCACCCCAACCCGGCATTCTCCACGATAAATGGCACTCGCCTTCAGACGCCTGTCCTGACTGCAAGGCAGACATTCCGGCACCACACAACCCTGACGAAGATAACTGGCTTCAAAAAGGCGGGCCAGTAATCTTCGTGGGGTTGAACGTTAAACCTTTCGAGGAAGCCCTCGCCGAGGATTTTCGTAACACGGTGGTAATAGCGTTACTCGTGGTGTTATTGGGCTTTGGAGGTTTCGTCTCGATGTTTTGGGCGCAAAATTATCGCCTTTCACGCCGTTTGCTTCAGGACACTCAAGCCTTCGCGTCTGAGGTCGTCATCAACCTCCCGGTGGGTTTATTGACCAGTGACACCAACGGGTTGGTCACCCTGGTCAACGCCCCAGTCGCATCAATGCTTGGGATGGAACGAGAAGAGCTGATGGGGAGTCCCATCTACGACAAGGGCGGGCTGGACTGGAACGCGGTCGTCGAGACATTGAGTAGGGATAGGGCTGTGCTTGAACAGGAGCAAAACTTGGTCGCAAGTGGTGGAAAGGTGACACCCATTAGTCTGAGTGCTTCCAGAATCATCAACGAAGACGGCCTGTTCCTTGGCCATCTCTTTATCATGCGCGACCTCGGCGAGGTGAAGAACCTTCAGGATCAGGTCAGGCGCAACGAGCGGCTCACGGCCCTGGGCAACCTGGCAGCTGGAGTAGCGCACGAAATCCGCAACCCATTAAGCTCAATCAAGGGGTTCGCTACTTTTTTGGCAGGAAAGATCAAAGGCGAAGGGGCAGACAAAGAGGCCGCCAAAATGATGATACAAGAGGTGGACCGCCTAAACCGGGTGGTCTCGGAACTGTTAGAATTTGCGAGACCTGGAGATTTGCGACTCAGAAATGAAAACATCAATGATATAATCGAACGGGCTCTACGTCTTGCTGATTGTGACGTGTCAGTCAAAATAATTACAGTGCATTTCCATCGTAATGATTCGATTCCTCTCGTTCTTGTTGATGCCGAGCGGTTAACGCAGGCCCTACTCAATCTTTTTCTTAATGCAATTCAAGCCACGGATAAAGGCGGAGAATTGGAGGTTTTCGCATCCATCGACCGTGAATCAGGCAGACTCAGCATCCGGATTTCTGACACGGGCAAAGGCATCTCCCCGGAGGTGCTCGCTGGCATCTTCAACCCATACTTCACTACGAAGCCCTCTGGCACAGGCTTGGGCTTGGCCATTGTTCACCGTATCGTTGAAGGACACGGTGGCGAGATCAAGGTTGAGAGTCTGCCCCGTAAGGGATCAGTGTTCACCATTCTTTTGCCCTTGGTCAGGGCTGCGTAGGAGATATCCATGGCAAAACCAACCAAGTCTACACTCCTAGTGGTAGACGACGACCCTGCGCATCGCAATATGCTGCTCACGCTACTCATGGATTGGGGCTACAGAATGGAAGGTGTAGAAGACGGCGAATCCGCTGTTGTTCTATGTAAGGAACGCCCTTTCGACCTGATCCTCATGGATGTGCGTATGGCAGGGATGTCGGGCATCAAGGCACTTATCGAAATCAAGGCTTATAATCCGGCTATTCCCATAATTATTATGACCGCCTATTCGAATGTGGAAACGGCAGTGGAAGCCATCAAGTCCGGAGCCTACGACTATCTTACCAAACCTCTGGATTTCGACGACCTCCGACTTACCCTGGAACGCGCTCTAGACCATGCCTCACTGCGCCACGAGAACAAGGCGTTGAAAGACACCCTTGCATCCTCTTTTGACCCAGGCGGCTTCATTGGTCAGAGTACCCCCATGCGCCAACTTCAGGAAATGCTCGCCACCATCGCTCCATCAGAGGCAACCGTGCTCGTCACGGGTGAGTCCGGCACTGGCAAAGAGCTTGTTGCCAAAGCCATCCATGCCAACAGCCAACGTCGCAAAGGTCCCTATGTCGCGGTGAACTGCGCAGCCTTGACTGAAACTCTTTTGGAATCAGAACTGTTTGGACACGAGAAAGGAGCATTCACTGGGGCGGAGAAACGGCGGGAAGGTCGTTTTCTGGTTGCGGACAAAGGAACTATCTTCCTTGATGAGATAGGGGAGATGCCAATGTCCATGCAGGTCAAACTTTTACGGGTCATCCAGGAACGAGAAATCCAGCGTGTAGGCGGTGACCAAACCCTCAAGGTGGACGTTCGCATCCTGGCGGCGACCAATCGAAAACTCAGTGAGGAGGCAATGGCTGGCCGTTTCCGGCAGGACCTCTACTACCGCCTCAATGTGGTTGCGCTTGCTTTGCCCCCATTGCGGGAACGTCTGGAAGACATTCCGCTCTTGGCTGTACATTTCCTGAACAAGTTTGCAGCCAAGAATAGCAAACATGTGAAGGGCTTCACTCCCGGGGCTATGGATAGGCTGCTTAAATACTCATGGCCGGGTAACGTGCGCGAGTTGGAGAATGCTGTTGAGCGCGCCGTGGTGCTCTTGGTGGGCGAGTATATAAGCGAGCGAGAATTGCCCCCGGCGATTACCAAGGCGAATAACGAGGGCAACTGTCCAGAACCGGTCTTCTCCAATATGACCCTGGAAGCCATTGAGCGGAACGCCATTTTCAATGCCTTGGAGGCGGCAGACGGCAACAAGAGCGAAGCAGCCCGGAAATTGGGTATTTCGAGAAAAACTCTACACGCCAAGTTACAACGATTTGCGGCAGAATCGGAATCGGCGCGTATCGAGAGCGGTTTGCCTGCTGAACACGATTAACTATATAGCTTCAAGATGTAAATCCGGAACTGAATCCACATGATTGACGTCCCGCTAATCCGATAGTCAGATCCTGAGTATTCTGAAGCAGGCCGAAAGCGCCGTACCCGTTCCCGAGTTTTGTCGTGTCGATTGACCCTGGAAAATTCGGAGGTTGTTTCTTGCGTTGAGCACCTTTCTTGCGAAGCGCTCCAAAATTGATATCAATCTGGTTGATAGGGCAGAAATGCAACATTATCGTTCGAGGTTAAACTCTATCAGCTTATTCCTCGACTTAAACCGAATCACATTACCCTCCATCCTGATGGCCTTGCCCCACTTTAATCTGACAAATTGTAGAGCAGCTTCCTTAGTTGCCGCGTCATGCGCAGTGAACGCGACTTCCTTACCCATGTCCCGGATCATACCACCGTTAGCAAGGTGGATGAACACCGTCCCACTAGCGTCGATCGAACTGGTGAACCCCGTGAAGAGCCTGTTGGCTCTCGGAACCACGCTCTCCAGTTCCGCTAGTTCGTGGGCCCTGGCTATGGCCAGGAGCCCTCGGCGGGCTCGACGGCTTACGGCTTGTTCGGCAACAAGGTGAAGCTGCGTTTCGATCCACTTCTCGCGCACCTCCTGTCGCTGATTTACGTTGGATGCTCCTGGGGTGGCCTCAGGCTCAACCAAGTCTCCTTTGGAGCGCAGGATGGCTAGGGCAGTTTCGTTCCCCAGGGTTGTCTTCCAGCGCAGGAAATCAGTCCAGGAGGCGTAGGGGGTATCCTTCCTTGCCTTTTCCTGCTCGACTCTGATCTTCTTCTGAATCTGGAGCCGTTGCTCTATCTCCGTTAAGCGTGCGATCTTGAGGAGGTCATACCGATTCTGTCCGAAAAACTGACGGTTGATTATTTCCCGCTCCAGATTCCAGATTGCCCGGTGGGTTTCCAGCTCCTTCACCTGACGGTTGGCCAACTCCTCCATGATCATCTTCCGGGGCTCGATGCCCTGCTGGTACTCCCGATACAAATCCCCGCGTTCCGACCCCCGGTGCAAGGGCTTGGACGTGAACCGCTCCCTTTCGAGATAGTGCTCTTTGGTCAGGCCCGGCCTGATGTAAGTTCCAAAGTGCTTCGTCAGCTTGGACAAGGACAGCGACCGGTCCAAGCGACTGGCTTTGATGGCGAGGTCTCCGTTGCGGTCCTTGATGACCAGCCCGTTGCCATGTGGCTTGATCTCCATTCCGCATCCAGCGAAGGCAGCATGAACCTGCTCCCAGTCGGCTGCCTGAGCCAGTGCATCCAGGAGACGTTCCCGCCGCTCCTTGGCGTATCCCTCAAAGGATTGCTGGCCGGTATGGGCCTCCACGGTGGCAGCAATATCATTCAGCTGCGGAGCCTCCTTCTCGACTCCGCGCCCATTATCGATGGCTAGACCGAACCGCTGCTCCAGGTCACGGCAGACCGAGTCGCGCTCGATGAAGTCTTGGTATGGCTCATGGCGGGTCAATCGCTCAGGGTGGATCATGTTGTAGGCCACGTGCATGTGGAGGTTGTTCGTATTCTTGTGAATGCCGCAATGGCGCTGGTGCTCGGAAAAGCCAAGGGTCTCGGCGAATTCTTCCTCGATGGCCATGAACATCTCCGGCGTCAGTCGTGCCTCATCCTCAGGTCGAAAGCTCACGATGAGATGGTAAGTCTTTTCCTTGCTGGTCCTTGTATTCATGGCCTGCGTGTCCACGGCCTCCTGGATACCCAAAGCGTAATCGTCTCCGGCCAGGCAACCGGCGCACCAGTGCATCAGGGATTTCTCGCCCAGATGGTCGGCTGCCGCAATGTAACGGGCCAAGCGCCGGTAATCGTCATTCTCCGGCTTCCGAGGGACGCGACGGCTGATCATAATAACGAGAGTTCACATTCGAGCGATTGCAGCCTTCAGTTCCCGTTGCCGGGCCTCAATCTCCCTGAGCACCCTCCGCACCTCCATGTGCAATGCCTGGATCGAAGTGTCCTTCTCCGACAGGCACAGTTTGAAGAGTCCCCCAAGCCTTCCGAGGTCGGCGTTGATCTTGAGCAACTCGCGCCTGGCGTGCTGCTTTTCAAGGCTTGGCGTAGACTGTCCCAGGCAGACACGCTTTATGTAAGTGGACCTGGACAGGCCAGCCATCTCTGCGTTGGCGGAGATAATGGCGTGCTCCTCAGTGTTGACGTAGCACCATAGTGCCATTTTCTTGGTCGGCATCTCGATCCTCAGTCAAAGCGTTGAGCCGGAGGCGAATAAGCTTGAGCCCCGCATGGCAGGACGTGAGGTACTAGTACCTCACCTGTCCTGCCTTCATACTCAGTTGTTCAGTATTACATCTTACAGCACTTTACGAGATGATCCCTAACATTTTGAATAAAATTCAAGAAATTTCAAAACGCAACAACACCAACTAACACATTTCAACAAATAAGTTACATCAAGCAATATGAACGGACTTCCACTGGTAGCATAGCCCAAAGCTATCATTATAATCAGTATGTCCACGTCAAGCGCTGTGCGCCGATTGTAGCCCCATGTCTTTCGGAGGGTGTTGTTCACCGTAGTTACCCGTGAAGTTGATCGGCGTTCCAGTCGCAAATGGCAGGGGAGTATCGGTACTGCTAGGTTTGTGGCGGCTGGCAGCTTGCTAATTTACGTTTGAAAGTTAGCGAGTTTGCACGAGTTAAGACCGGTTGACTTCATCAAGTTGTTGGCCTATTGGGCAAAGCGTCTCCGGTAAGCGAGGCTCCCGCGTAACACACAGGCCACTGCCCCGTTAGCGTCGAAAGAAGCTGGTGTCGGGTAGAACAGATTCCCCCGGATTAAGGGGCAATTTAATGTGGCTGAGGCTTTTGGGCCTCTTACGGTTCGCGGTGCTGAAGCTTGGTCCAGGGGGAAATTGCCCGGCACAAAATCACTGCGTTGTTTGCAGTCACACTAGGCTCTTTCCCTTCGGGGCGGAGCCTTTCTCTGTTGGGAAGCAGAACCATGAACAGGCAGGTGAGCATGCGAAGAAAAGACGATCCGCCCCCTAGCAGCAAGGGAAAGGACACGAATCCCACCCGAAACGCCACCTTGAGCCGATAGATTCCTTCGCATCGTCTCTTGTTCCGCCGCGTTTTCATGGGTCAGGCTCGTGAATGCGGAGCAGGAGATAACTCCATACTTTCGCCCCCTTCTTTCCCGTACATCCGGCCAGCGCGGGCCGCGCCCTTTTTCCTGACAGCGAACGTGCTTTCGTGGCCTGGAGAATACGGTTTAGACCCGTGCCAATACAAGAGCAGAGCGTCCGCCTGTCGTCAAAATGACACGGGTGGCAGCTAACGGATTTCGACTGGCGACATGCCGTCTGTCGATTTTACGAAAGCCAGGTGCAAGTGCCTGGGTTGAGGAGAGGACAATGCAGAAGGATGATCGTGACCTCACGAGCCTAAAGGGCGCGAAGGAAGCAGAAACCGAGGATGAAAATCTTCGGCTCGACCCTGAGCAGGAATTCGCGCAGCAGGTGGAGCATTTCGCCCAAAAGGCGCATACCCTGGCCACCATGGCTGGCAAGAAGACAATCGCCCCCTGGGATCTGTACAAACACCTCGAAGCCCTCTGGGAGCAAATTTCCGAACTGGCCAAGCGCTTGGCCGCTCCTGTCGAGCGGGAAAAACCGGCCATCCTCGGCCTCACCAGCGAGGAGGCGGAACTCCGCCTGGAGCAGTTCGGCCCCAACCAGACCGTTAAGGAAAAGAAGATCACTTTCCTGAACCGGCTCTGGGACGCAGTTAAGAACCCCCTGGTCATCCTCCTGCTGGTGCTGGGAACCGTCGCTTTCCTCACCGACGACATGCGCTCGACCATTGTGATTATCTCCATGGCCGTGATCGGGGTGGCCCTTAAGGTCATCCAGGAGTCCAAGGCCGACACCGCCGCCGCCCAATTAAAGGCCATGGTTCACACCACGGCCACCGTGCTGCGTGATGGAGTGCGCAAGGAGATTCCCCTGGCCGGGGTGGTGCCCGGGGATATCGTCAGCCTGTCCGCCGGGGACATGATCCCGGCCGATGTGCAACTGCTCAAGGCCAAGGACCTGTACGTTAACCAGGCCACGCTCACCGGCGAGGCTATGCCCGTGGAAAAGATGTCAGTGGAGGAACCCACGGGCCAGGAACTGACCTTGGACAACCCCAGCATGTGCTTCATGGGCACCAACGTGGAATCCGGCTCCGGCCTAGCCTTGGTCATGGCCACCGGCACAAAGACCTACTTCGGCGGCATCGCGGCCAAGTTGGCCGAAAAACGCGTGGAGACGGATTTCGACAAGGGCATCAAGAAGTTCACCATGCTTATGCTCGGCTTCATGGCCTTCATGGTGCCCTTCGTCTTCCTGGTGAACGGGTATTTCAAGAGCGACTGGGCCGAGGCTTTCATGTTCGCCCTGGCCGTGGCCGTGGGTCTGACCCCGGAAATGCTGCCCATGGTGGTGACCGTATGCCTCTCCAAGGGCGCGTTGGCCATGTCCAAGCAGAAGGTCATCGTCAAGCGCCTTGAATCCATCCAGAATTTTGGAGCCATCGACGTCCTGTGCACCGACAAAACCGGCACCCTGACCCAGGACAAGATCATCCTGCAGTTGCACCTGAACGTGAGCGGCGATGAGGACGACAGCGTCTTGGAATACGCCTGCGTCAACAGCCTCTTCCAGACGGGCCTCAAGAGCGCCATCGACGACGCGGTGATCCACGACGCCCAGCGCCACGAGATCAACACCGCCAAGTATGTAAAGATCGACGAAATCCCTTTCGATTTCAAGCGCAGGCGCATGAGCGTGGTGGTCAAAGACACCGAAACCGGCAAGGTCCTGCTCATCTGCAAGGGCGCGGCCGAGGAGGTCTTCGACCACTCCGTGCGCTACCTGAAGGAGGGCGCGCTCAAGCCCCTGGAGGGCAAACACCTGGAGAAGCGGCAGCGCCTGGTCACCGACCTTAACGAGGACGGCTTCCGCGTAGTGGGCCTAGCCTACAAGGAGGTCGACGCCTCGCGTTCGGAGTTCAGCGTGGCCGACGAGAGCGAGCTGATCTTCATGGGCTACCTGGGCTTCCTGGACCCCCCCAAGGAGACTGCGGCCGAGGCGCTCAGAATCCTGGTGGACATGGGCATCACTCCCAAGATCCTCACCGGCGACAACCCCATCATCACGGCCAATATCTGCGCCCAGGTGGGCCTGGATGACGGCGGGCACATTATCACCGGCGATGAGGTCGGCTCCATGAGCGACGAGGAACTGGCCCTTAAGGTCGAAGAATACCATGTGTTCGCCAAACTCGACCCCCTGCAGAAAGAGCGGATCGTCACCATCCTGCGTAAGAACGGCCATGTGGTCGGCTTCATGGGCGACGGCATCAACGACGCCCCGGCCCTGAAGGCCGCCGACGTGGGCATCTCCGTGGACAGCGCTGTGGACATCGCCAAAGAGTCCGCCGACATCATCCTGCTGGAGAAGAGCCTGATCGTGCTGGAGAAGGGCGTGCTGGAGGGCCGCAAGGTCTTCTGCAACATCACCAAGTACATCCGCATGGGGGCCAGCTCCAACTTCGGCAACATGTTCAGCGTGCTGGGGGCCAGCGCCTTCCTGCCCTTCCTGCCCATGCTGCCCATCCAGATACTGGTCAACAACCTGATGTACGACTTCTCCCAGACGGCCATGCCCACGGACAACGTGGACGAGGACTTCCTGAAGCGGCCCCGGCGCTGGCGCATCGAGGACATCAAGGGCTACATTCTCACCCTGGGCCCCATCAGTTCGCTGTTCGACTACACCACCTTCTTCGTGATGCTGTATGCCTTCAACTGCTGGGACAATCCCAGCCTATTCCAGACCGGCTGGTTCATCGAATCACTTCTCTCCCAGACGTTGATCGTCCACGTCATCCGCACGGACAAGATTCCCTTCTTCCAAAGCAAGGCCAGCGTCCCCCTGACCCTGACGACCCTGGGCATCTGTTGTCTGGGTCTCTGGTTCCCCTTCTCGCCCTTTGCTGGGTCGCTTGGGCTGGTGGCGCTGCCGAACACGTATTGGCTGTTCCTGGTGCCCATCCTCTTCTGCTACTTGACCCTCACCCAGCTGCTGAAAACTTGGCTGGTGAGGAAGCTCGACACTGGATGGATAAAGAGCAGAGCGACACGTTAAACTAATCAATTCAGTAAATGATGGGAGTCTTGTTGGCTGGAGGCTCCCGTCATTTAAAAATGGGTCTATAAACAAAAAGTTGCTGGGTCCTGTTTTGGTCATTGCGAGTGGCATTGGGTTTTACCATATCGCTTGCAGTTTCGACCCAGTGTCTTTCTTTGATCCTCAGCATGCCTTTGGAACGAGATTGACATGTCCATTATGGAATTTATTACTCGAATAGGGATCGCCTTGTTGCTTGGCGCGGCCATCGGGTTTGAACGTCAATGGCGGCAGCGCATGGCCGGACTGCGCACGAACGCGCTCGTTTCCACTGGAGCCGCCATGTTCGTTGCCTTGTCGTACCTGTCCGACCATGAAATGAGCCAAACCCGCATAGCCGCCCAAGTTGTCTCGGGAATCGGTTTTCTTGGCGCGGGCGTCATCATGCGTGAGGGGCTGAGCATTAGGGGGTTGAACACCGCCGCCACATTATGGAGCGCCGCCGCCGTAGGCACTCTGGCGGGCTCAGGGGCCACCCTATTTGCCGCTTGCGGGGCCGCCGCGATTCTGGCAGCCAATATCCTGCTGCGCCCGGTGGCCAGGACCATCAACAAACAGCCCCAAGGGTACACCGAACAGATCGTCAGGTACAAAATCTGGGCTATATGCACCTCGGAGAGTGAGCAGCATATCCGCTCCCTGCTCCTGCAGATCTTAAACAATTCGTCGCTGCGACTCCGCTCGCTGCACAGCGAGGACCAGCTCAATCCCCAGAAGATCGAGGTGAGAGCAGAACTTTATTGCGAAGGAAGCTGTGACCAGATTCTAGAGCAAGCAGTATCACGTCTGAGCCTGGAGGGTGGCGTGAGCGCAATTCGTTGGGAGGTCTTGGATTCCGATAACCCTGCTTTGGAAGAATGAGATTGATGCCGAGTTTAACGTGCAGAGCAAGTCGGGACAAGGCATATCTGTCGGCGGTTTAACAACAGGCCCGTGGCGATGCTTGCCTATCCCAGGTGGGGAACTTATTATGCAGGGAGTTCCCCGAGCAGTCTTATCCCAATTGAGAGCGTTCAATGAGTAAGAGCAAATTTAGGCTGTATAGCTGCGGAAAAACAACTTCTACGCTATCGAACGACATGCGTAAAACAGTAAAGATTCTTTCGCTTGTCACTGTAGCGCTCCTTATATCTATCTTGATCGTTTCTGTCGCGCTTGAAAGATTCGATGAACCATTATTTACTTATTTAAGATGCGGTGCACTGGCAGGGCTACTCCTTGTTTGCATTAATATTACTGTGCTAGCTCATATTAAAGCAAGGCTTAATATTTAGCGCTTCGCCACACTGAATGAGCCCTGGCAATTCATCATTAATGAACTAGCGTCTCCTGTGGCTGCTATACTGCGGATGGGCGAGTAAATAGTTGTAACACGCGTGTCCATTCATGGAATTTCATGTCTTCCCGTATCTGCATAATTTGCTGATGTTGCTCGCGAATCAAGTACGAATTAGGCTGAGCTACAGTTCTTTCACACCGATGGCGTTGACATTACCCTGGCTCTTGGTCGACATGATGCGAGCAGGTCAGATCCATGAATGACTCCTCTTTATTCTTGCCTTTTGGAATTTATGCGCGACACATGCCGTCCGACCATGCGACACATATTTCAGCAAAGGACTGATCCAATGGCTGGCCATACTCCGACGGAACACGCCGAGATTCGATGGCAGCATCATCCAATGCCTCTGGCAGGCCTGATGGGGTGAGTATTCGGACGTAGAAGTGAAAGCCCGCGTGTGCGGGCTTTCATGGTCCAGCTGAATTCCGGCGCTGATCCTTACTGTTTCTGCCCCGGGCTGTACACGGACGGATATCCCAGGGCCTCATTTGTTCGCCTCTGGGCCTCTCGTGGATCAAGACCCGCCCTGACGTGCACCGCCCATGTCTGGTTCCATTCGATCACTCGCTGCTCCGTAGCCCTGCCGCCGGGCGCGAAGGCGGGCCTGAATTTGAATCCAGATGTGACTCGACGCATGAAGTCGGCGAACTTGCGGTTGGCTTTCCGAGCCTTGCGGCGTAGTGTCTCCAATGCCCTGGCCTGTTCACGCCGCAGCATTGGCCCGAGGCCAAGCCACTCGAACAAAGATGAAGTGATGATCCGGATGGCTCGGCATCCGAAGTATCTCCCTTCGTCGCTCCTGCCCCTGGGCTGGGTCACTTGCATGAACCCGGCTTGCTTCAACTGCCCGATGGCGCGTTCACAACGGCGTTGGCCAAGCCCTGAGCCCCTGACGATGATCTTCATGTCGATGTCGATGAAACCGTTGGCCAGCGTCGGCACGCCCAAGGCCAGGGAAGCCAGATCGAGGTGCGACAGAAGTGTTTCCAGAACGACAAGGCAGGCCTCGCGGCGCTCGCTTCGTGTCCGCCTACCGCCTGCTTGCAGAAGCGGGGGGCATTTTCCAGGATGAGCGTACCAAGCCTTCGTGCGCTCGGCCGCCAGAGATAGTATGCGTGGCAGACCTCCCTTGCCTTTGCGGATCGGGTTAGCAGGAGTTAGCAAAGGACTGACGGGGTCATGCCCGCACCGGTTGCCTCCCGGCTGCCTGACCAATGCGCTTTCTCGGGAGTGCCCTACTGCCGACGACATCCAGGGCACCAATGATGGGAGTGCCCGAGCAGGATTTGACATATGGCAGCCAGCGCCATATGAAAAAAACTGTTCGGACAGTTGAGTGTCCAGATTTCAGCGGAAGCGAACGAAACATCTTGGCGGGTGAGGCGTTCGCTTTCTGCTTTTCCATAGGAAACTCCACCGTCGCCTTCAGGACAACATGCGGAATCAGGGCAAGATTTGGTGTTTGGAGGGGCTGGTCGTTGCGAACCTAGTTCGCAATACGTTAGCAAAAACAGCGAAGGCCTTACGCCCATATAGGCGTAAGGCCTTGATTTTACTGGAGCCAGCGAGGGGACTCGAACCCCTGACCTGCTGATTACGAAGCAGATTCAGAGGGGTTCTACCATCATACCTAGTCATACTACATCCAATTATATAAGGCATTTGACCCTGTGTATCCTTACCGGGTAGTCCCTTGACCGGGATTTGTTCCGGGACTATTCCGGGACCATGAAAGCGCGTTGGAACCGCACGCCCTACCCCGGCGTCAGATTTCGGGAACATGGCAGCCGTCGTCATAGCGGCAAGCCGGATCGCTACTTCAGCATCCGCTACTACATCAATTACAAGGACTGCGAGGAAGGGCTCGGATGGGCCTCCGAGGGCTGGAACGCGGAGAAGGCCCATGGGGTGCTCGCGCGCATCAAAAAGAACATCAAGACCGGTTCCGGCCCCCAGAGTCTCGCCGACCTCCGGGCCGAGGGCGACGCCCAGCGGGAGGCCGAAGCCCAGGAAGCCCGCCGCTTGAGCGTGCAGGGAATGACGGTTTCCTACTTCCTCACGAACCACTACATGCCCGAGGCCAAGCGCAGCAAACGTACCTGGCGTGATGACGACGGCCGGGTCCGGAAGATCATCCCCCGCCTGGGCCATTTCCCCCTTGCCGCCGTCACCCGGGACGACATCCGGGCCTTCCTGGACTTCCTGCGGCAGGACGGCGCGTCCGAGTCCACGGCCCTGCACTACATGGCCGTCCTGCGCCGGGCCTACAACATGGCCAGGGTGACGGAAGTGGAGGGCGTGGCCATCTTCTCCGGGCAGAGCCCTCTGGAGGGAGTGGCCCTGCCCAAGCCCAAGAACGCCCGAGAGCGCTTTCTCTCCTACGACGAGGCCGACGCACTGATCCAGGCCGCCCACGCCTCGGGACAGTCCGACCTGCACGCCGCCATCGTCCTGGCCATGAATACGGGCATGCGCCTTGGGGAAATACTGCGCCTTGAATGGGTCGACGTGGACCTCACCCACGGCGTCATCACCGTGAGGGAGGAGCAAAGCCGGAAGCCCGGAGGCAAGGTCTTCATTAATGCCGATGTGGAAACGGTACTTCGGGAACGCCTGGACGCCGCATCCTGCTCCGAGAATGCCAGCGGGAATGGAGTCCGAAAGGTTCCAGGCTGTCTGGTCCTGACACCGCCGAAGGGCGGGAAGGAACGCAGTTCCCTCACCCATCGCTTCGCGGAGCTTGTCACTAGGCTCGGGTTCAACACCCACGTGAAAGACGCGCGGCACAAGGTGGTCTTTCACACCTTGCGCCACACCTTTGCCTCCTGGCTGGCCATAGCCGGAACGGACATCTATCGCATCAAGACCTTGATGCGGCACAAGACCATCACCATGACCATGCGCTACGCCCATCTGATTCCCGACGCCACCAGGGCAGCCGTACACAATCTGCGTCCTGCCAACGGTGCTACAGGGTCTTGAGGCTTGCAAGGCGGACAACCCCGAACCGTTCCACGATCCACCTGACCAGGGACTCCGTCCTGTAGGTGACCACCCGCCCCACGCGGTAGGCGACCTGCGGCCCCACTCCGGCGGAATCCGCATTGCAGAGGGTCTGGGACGCTATCATCCCTCCCAGGTAGCGTTTGACCTCCTTGCGGGCGATGACCGGGGGCAGACTCGACACGAGCGTGCTGATGAACTCTTCTTCCTCTGGACTCAGTTTTCTCGAATTTCTCACAAGGGACCCTCATTTTGATGGTTTGGCATCCGGAACGCTGAGCCTGATCGTCAGCGCCAGGGAGAACGAGGTTGTCTTTGCAAGAATTTCTTGAGAAACACAAGGCCCGGAAATACTTTCCGGTGCCCGCGGGTGATTCGCCATTAAACACGAGTTGTTCGAGGAATTCAGGAGGGCTGGTTTGGACTTCCTGACCATCTCTTTGGCCACGGCGAGCAGATAGGTCAGATCTTCACCAAGGACGTCGGCCATGCGCTGGGCATCGGAGATGAGCACGCCTTGAGGTTTGCCTGTATTGGTGGATCGGCTGCGTATGGCTGCCCACTTCGTGGCGGCGGATTTCGGGTTGTCCCGGGGCCAGACCTTCTGGGCGAACTCCCCCTTGCCCCACCCACGGGCGTCGGCCCGCTCGTCGACAAGCGAGACAAAGCAGCGTTCTAAAAGTGATGAGAAATCGTCCACGCACCCACCGGAAAGAAATTCTTTCTACTTGTCAAGGGCTGGCCTCGGTCTCTTTCCAAGTTGTGTTTGGTTTTGAGGGTGTCCAACCTCCAGACTTGGCTGCACACTTCGCACTCGACAAGCCCAGGCCATTCAACCAGGGCAGCTCTTGTTTCACCTCAAGTCATCTTCGGTATGCTGAAACAGCCACTGTCTGCCCTTGTCTGTCAGGCGGTATTGCTGCAGGCGGCTATTGGGTTTGCCTGGGATGGTCATTTCGATCAAACCGTCGGCCAGGGCCGGTTTGAGGTAGCGTTCGCGGAAGGATTTGCGATCCAGCAGGCCGAGGGCGGCTTGCAGCGCCTCGCGGCTCATCTCTCCTTGCATCGCCGTCAGCAGGCCGCCGACTTAGGGGGTAACTTGGGGCGTGACTTGGGGGGCGGAGGTAGCCACCGTGTCCAGGAGCATTCGAAGCATAAAGGCGATGAAGGGCGCGGAGTCGCTCTGGCGAGTGCTCGCTCGCAAGGCCTGATAATACTCGGCCTGGTGCTCGAAGATCAGGCTTTCCACCGAGATGTCGGCAAACAAGGGATTCCAGCTGGCCAGAATCAGGCTCTGCCACAACCGCCCCATGCGACCGTTGCCGTCGGCAAAGGGGTGGATGAATTCAAATTCGTAGTGGAAGACCGAACTGGCGATGAGCGGATGGGCATCGGTGGCCGCAAGCCAGTTGAACAGGTCGACCATCAGTATCGGAACCCGAGCCGCCGGGGGAGCCATGTGGATCACCTCCTTCCTGGCCATGACTCCCACGCCACCGCGCCGGTACATGCCAGCTTCGTCAACCAAGCCGGACATCAGGATGCGATGCGCTTCCAGCAGGTCCTTTTCCGCCTCGGGCCGCCAGGTATCGAAACGATCGTAGGCGGCCAGGGCGTTTTTCACCTCCTGCACCTCACGGGGCGGGGCGATCACCTTCTTCCCATCCAGGATGGCGGTGACCTGCGCCTCACTTAGGGTATTGCCCTCGATAGCCAGAGAGCCGTGAATGGTACGGATGCGGTTGATGCGTCGAAGCCGCAACGCCCTGCACTGGTCGGCGAGCACGGTCATCCGTCCGAGGGCCTCGCTGATCTCGGCGATCAGTTTCACCACGGCAGACGTGATGGAGTAAGGCGGCTTGTATTGCGGGCTCATGACGCCACCTTATCACTCATTGCTCAATCCCCTCCAGCAGGGCCGCGATCTCTTCAGGCTGGGGCAGTTGACCTTTCAGTTCTTTCGGCAGGGTGCGGGTTGTTTCGTAGGTCGCCACGCCGATGGGCTTTCGGGCGTCGTGCAGGGCATACTCCACCACGGTGCGGTTCTTCTCCTTGCAGAGGATGATGCCGATGGAGGGGTTCTCGTCCTCCTGCCGGACCAGCCGATCCAGCGCAGCCAGATAGAACTGCATCTTGCCGACGAACTCCGGCATGAACTTGCCTATTTTCAGTTCGATGGCCACCAGCGCCTTCAGCCGTCGATGGAACAGCAACATGTCGATGAAGTATTCATCGCCCGCCACCTCCAGCCGGTACTGGCTGCCCATGAAGGCGAACATGCCGCCCATGGTCCGCAGGAAGTCCTCGATCCGGGTGATGAGCGCCCGTTCCAGCTCACGCTCGCTGTGCTCTTCTCCCAGCTCCAGAAAATCGAAGGTGTATTCGTCCTTCACCGCCAACTTGGCCTGGGCGCGAAGCTCCGGCTTCAGCGCCTGGTCGAAATTGGTCTGGCCGAGCAGGGATTTTTCGTAGCTCTGATTCCCGATCTGGTGGATGAGCACGTTTTTCGACCAGCCGAACTTGCGGGTCATGCGGATGTAGAACTCCCGCTCCAGCGGATCTTTGCAGCCCTGGAATATCACCAGATTATGAGTCCAGCCGATTTGTGCAACCAGTGGTTGCACTCGCTTGTCGTCGCGATAAAGAAGGTAAAACTCCCGCATATAGAAAACATTGCGCCGGGAAAAACCGCTGACTCCAGGAAACTCCGTCCGCAGGTCATTGGACAACTGTTCGGCGATGGCTGTGCCATGTTCGGCGTTTCTCTGCCGTTCCACGATCATCCGCCCGATGTCCCAGTAGAGCCCGACCAGCTCGGTATTGACCGCTTTCAGCGCGGCATACTGCGCCGAACGGACGCGCTCTTTAACCTCGATGAGAAGGTGCGTGTAGTCCGGGCCAGGATGATTCTTATCCAGTTCGCTCATGGTGTCGTCCGCTTTAAATATTGCGACCGTTGCCCGCCGGTGGACTTGGCCATTTGTCCTGCGCCGGGTGAATGGTCTGTGTGGCTCTCAAGCAACTCAAGAGGTCGTCCATCGATTCCCAGAGTGCTATCGAGCTTTACCGCCAGTTGGCAATGGTCTGCTTTTCATGTCACTGACGCTTCTTCAGGCTCGGCTCTGTGGGCATCAATTGCCTCCAAGCAAAGTCGGACATCAGGATGCGATGCGCTTCCAGCTACCAACATGTCGTCAAGGCAATGGCTGAACTGTCCTGCCTCCGTATACCCCGGATGACGTCCTCCAGACCCTTGACGAGAGATGCGAAGGGTCAGCAAGAGGGCTTACGCCCGGAAGCGGTCTTTGAAGCAGAACAAATGACAACAGTCACGTCAATGCCACGAATCAAATAATTGTGCGGTCTCCCCAAGGAAACGTTATGTATTACTGGTTCCTCGACGCGAGACGTGGAAATCAGCTTTCTTGACTCTACTTCCTGACGCATCGTAGCTTCTGCCCTTTCCCAGGAGGTAAGATGCCGTGGATGCTAACGATTTACTGACGTTGGGTCTTGGCCTCACAGCGCCCTGGCGAGTCGTGGGCCAGTCCCTGGACCTTGCAAAGCAGCCAAGCGAGCTTCGCCTTGAGGTCGAGGCCGCGAGAGGTGAGCGCTACCCTTGCCCGGCGTGCGGTGCGACTTGTAAGGCCCATGATTTCGCGGAGTTCAGCTGGCGTCATCTCAACTTCTTCCAGCATCACTGCCTTATCAAAGCCCGGGTGCCCCGAGT
>NZ_AUBQ01000023.1 GCF_000429325.1 Fundidesulfovibrio putealis DSM 16056
GCTTTGATAAGGCAGTGATGCTGGAAGAAGTTGAGATGACGCCAGCTGAACTCCGCGAAATCATGGGCCTTACAAGTCGCACCGCACGCCGGGCAAGGGTAGCGCTCACCTCTCGCGGCCTCGACCTCAAGGCGAAGCTCGCTTGGCTGCTTTGCAAGGTCCAGGGACTGGCCCACGACTCGCCAGGGCGCTGTGAGGCCAAGACCCAACGTCAGTAAATCGTTAGCATCCACGGCATCTTACCTCCTGGGAAAGGGCAGAAGCTACGATGCGTCAGGAAGTAGAGTCAAGAAAGCTGATTTCCACGTCTCGCGTCGAGGAACCAATTTTTTTCCGTTCAGCTAATTCATGCAAAAGTCTTTCTTTGGCATGTCGTAGGCGAAAAGCAAAGCTTCTGTAATAAAATACTGAAATCAATGAAAATATTAATATTAGTAATCCACTGGAAAATTCGAACCTATAGAAGAAAAGTACTTCACGGAAGCTCGTTATACGCAGCTTGTCGTATGGATCAATTTTTAATTCGCGCAGAAGGTCATCAACGCTTCTGTAGTCTAATGGAACTGTGAATGAATAAATATGGGTATTGTAATTACCAAAGAAATTATCAGGAGCAACGAGCAAAGCCGCAGCAACTTTTTTTGCCTGATCGTCTGAAACGTGGGCTAGACGGGCAACTGCCCATTCGGGATAGAGACGGGTACTCAACAGAAAGGGAAATTTATCATACTCCGGACCGTGTTCCTGGTGCTTAATAACTTTCACGTCGGACAAGGAGATGATCCCGGATTCTGCCATCTGCTCTAGCGTATCAGTACGTACGGAGCCGACATCGGCCTGCCCAGAAAGGACAGCATTCACTGTTCCATCATGGGTCCCAATGAACTCTAAACTTTTAAAATCTTTGCTGGGAGTGATCCCGTTCCGGACAAACTCGCCATACGCTGCCAGCCAGCCCCCCATGGAGTTTTGGTCCACGGCTACGACCCGTTTTCCCTTGATATCCTCAAGGGAGTTGATCTGTTGATTCAGCGATCTGGTAAAGATCACTCCCCCAAACCGCATGCTCTTAAATCCTGCGGCCTTGTTGTTCATGGTAGCGATGCGCATTATCCCGTAACGCCGCTCAAGTTGAACATAAAAGGCAGGATTCAGAACAATGTAGTCCACCATCCGTGAAGATATCGCTTTATCAACACCAACAAAAGAAAGAGGAACTATAGTAAAGTCAAACCCATTAAGTGTGTTTTCGAGAAAAGCTGCAATAGGATTGTACTGCTGCAATGCAAGTTCGTCCCCACGATTTGCCAATACTCCAATGCGAACATTGCTAGCGAATACATTTTTATAGCATTGCAACATAATGCATAAAAAAGCACACGCTACAAGGTATTTTTTCATATTCATAAAGACACACTTATCATAAGAAATGAGAATTAACTGGAAATTAAATAATCCAATGCAACATAGTTCTGAAACTACATGGTTCTTAAACAGACAATTCGCCCTGAGCAGGTCACCTGGACTTGGTGTATAATGTGAATATTCTTTAATATCAAGTTGTTCAGTTTTTGTTATTCATTGAAAATGTAAATATTCATATTCAAATAATTATTGCTTTTAACTTGATTAAAGAAAGTACTCTTGGGGCTACAAGGTCGTAGTGGGTTGATCGTACTCTTCACTCCACGTGCGGAGTTGCGCTACATCAACAAAATGGTGTGTAAGGGATGCCCCTGTGATCGACCTGCAGGGCACGTCAGGTTCGCCAAGGCTGTCAAGTACGGCCAACGCGCCCTGGTATTGTTCTCTCGCGGTGTATTCTGTCGGGGTGACGATGCATGGTATTTGAGCAGTCGATGCCGCCAGGAGGCCATTGCGCGAATCTTCAATAGCTAAACATTGAGACGGCTCCAAGCCTAGTTGCTCGAGTACGGCCAAGTAAACATCGGGTTCGGGCTTTTTGCGCGGCACCGCATCACCAGCCACAATGACGTCCCAAGCCAGTATTTTCTTGTCCAGGTTGGCGGTCAGGAGGGCTTCCACATTGCAGAGCGTGGTGGTCGTGGCAATGGCCAATTTGAGCCCGGCCTGTGCAGACTCGGTGAGTAGCCTGGCCACTCCTTCGCGGAGTCTGACACGTCCAGTACCGACCATGGTTTCGTAGATGGCGGTCTTTCGGGCATGAAGGTCTTGGATGAGCGGACGTGCAAACGCCGCCTCCCGAACGGACAGCCTTTGAAGAAAGTAGGCTATTCTCTCCTTCCCTCCGCTGACAGCCAACAACTCGGAATAGGTCTCCCGTCCCCATCTCCAATTCAGATTCCGCTCTGCGAAAGCCTGATTAAATGCAGTCCTGTGAGCCTCTTCCGTGTCAGCAAGAGTGCCGTCGACATCCCAAACAAGTGCCTGAAGACTCATAGCATGCCCTCACGGTCTGGCGGAAGGGGCAGGCCCGGCGGAGTGTTAACGGCCGCCGGGCCTGGAGGTAATTGTTTCGAGGCCTAGGAGACTTTCAACCGTTTACGCCACTCCGGGTAGAGCCTGTCTGCATCACTGGGGAAGGATTCGAAGGCTCTGGCTAATTCCTGATGTGTGGTGGCGTACTCCAACAGGTCCACGCCTTGCTCCCAGGCTGCATGGGACTGCCTGAGTGAAAGTGCGCCTGCCGTGGGACCATCCAGGTGGCCGAAGGCTCCGCCGCCAGAGGTCTGACAAAAGTTTGCATGGCCCAAGTTGTCGAAGAAGCCCGGCAGTCGCAGGGCGTTCATGCCCCCTGATATCATGGGGGTGGTAGGCTTCATGCCATACCACCGCTGCCGGAAGAATGGGCCTTGGGCCTCTTCCTGCTCCAGCATATAGGCCATGATCTTATCAGCAGGGTCTCCTTCCATCTTGCCAAACCCCATGGTGCCGGTATGAATGCCCGAGGCACCTTGCAGGCGAGCCATTTTAGACAAGACAAATGCAGTATAGCCCCGCTTGGACTGGGGCGAAGTGATCGCGCCGTGTCCGGCACGGTGATAATGAAGGAACTGGTTAGCGAAATGGCGGCGTACTGTGGTCACGGCGCTGGGACCTCCCACATAGCCATCCACCAGGAAGGCCACCCGATCCGCGTTTTCACCAAAGGCTTTGAGCACCAGCTCGCCCCTGGCGATGATTTCATGCGGATCATCCGCAGTGATGTTGGCCGAGAAAATCTTGGCCTGACCGGTCTTCTCTTGAGCCCGGCGCATTGCGTCAGCGACGGCAGGGATTGTTTCCCGCATGGGCGCGAATACTTGGTTGCCCTGGGGTTCGTCGTTTTTAACAAAATCGCCGCCCAGCCAGAATTGATAGCAGGCTTCGGCAAAGGGTTCTGGGCGAAGGCCAAGCTTGGGCTTGATGATGGTTCCCACGATCATCCCGCCGTTCTCGATAGGCCTGTCTAAAATTCGCCAGAAATCGACGATATTCATGGCAGGGCCGTCGAAGAGTCGCAGGTATGACGGAGGAACATAAAAATCGAGCAGCTTGGCGTATTCCACGTCCCCCATGCCCTGGTTGTTGCCGACGCACAGGGTCAGGAAGGACACCATCATGGCCCGACCGTCGATGATGTTCCGGTCGAACAGGCCCAGAGGATAGGCGATCTTCATAACGTGCGCGCCGTTGGCGTCGGCTGGGCCTACTTCATAGACCAGGGCGTCCATACCACGGGTGAAGTCGTCGGTAGTGCACACTTCCACATTGGTGCCGGTGGAGGATTCAGCTGCGAAGTGCGCTGCCACCTCAATAGAATCAAATCCTGTTTGAGGCTTCATGGAGTAGGCGCAAAGCACATGCTCCCCCTGGCTCACTAGTCCCTCTTCAGCAAGACTCAAGTCCACATAACGTTTCGCTTGGTTCATAAAAACGTCTCCTTTTACTCTCGTCTGTTGCTGCTGCCCACCTTACCCAACCATCGATTTGGCGCTCAACAGATGGTAGCAGGTCAACAGTTGGGTGATAGCCAAGGGATAGCTGTTTTTGGCTTCAGTACCCTCGGTGTAGTGCCCCACGCCTTCAGTGGGTAACGGCTCCACGCCCTGCAAATGGTCCATGATGATGTCCATGAGGGTCTCCGCCGTCACCGGCTGGATGTTCCCGGTGATGTGCAGAATGTCCACGGGCGAGCCTTCGTCTCTGCCCAGCGAGATGGTAAGGCACTGCTTTTTTCGGTCGGGTCGCTGGTCGATGAACTCGCTAAAATCCGGATGCTTAATGGTCGGTCGCAAGATGAGCTTGGTATTCAGGTACGTGCCTGTTTCTTCTTTGAACCCTTCCGGCCTGTAGAAGTTCACTACGATGTCCGAGAATTTGCGTTGTGGGCGGATGCAATTGGCCGAGACATCTTCACGTCGTTTGAGAGAAGCCAGTACTTCCTCGGCTGAATAGCCCCGTTTGGTGGTATCGCGTTTGACCTTCCAGGCCACACGCAATTCTTCTTGTGGGTCCAGATAGATCTTGACGTCGAAGGCGTCACGCATGCGCTTGCTGGCAAAGCCCAGAAGACCTTCAACGATGACAAATTCCTTGGGGTGGACGTAGACCGGCGGATCGAAATCTCCGGTCGAGTGGTTGTACACAGGCTTTAAGATGGGTTCCCCACGACGCAGTTGTTCGAAATGCCCCTCCATGATGTCGATGTAGTTGCAGTCCGGGTCCAGCGCGCAGATGTTTTTTTCCTTGCGCTGACAACGGTTGTACTTGTGGTAGTCGTCGGAACAGATGTTGGTCACTCTGTCTGGGCCGAGGATTTGCTCAATTCCCGAGGACATTGTAGTCTTGCCGGTGGCGCTATCGCCCACGATGCCGAGGAGGATGGGTCTTTTCGCGGTCATTTTGGTTTCTCCTGGTGGACTCAATCGTTTTCAGGCTGCGGCTTTGTCGTAGTCGACGACGCTGAAACGGCGCAGTTTTTCCAGCGAATGGCTGGAGCGTATGTGGCGGATAGTTCCTGTCTTGCCGCGCATGACCAGGGAAGTGGTCACAGCACCTCCATGACCGGGAAACTCCACGCCGGGCAGGAACGTGCCGCCCGAGACTCCCGTGGCTGCAAAGAAGATGTCGTCACTTTTTACCAACTCGTGCGTGTACAGAATGCGCGACTGATCAATGCCTGCCGCTTCCAGGGCGGCACGTTCCGCAGGCGACTGCGGATCGAGCATCCCTTGGATTTCCGCACCCAGAATGCGCATAGCTGCGGCGGCCAGGACGCCTTCGGGCGTGCCACCTGTACCCATGAGAACGTCCACCTCGCTGTCCGGCGAGGCAGCCATAATGGCCCCAGCCACGTCTCCATCTGTGTGCAGCTGAATTCGCGCACCGGCTTGGCGGATGGCCGTGATAAGCTGGGCATGGCGAGCCTTTTCCAACACGAAGACCACAACGTCCTTCACCTTCTTGCCCAAAGCATGGGCTACGATGGCAAGGGTGTCGCCAACGGGCGCGGAGATATCAACCAAGCCTCGCGCTTGAGCAGGCACCACCAGCTTTTTCATGTAGAAGCCCGGTTTGGGGTCGAAAAAGGCCCCCTTGGGGGCCAGCGCCACTACGGCGATGGCGTTGGGTCGGCCCATGGCCAAGAGGTTCGTTCCTTCCAAGGGGTCTACGGCAACGTCCATGGCCGGGCCTTTGCCAGAACCCACACGTTCACCGTTGAACAGCATGGGAGCTTCGTCTTTTTCTCCTTCCCCAATTACAACTTGACCATCGATATCCAGGGCCGAGAACGTGGCGCGCATGGCTGCTACTGCGGCTGCGTCGCCATCCTCCTTCTGGCCCAGGCCGAGCCAGCGGGCCGAGGCGATGGCGGCGGCTTCGGTAACCCGGACAAGGTCCAGGGCCAGATTGCGGTCGGGTTCTTGTTTGCCTTGTGTTGTGTCCATGTTGTGCCTGCCTTATGCGCTGCCGGTTGTGTGATGCCGCCTGGATGAAGCGTCTCGTATTCTTGCGGCCACTTGGTTGCCTGAAGAGAGAGTTCCAAGAAGCGTGCCCTCGGGCCGCAGCTCAGGCAGGCGTAGATTTGTCTCATGATTATAGCGCGTTGTGAGATGGTGGGGAGCCGCCTGCGTCGCACCGCGCTGCCATTTGTGGCACAGCGGAGATGCTCCCTGGCACACTGTGCCAGGGATGGCACACCGTTCAAAGAGCTTACAGCCCGTATTTGCGCATCTTGCGGTAGAAGGTCCGGCGGGGAATGCCGGAGAGACGGCAGGCTTCACTGACGTTGCCCTGGGCATTCTTTAAGTAGTGCAGCAGTTCCTTGCGCTCGAAATTGGCCATGATGCGATCCTTTGAGGATGCGAAACCGTTTTCGCAGGCAACGTCTCCAGTCGGACACGGGGTTGAATGCATCTGCGGCAGGGGCGAGCCTGGCGCGTAGACCTGCTGGGGCAGATCCACAGGCTCAATGATTTCTCCCTGGCTCAAGATCACCGCCCGCTCCATGACGTTGGAAAGCTCTCGCACGTTACCAGGCCAATGGTAGCGGGTCAGGCAGGCCATGGCATCGTCGCTTATGCCCTGCATTTTCTTGTTGAGTTTGGCCTCTGCCTTGGTGAGAAAATGGTAGGCCAGATAGGGAATATCCATGCACCTCTCCCGCAGAGGGTTAAGGCGGATGGTGAAGGTGTTGAAGCGGTAGTAGAGGTCGCGTCGAAAGCTGTTTTCGGCCGTGGCTTGCTCCATGTCCCGATTGGTGGCGGCGATGACCCGGACGCTCACCACTTTATTCTGTGTCGAACCCACTCGGCGCACTTCGCCAGTTTGCAGGAATCGCAACAATTTAGACTGTAACTCCAGGGGCATATCCCCGATTTCGTCCAAAAACAGCGAGCCGCCATCTGCTTCCTCCAGCAAACCCTTGCGGTCTTCGTCCGCGCCAGTAAAGGCCCCCTTTTTATAGCCAAACAGTTCGCTCTCCATGAGCGTCCCGGTGAGCGCAGTGCAGTTGACCGCAATGAAGGGCTTATTCTTGAGGGCACTATGGTGGTGGATGGCTCGCGCCACTAAATCCTTACCGGTGCCGGTCTCGCCAAGCAGCAGCACGGGAGTCGGGGTGGGGGCCACCTTGCGCACCAGTCCCTTGACTTCCTGAATGTGTTCAGACTTTCCAACCAAGTCCTCTGCAGTGTGCAGCCATTGGCCGTAGGTCTGCTTCACGGTCTGGAACTTGTCGCGGAAGACGATGGATTTTTTCAATGCCCCGGCCAACCGCCTGACCAGTTTGAGACTTGCACCCCGGAGCACTGCAACCCCTTCAGGCAAGGCCTTCATGTCCACCATTGATAAAGATTGGGCGTTGAAGATGACCATGGCCCGCAGTGAAGCCAGTTCCTTGCAATCGCTCTGGCGTGCATAGATGGGAAGCTTCAGGCGTTTAGCCATGGCGAGGCCCTGCGGATCGGAACTGGAGTCCAGAATGCCCGCCACCTCCACGCCGGGGATGTCCTCCATGCTCTTCAGAAACAAACCAAGCCTGGGGGTAGGGCCCACAACCAACATGCGGATTGTGCTAGTTTTGCTCATGGCCCCCTCTTACAATAATAATAGCTTTAGCCAGTGAAGATTTTGCATGAACGGCGGCATGTTATGGGTCAATGGCGCAACAGCCGCCAGATGGTTTTCCCTGCCGATGGCCCCCGAAATGGGACCGTTGGCCGACCGCTCACTCCTGGCGACCGCTTGCCTTCCGAACCCAGCTTTTTACCGATCAGTTCCGTGCGCAGGCGCTCTTAAATGCAGCGTGGCGCTCTGCATAGGGAGGATTGCTGAAGAAGGCAGACCCGGAAACCAGGGCTGTCGCCCCGGCCTCCAGCAGCTCGCGGGAGTTCTCCAGGGTGACGCCGCCGTCCACCTGGATGATGGCCTTGGAGTCGAGCCCATCGATCATCCGCCGCAAGGCCCGGATTTTTCCCAAGCTGAAAGGGATGAAGCGTTGACCACCAAAGCCGGGGTTGACACTCATGATGAGCACCATGAACAATTGCGGGAGCAGGTATTCAACCACGGCCAAGGGGGTGTGGGGGTTTAGGGCCACGGCTGGCTTGGCCCCCATCCGTGTGATCTCGCTTACGGTCCTCTCCAGGTGGGTGCAGGCTTCGGCGTGTACGCACACGAGGTCGGCCCCGGCATCAACGAATTCCTTGATGTATGTGTCAGGACTCGAAATCATCAGGTGCACGTCGAAGAACAACCCGCTGTTTTTGCGGCACTTGGCGATGACCCCTGGACCGAAGGTGATGTTTGGAACAAAATGACCATCCATGACATCCCAATGAACCCAGGAGAGGCCAGCACTTTCTAGGGCTGCTAACTCTTCGCCCAGGCGGCTGAAGTCGCAGGAAAGAAGTGACGGGGACAGGATGAGGCCGGTTGCGTCAGGTTGCATGTAGAACCTCTCGTGTTCTCTTGGGCTTACAGGGGGCTAATTGAAGTCAGCTGCCATCAGCTTGGCCAGCCGCACAAGCTGGTTGGTAAATCCCGCCTCGTTGTCGTACCAGACGATGACTTTGGCCAGGGTGTTGTCCATGACTGTGGTGCATAAACTGTCCACCACCCCCCCGTGGGTTGAACCTAGATAGTCGATTGAAACCAGGGGGTCGTCCGAGTAACCCATGGAGTCGTTGGCGCACTCCTTGAAAACGGCGTTGATCTCGTTGGACGTGGCACGTCTGTCCAGTTCGCAGGTGAAGTCCACCAGAGAGACGTTGGGCGTGGGCACGCGCACGGCCATGCCGTCGAGCTTCCCCGCCAGTTCCGGGATGACCAGGGCCACGGCCCTGGCTGCACCGGTCGTCGTCGGGATCATGGACGCGGCAGCGGCCCTGGCACGGCGCGGGTCCTTGTGGGAGCCGTCCAGGATGCGCTGGCTCATGGTGTAGGAATGGATGGTGGTCATCAGGCCGCGATTGAGGCCAAAGCTGTCGTTTAACACCTTGGCCACCGGAGCCAGGCAGTTGGTGGTGCAGGAGGCTGCGGAAACCACATGGTGATTGCCAGGGTCGTAGATGTCCTGATTCACGCCCATGACAATGGTGGCGTCGGCTTGTTTCCCTGGCGCGCTGATGAGCACCTTCTTGGCCCCGCAGGCCAAGTGCCTGGCGGCCTGGCTTCGTTCGGTGAATCTTCCGGTGGACTCGATGACGATATCCACGCCCATCTCGCCCCAGCGCCATGTGTCGGGTTCTTCTCTGGTGATGGCGATGTGCCTGCCGTTGACAATGAGTCCTGCCTGGTCGGAATCCACATCACCCGCAAAGGTGCGGTGGATCGAGTCATACTTGAGCAACCGGGCCAGGTCCTGGTTTTCTGCACGGGCGTTGATGGCGGTCACGATTATATTCGGGTCGTTAGCCAGGATTCTGGTCATGTACCTGCCGATTCTGCCGAAGCCATTGATGCCGATCTTGACAGCCACGATACCCTCCGTCTGTTATGGTGCGCCGGACATCTCGAATTAGACAGTTGCATAGCGGCCAGCGGCATAGCGGCTGGCCATGGTTTCGAGCGTTTCAGGCTTTATGGCCGAGGCCCAGCCAGCTGTGCCGAATGAAAGAAAACGATTCCGGCAGACTTCCTTCATGGCTTTGGTGGCTGCGGCAAGAAACTTGCGGGGATCAAAATCCGAGGGATTCCGTGTGAGATGCTCGCGCACGGCTCCTGTCGCAGCCAAGCGCAGGTCGGTGTCTATGTTCACCTTGCGTACACCGAAGCGAATCCCCTCCTGGATTTCATGGATAGGAACCCCGTAGGTTTCAGACAGTTGGCCGCCGTTTTCGTTGATGGCCTTGAGCCATTCCTGGGGAACTGAAGACGAACCGTGCATGACCAAGTGGGTGTTGGGCAGGCGGGCATGGATGGTCTTGATGCGGTCCACATCCAGCACCGCGCCGGTGGGGGGGCTTGAAAACTTATATGCTCCGTGGCTTGTCCCAATGGCTATGGCCAGGGCGTCCACCCCAGTGCGAGCAACGAAATCAGCGGCCTGCTCCGGGTCGGTGAGCAGTTGCTCGCGGGTAAGCTTTCCTTCGGCTCCGACGCCATCCTCCTTGCCTGCAATGCCGGTTTCCAAAGAACCGAGAACACCAAGTTCTCCCTCCACCGAAACGCCGCAGGCGTGGGACATTTCCACAACCTGAGAGGTGACACGGACGTTGTATTCATAGTCTGAAGGTGTCTTTGCATCGGCCAGCAGGGAGCCGTCCATCATCACCGAACTGAAGCCTGCCTGGATGGAAGAGACACACACGCCAGGGGTGGCTCCATGGTCCTGGTGCAAGCAGAGAGGAATGGAAGGCCATTCTTCCAAGGCTGCGGCAATAAGATGGCGCAGGAAATTCTGTCCGGCGTACCTCCGGGCCCCGGCCGAGCTTTGCAGGATTACCGGACTGCCTGTTTCATGAGCGGCTTCCATAATGGCCCGTATCTGTTCCATGTTGTTGACGTTGAAGGCGGGCACTCCATAGCCGTTCTCAGCAGCGTGATCCAACAGCTGGCGCAGGGAGATTAAGGACATACACAACTCCTGGCGGTCTTTGCGGCCAGACCGGCGTTTAGGTGAGTATTGCTCCGACAGGACAGATGGCCGCACAGGCTGGGGGCAGCCCTTCTGCTCTGCGATGGGCGCAAAGGTCGCATTTGGTGACTGGGAGGTCCGCCTCGGCGCAAAACAGCCCCCCGTGGCGGCAAGCCAGCAGGCACGGTTTTTCCCGGCAATACCCGCAGGCAAGACTGTTCAAGCGCACCCTGCCGTCGCTCTCTTTGGTAATCGCCCCTTGGGGGCAGACTCTGATGCAGGCAGGCCGATCACAATGACGGCAATAATAGGGAATCATCCGGCCATCTGGCTGTCGGGCCAGTCGAACTCTCGGGGTGTTGTAGAGAAAACGGCACACCGCCTGACAACACTCGCAGCCGATGCAGAGTTCCTCGTTGATGAGCAGGCTGCCATTCCCCAGGCGCGTCATGCTTGGCCTCCTGACGGTTGAGCGGCTTGTGCGTATGTTCTGGAGGTAAGCCAACGGTCCAAAATCCGGGCCACACAGAGGCCACTGTACACCGCACGCCCTATCTTTGTGGGGCCTGTGAGCGCGTCCCCTGCCACGAACACGCCCTCCAGCGCTGTCATTGTCGAGGCCAGGGCTGGCTTTCCGTCATGCTCCCGACGAAGTCCAGTCACGTTCAAAGTCTGCTCAAAGGGCACGTTGGGCTTGTCGCCAATGGCCACAACAAGAACATCAACAGGGAGCAGCCAGGAAGCCTTGTTGCCCCTTTCGACAAATTCCACCTGTTCGACTCTGTCACAGCCCAGAATGCGCAGGGGGTGTAGGTGTTCGAGTACCACCACTCCGTTGCGAACCAAGTCTTCGATGGCTGCCATGCCGCAAGGCGCTTCTTTGAGGCCCCGTCGGTAGGTCATGGTGACGTTGGAGGCCCCCATGCGTTGAGCAGTGTTTGCTGCGTCCACCGCCGAGTGGCCTGCTCCCACGACGACGACCCTTCTCCCGGAAATGGTCAAGTCCAGGGATTCCTCCACGGATTGTGAGCAGAGCCTCCGGGCGAGGAGCAAACTCAAGGCGGGAACCACACCCGGAAGATCGTCGCCCTGGATGTTCAGGCGATTTGCCCTCCACGCGCCTGTACACAACATTACGGCGTCGTGTTCGGCAATGCGCCCACCCAAGCTCTTCAGGGTAATCGCCTGGTCGTCTCCTGCATCCTGGCACAATGCCTCGTCACCGCAGACTTTGGTGGCCATTCGGAAGCGGACACCATATCGGTCTCGCAAGAGTGCCACTGCATTATCGATGCGCCCCGCAGGGAGGCGTTCCTCAGGTATGCCAAAAACCATGAGTCCGCCGGCCTTGGGCAGTTTGTCGAATACCTCCACCCTATAGCCCAAGCAGGCCAAGTATCCTGCGGCCGCAAGACCTGTCGGACCTGCTCCGATGATGGCGACCGACCGACCGTTTGCCCTGCCAGGGCCATTTTTGAGGAAGGCAAAGTTCATGGGTTCCATGGCGTGTGGCGCGCTCAAACCGTTGTTTGCCTGTCCCGTAAAACCATCGGGTGCGTCTCGGTGACGACCATATTCAAGAGCTGTTTGCGGCGTTTTTCGCGCTTGGCTAAAGCTCTCAAAACCTTTGCGGCCAGGGCGGAAGGTGTGAAGCCGAAGTGCTCCCACAAGACATCGCCTGGTGCGGATTCCCCGAACCCGGTCATGCCGCACACCAACCCGTCGCGGCCGACCAGACGCCACCAGTTGTCCTGAATTCCTGCTTCCACGGCCACAATCAAGCTCTCTTCAGGCAGCACATTGTTGCGATAGATTGAACTTTGCGTTTCAAAGACGTCCATACAGGGCATGGACACCACCCGTACGGTATGACGTGCTCGTTCGAGGAGTTCCGCAGTTTCCATGGCCAGTTGCACCTCGGAACCGCTGCCGATGATTACCACCGCTGGGATGCCTGAACAGTCGCGCAGGATGTAGCCGCCTCGAGCGATATCCTTGACCTGACGGCGGGTGCGGACTTGGGCCTTCAATGGCTGGCGAGAGAGGATGAGGCTGGTGGGGCCATTCCTACGGGTAACGGCTGTTTTCCAAGCTGTGGCGGTCTCCGTTGCGTCGCAGGGTCGCCACACAGACATGCCTGGAATCAGACGGAGGCTGGCGGTGTGTTCCACCGGCTGGTGGGTAGGGCCGTCTTCACCAACGCCGATGGAGTCATGGGTCAGCACGTGGATGACTTGTAACTCCATGAGGGCGGCCATGCGCATGGCGTTGCGTGCATAATCCGAAAACACCAGGAAGGTGCCTCCAAAGGGTATGAAGCCGCCGTGCAGGGCCATCCCGTTCATGATGGCAGCCATGCCGAATTCTCGTACGCCGTACGAGAGATAGTTACCGTCCAAGGATTCGTTCGTAAGGCGCACGCAGCCTTTCCAGTTCGTCAGATTGGAACTGGTCAGGTCAGCAGAACCACCAAACATCCCTGGTATTTGCGGGGCAAAGGCGTCCAAGGCGTTTTGAGATGCCTTGCGGGTAGCCAGATTCTTCCCCTCGTGCTGTTGGGTGAGAATATACTTGCTGGCATTAGCCTCGAAGGATTTGGGCAGGGTTCCCTCCATCCGGGCTTTGAACTCTGCCGCCAGGGTGGGGTGTTCGATGGTGTAGGCTGCGAAAGTTTCCTTCCAAGTCTGTTGAGCTGTGTTCCCCTGTTTACGAGCGTCCCAAGCCTGGCGAATTCCTTCGGGAACCTCGAAGGTGCCATGGGGCCAATCCAGCGCGGCTCTGGCGGCTTCGATTTCCTGTCTTCCCAAAGGCGCTCCGTGGCAGTCGTGGCTGCCGCAGACTGTTGGTGCGCCGAAGCCAATGACTGTCTTGCAGCACAGAAGGCTTGGTCTATCGCTTTCGGATTGAGCTTCACGCAGGGCATTGGCCACAGACTCGGCGTCATGGCCGTCCACTGCGCGCACTACGTGCCAGCCATAGGCCTCGAAGCGCGCGGGAACATCTTCGTTAAACCACCCGGCCACATGGCCATCGATGGAAATGCCGTTGTCGTCCCAGAGCACCGTGAGTTTCCCCAGGCCCAGGGTACCGGCCAGTGAACAGGCCTCATGGCTTATGCCTTCCATCAGGCAGCCATCGCCGCACAAGGCGTAGGTGCGATGGTCCACGATGTCATATCCCGGCTGGTTGTAACGTGCAGCCATCGTGCGTTCTGCCAGGGCCATGCCAACGGCATTGGCCAGCCCCTGTCCCAAGGGACCTGTGGTCGTCTCCACCCCGGGGGTGCGGCCCCGCTCCGGATGGCCAGGCGTTTTGGCGTGCATCTGGCGAAAATTCCGCAAGTCCTCCAGGTTGAGGTCATAGCCTGAAAGATACAGACAGGAGTACAACAGCATTGAGGCATGTCCGTTAGAGAGCACGAAGCGGTCTCGGTCCCACCAGTCGGGATCGGCAGGATTGTGCTTCAGGAAATCGTTCCAAAGCACTTCGGCTATGTCTGCCATGCCCATGGGAGCCCCAGGGTGGCCTGAATTGGCTTGCTGCACGGCATCCATGCTCAAAGCGCGGATGGCGTTGGCCAAGGTTCTGTGATCCGTCATGGTGTTACCTCCAATTCTGCTGCGGAGTGATAGAGCGGAAAACGCCGACGCCTGATATTGGGTGTCCCACTGTTGTTCCCGCTTGATTCTGGTTCTGCATCGTGTGGTTACTCGAGTGCATACCGAGATCGGTAGTATTCATCATGATGGCCATGATCCCTGAAGACCAGAGCATGTGGCTTTTTTCAGTTGGACTTGCGTAGAACATGGTGCATCTCCTTTCTAGAGGAACAGGCAATAGAATTTTTCGTAATAGAAGCATATCCGTCTGGCACGTCTTGAACGCAGGCCTGCTTGACGTAAACGACAATAAATATGCAGGGGATTAAAGTGGTGGCGCATACGTTCTCTCATGACAGACCTCCTTGTGCTTGCTTCAATCAGCATAGAACAAGAAGCGTACCAGCAGGACGAAGGAGGGCATGCCCCGCGAAAGTCTGTGAAATCAATATGATGAATAGTCGACGCGGAGGGGGTGTGCGTGTGTTTGTGTCAGGTGTGGCCCAATGGGCGTGGCACACGCCCCCAGTTGGGCCGTCTGTGGCACAGGAAGCGAGACGGGGAGATGTTATCTGCGGAAGAAGTCCAGGTAGCCGAGGAAGGAGGAGAGTTCGTCCGAGGGCAGAGCGGATCCGATAAGGATGCCCGAAATCCAGCCAGCGTTGTGCGGACGGCGTTTTGCACTGCGGATTAGACTGTCGATGGCTTTGGGGGAGCGCAGTTCAAGAAGGCGGTCAGAGAGTCGCAGAGTTGGTCCCAATTCTCTCCAGAGGCGTTCAGGATACGCTTTCATGAGCGTCTCATCTGGTGAGGTGCGATCCTGGCAGGCTTTCGCCAAGGTTTCTGCGGCCAAGCGTCCTGAAAGCAACGCCCCGAAGATGCCTTCAGAACTGCATGGGTTGACCACGCCCGCAGCGTCTCCCACCAGGGCCACGCCAGGTCCATGAATTCTGCGCATGGTGTTGCCAACAGGCAGCATCGCAACGTCGATGCGCCCCATGCGTTTGGACAACTCGAACCGGTCGCTCAACAGAGGCAACCGGATGGCTTGGTTCAATGCCTCACGAGGACATAGCTTTTTGCGTTTGACCCCTTCCAGGGGAATGCTCAAGCCCACGTTGGTCATGCCGCTTTCCGTTGGGTAGAGCCACAGGTAGCCTGGCAATATCTCATCCAGGAAGTAGATCTCCAAACTGCCCACGGTGCCTGTTACCAAGCGATAATAGGCCCTGGCCGCCACTGACCGGTATTGTGGATATTTCGGAAATCCCGTCTGCCGGGCCACCTGGGACATGGCTCCATCCGCCCCCACCACCGCCTTGGCTGTAAAGCTGAATTCCCGCTTCCCGCCCATTTCAGCGTTGACTCCGCAAGCTCGTCCGTCTTCAGTCAGCACTTGGCGCATGGCGCACCAATCCATCACCTCAACTCGTTCTCTGGCGGCATCCAGGAGCATGGAATCAAAAACCACTCGGCGGCAGACCATGCCGGTAGTAGGAAGGGAGGGATCGATTTTGGGCAGTGGTACGGTAACGGATTGTCCATTGGAACAGGTGTAGGTGATCTTGTTTACCTTGACGGAAGGGTTCTCCATCAGGCTTTGCATAAGGCCCAGACCTTCTATCTCACGGAGGCTTGCTGATGAAAGAGCATCGCCACAGGTCTTGTCGCGAGGGAATTTCTGTTTGTCGAGCAGCAGAACCTTCATCCCAAGCCGTTCTGCATGCAAGGCACAGCTCGAACCAGCAGGTCCGGCCCCAACAACAATGATATCGAAATCAATTGACATCGCATCCCCTGGCAAAATCGAGTGTGGCGTATCAAGCTAGGCACGTGTAACCAGCAGTGAACATATACGGTTCTTGATGTGGAGTCTTTCTGGTTTTTTATCAAAATTCGTGCCTGACTGCTTTTGCGCGGTTGCTGCGAGATGTTTCACGAAACCGATCCCAGAGATGTCGTGTGCCAGGCGGTCGGGGTTCGCCTCAGTCGGGGTTCGCCTGAACCACGCTGATGGCTTCGTTCCCGCATTACTGATTCCGCTTCACGAAGGCCGTCGAAAAACATGAGTAACAAGTCTCCGGGCAACACCGGTATTCATCACTTCGCAGCATGAATCCGGGTTCACGCCCAAAGGAAGGCCGCGCCCTCCGAGCTTTTCCAAGTTTCGGGTGTCTGCCCACCTTCCCAGCGCCGCAAGGCGAGAGAGCGATTTCGGAGACGAGCCGGGATTGAGCCGGTGATCGGGCATGTCAAACATGATCACCGCATGGCGAGAAATTAAGTGAAAGGAGTGCTCGGCGACGCCATCAACCTGTTCATGGCCGCCGCTGCCTTCAACTTCAGGAAGTGGATGCGCGGACTGGCGCAGCTTTTTGCCCTCATTTTTGTCTGCTTGTTTGCCGGGACAAAGAGAGCTCCATCTCGCTACGCCGTCGTATGACGGTGTAAATGTGTTTTCCAGGGCCGACGGATTTAGCCCGAGCCTTTCGGTGCTTCAGATCATCATGAAAGGGAAGTGTGATTCAAGCGCACGCAGCCAGGAACCCCCCTCCGGCCCACGCGCTGGGATTTTGATGTCACCCAAGGGGTGGGTGACATCATGGGTGACATCACTTGAATTTGGAAAAGAACAAGGCCGGCCAGGGTTACCTAACCAACCTTGTTCATTGGAAAATATGTGGTGAAGCTGGACGGAATCGAACCGACGACCTCATGAATGCCATGAATGGGTGCCGCACCAATAACCACATGGAACAAAACAACTTTTTTAGAGCGATGTCACCCGCCATCCGGCAAAACGCGGCAAATAGTGCAGAAAACCGGTGACATCAAGCGTTTAGGGCCTCCAAATCTGGCGGCGAATAGTGGAAGCGGGCAGAAGATCGACGGAAAGTTTCGACTTATCGCGTTCCCCACGTTCCCAAAATGCAGATGCCTGTTGTGGTGTGGACAGGCGTGTGGATGCAGGGCCGACCGACATACTGACTACCAGTCCAGCAATTTGGGCGACCAAGTGCCTTAATCCTAAATTGAGCGATCCTGAAGGCGCATCCACTTGACGGTTGGACGGCATCGGATTTTCGGCTGACAGGATGGGTGTTCCACCTCCATTCCTCACTGAATGGGGGCAAGAATGGACAGAATGGGGGCAGGAGCCCAGTTTTAGGATGCGTTGGCGGCTGGAAAGGTCGCACCAACCCCTTTGATTTTCGGAAGAGAGCAATCCGTAGTGGTCAGGCCCAGGCAATTCTCGGAACTGACAGGCAACGATGCCACAGCTCTTTGAAATCCAGTCGAGTCATTACGTCGGCAGTGATTTTCAGGACCAACCGGCCAGAGTGGGACACGACCTTTGCGGCCACGTCCACAAGCCTACGGCGCAAAGTGGTCGGAAATGAGGTTGAGGGTATCACGGAAGCGCTGACATCCTGCTTGAAGGTTTCAAGCAGGAAAAAGGCAGTGACCATGGCGTAGTAGACGGCGGTATTCGGGGCAAAGCGCTTGAAGGGGAGTTCCTCGAAGCCGAATTCCTTGAAGGATCTGTGAACAAGTTCGTCTTCCCCTCGCCCATGGTAGGCATGGATGACAGCCTCAGCCAGGGTCATGTGCCCCAGACCAGCGGCCTGGAGGAGTTGATCAACGGGGTCACCCATGCCCAGATTGGTGTAGACGAGCGTACCTGGCCGACTGCCTGGCAGGAAATATTGCTTTTCTTCCAAGAGCGGACGCCAGATAATGGCTCGTCGGAATCGTTTCCAGTTGGCCCGACGGTCGCCAAAATCCAGGAATTCCCAGACGTCTTCTTCGGCTTTGCCGAAGTGGTGCTGGTAGGCGGATTCGGGAGTGTCCTTCACTAGGGCTTTGATGTCGTTCACGAACCGTCCGCCGCAGATGTAGCCGATCCCGAGGGATTCCGCCAAGTTGAAGAGCTTCTGGTCGGTAAATCCTGAATCCAGGCGGATGAGGATCGGAACGTTCTGGCTGTACCGGGTGCGGATCATATGCACGACGTGCTTGATCATTTTGATGGCGTGGTCGGCATGGTTGGAGTGGGTGTCTCCGCTACGTAAAACCGCGTCGATGATGAATCGGCCCCAGGTCATCTGGAGCGGTGCGAATCCGAGGATTTTCTTGTAGGTGGGCTTGACCCCTTCGCGCTTGAGAGCATCGTCATTGTCCATGACCATGGTGTCCAGCCCAAGGATGATGACTTTGGGGGCTTCCTAGCTTCAGACGCCAGAGGAAGAGCTGGAGCAGAAGCCGCCGAAATCTCAACGCCCGTTGCCAGGACATGCCCGCGAAAAGTCGCTTGATGGCGTGTGAAGAGGCGAGGTTTTCCTGAGAGGTTTCAATGACGGCTGCGTATCCTGGGTCTTTGGCGAGGTCGTCGAAGTAGGTCAGATGGCGGCTGGTGCCGTCGAAGAAGAAGCACATGATCTGCTTGAAGGCTTCCTCAATGGGCAGGCCCTTGGAATTCTTTCGGACGCAGGCAAATAGACGGGAGAAGTGTGGATAGATGCCGATTCCACGGAGGTAGCGGGCAAACAGGTTGAGACCAGCGCGACCGGTCAGACAGTCAGCTGTGACCTGTACATCGTCGATGAAATTTGCTTTCGTTACTTTGAGTTTGGCCATCCAGTCCTCCACCCGTTGGGTGACGGGTTTCTTAGCATCGACTGGATATATTTGTAAGCAATTTCGGCACGATGAGCAATCGGTGAATGTGTGAAGGAGCGAGATAATCGCTCAGGCTAGGTAACAGATTGCATCTCCTCATTAGATGACTTGAGCTCTTCGTTTGATGTTTCCAGCTCCTCTAGAGCTGTCTGGAGATATTCCTCCTTATTGCGCAGTTCTTGCTGTAGCGCGTTTATATGAGTGTCGCTATGCATATTGTCAATTATATCGTGGCATGCATCCTGAGTGACAAGCTTATGTTGCGCTTGCATAGTTGGAGTAACATGCTCAAGAATGACAAGGTATAGGTTGGTTTCAACTGCTTCGCCGATTTCCATAGCCACGGGGCGAATGGTCAGATTGACAGTGGTAAAGTCTCCATTAGTTTTAACGCGGAGACCTGTACACTGCACTATTTCTTTTGTCTTAGCTGCTCTATGCAAAGCTGTGGTTAGGTCTCGCTGCAACCCTTCGCGAGCTATCTTGAGAATGTTCAAGGCACCGACTTCACCGGGAGCAAGCTCCAGATACAAGCCGGAACGCCCATGAAGATAGAAGATTACGCCTTTGTCGTTGACAAGGGCGGCGACGGGGTCGAACTGCTTCAAGAGTGTCTGCTCAGTTAACTCGCGAAGCGGCAGTTTCCCGACGGGTGATGTCTTTTCCGCTGATTTGGGCGCGCCTGCATCCCCCACCCCCAGCGATGGAAGGAATTGGGCCAATGGCAATCGCTGGGCGTTGAAGACGTCTTTTCGATGATAAATTTTCTGTTTCCGGTCCAGTGTTGCAAACAGGTCGCCGAACTCGCCAACCGTTTCAGAGGTCCCCAGGAACAGATAGCCGCCAGGATTCAATGCATAGTGGAAGAGAGGGACCAGTTTCTTTTGCAAGTCCCCGTTCAAATAGATGAGTAGGTTGCGGCAACAGATGAGGTCGAGTTTGGAGAATGGCGGGTCTTTGATCACGTTCTGCTCGGAAAAGACCAGCATGTCGCGAAGGACCTTTTGGACACGCAACCCGCCCCCGTCTGGCTCCGTTGAGAAAAAGCGGGGCAAACGTTCCGGCGAGATGTCTACGGCGATGGTGGACGGGTAAACGCCATTTCGGGCCGTAGCAATCGCGTTGCTGTCAATGTCCGTGGCGAAGAGTTGTACCTTGTAGCTCTGCTTTAGCGCCTCAATGTGCTCTTGGAAAAGTATGGCGAGAGAATAAGCTTCCTCGCCGGTGGAACACCCTGGTGTCCAGACGCGCAAAATGGAACCCGCAGGCTTACCCGAGAAGAGTTTGGGGATGACCTGCTCCTCAAAAATCCTGAACGCTTCCGGATCACGGAAGAAGTTGGTCACGCCGATCAATAGATCACGAAATAACGCTGCCACTTCGGGTGGGGTTTGTTGCAAAAATTTTACGTACCCATCCATTGTTTCAATGTGGTGGACAGCCATACGTCGTTCAATACGCCGAAGAATCGTGCTTGGCTTGTGAGCCTGTCCCGTGAATGGCCATTAAATACGCTTGCCGCGAAACCGGTATCTTGGTACAAACCCAATCATCCTGGTGCATTAAGATGAGGTTAGCGAGGCATGCCCTACAACTTCCGCAAGTTTGATCCTCACCAGCTCCTTCTTCTGCCGCCCAATCTTGACGACTGGCTCCCCCAGCAGCATCTGGCTCGTTTTCTCGCCGATGTCGTTTCGAATCTGGACCTCAAGCCCCTCCTGCGCCGTTACAGACCCAGCGGGCAAGGGGGCGCGGCGTTCAGCCCGGAGATGATGCTCCGGGTTTTGCTCTACGCGTACTGCGTGGGCGTGCCTTCCAGCCGCAAAATCGCCCAGGCCCTGATTGATGATGTCGCTTTCCGCTGGCTGGCCGCTGGCAACCGCCCCGATTTCAGGACCATTGCCACTTTCCGCCGCCAGCACCTCAAATGCCTCAAACCACTGTTTTTGCAGGTTCTCCTTCTTTGCAAACAAGCTGGCTTGGTCAAGGTCGGAATCGTGGCTTTGGACGGAACCAAGGTCGCGGCCAATGCCGCTCTGGACAGGAACCGGACCTGGGAAAAGCTCACGGCCAAGGAGCAGGCCTTGCTCGCCGAGGTGGAATCGATGCTCAAGCGGGCTGAATCCACCGACAGAGACGAGGATGCCCGTTTCGGCGACGACTCCGGTGACGGCCTGCCGAAGGTGTCCACCGCACATGAGCGGCTGGCCCTGATCCGGCGAGCCAAAGCGGAGCTTGAGGCCCAGGCCAGGGAGGCCGCCAGGGAACAGGAAGACGCCCTCAAGGAACGGGAGCGGGAAGAGAAGGAATCCGGCAAAAGCAAGCGTGGCCGCAAGCCGAAGCCGGTCAGCGCGGAGGTCGAAGCGGAGGCCAAAGCCAACCTGACGGACCCGGAAAGCCGGATCATGAAGACCCGCAAAGGGTACGTCCAGGGGTACAACGCGCAGGCGACCGTGAGCGAGGATCAGATAATAGTTGCGTGCGACGTGGTGCAAGACTGCAATGATTTTGCGCAATTGAAGCCAATGGTGGAACTGGCCGAGGCCAACCTGTACGAGATCGGCGAAGAACCCGGAAAGCTGCTGGCGGATGCGGGCTATTGCAGCGAAAACAACCTGGAATACATGGCCCGGCCCGGCGCTCCTGACCCCTATGTGGCCGTGAAGAAGGACCATAAACAGCGCGGGGACGACGAATCCGCGCCCAGAGGGCGGATGCCGAAGAACCTGACCCAGCGGCAACGGATGGAGCGCAAGCTCAGGACCAAGGCAGGGAAAGCCCTCTACAAACTGCGCGGTCAGATCGTGGAGGCGGTGTTCGGCCAGATCAAGGACTGCCGGAAGCTTACCCGCTTCCTGCTACGCGGCCTGGACAAGGTGAAAGGCGAGTTTGAACTCTGGAGTCTGACGCATAATCTGCTCAAACTCTACCGGCATGGTGCGACAAGTGGGTAAGATGGCCAACTGACAGGCATATCAGCGCAGTTTCAGGGCAATGAGTAGCTCAAATCGCCTCGACGGGCTGCGCAGAGACGTTTTGTGGCGATTTCGACGGGCGAAAAGCGGCAATCAAGGCCGTGCCGCCCCGCACGGGGAAAATGTTTGGGGGACAGGCTC
>NZ_AUBQ01000024.1 GCF_000429325.1 Fundidesulfovibrio putealis DSM 16056
ATGTCGTCGCCGGGGTAGCCGTACTTGGTCAGCAGCTCGCGGACTTCCAGCTCGACCAGCTCCAGCAGCTCGGGATCGTCAACCAGGTCGACCTTGTTCAGGAACACCACCAGGTGGGGCACGCCGACCTGACGGGCGAGCAGGATGTGCTCACGGGTCTGGGGCATGGGGCCGTCGGTGGCCGCGACCACCAGGATAGCGCCGTCCATCTGGGCAGCGCCGGTGATCATGTTCTTGATGTAGTCGGCGTGGCCGGGGCAGTCCACGTGCGCGTAGTGGCGGTTCGCGGTCTGGTATTCCACGTGAGCGGTGGCGATGGTGATGCCGCGCTCTTTTTCCTCGGGAGCCTTGTCGATCTGGTCGAAAGCCACGTACTCGCCGAAGCCGCGCAGGTGCGAAAGCTTGGTGATGGCGGCGGTCAGCGTGGTCTTGCCGTGGTCGATATGACCGATGGTGCCGATGTTGACGTGCGGCTTATTGCGCTCGAATTTGGCCTTACCCATGGTGTCCCTCTATTTCTTCTTGATGATTTCTTCGGCCAAGCTGGCAGGAACCTGCTCGTAATGGTCGAACTGCATGGTAAAGGTGGCGCGGCCCTGGGTGCGCGAGCGCAGGTCCGTGGCGTAGCCGAACATGTTCGACAGCGGAACGTCGCACTTGATGACCTGGGCGGTGCCACGGCCTTCAAGGTTGGAGACGCGTCCGCGGCGGCCGTTCAGGTCGCCCATCACGTCGCCCAGGTACTCTTCGGGGGTGACCACTTCGACGCCCATGATGGGCTCGAGCAGCACCGGTCCGGCCTGGCGACAGGCTTCTTTGAAGGCCTGGGAACCGCAGATGTAGAAGGCCTGCTCGGAGGAGTCCACCTCGTGGAAGGAACCGAAGGTCAGGTTGACCTTCAGGTCGACCACGGGGAAGCCTGCGAGGACGCCGGTCTTCATGGCATTCTGGATGCCCTTGTCAACCGCAGGGATGTATTCCTTGGGAATGACGCCGCCCACGATGGAGTTGACGAACTCATAACCGCCGTCGTCCTTGGGACCGACTTCAAGGACCACGTGCGCGTACTGGCCGCGACCGCCGGTCTGCTTGACGTAACGGTTCTCATGCTTGACGTTCTTCGTGATGGTCTCGCGGTAGGCGACCTGGGGGGCGCCCACGTTGGCGTTCACGTTGAACTCGCGCATGAGGCGGTCGACGATGATTTCCAGGTGCAGCTCGCCCATGCCGGCGATCAGGGTCTGGTTGGTCTCGTCGTCGGTCTTGACGCGGAAGGAGGGGTCCTCCTTGGCGAGCTTGGCCAGGGACTGCGACAGCAGGTCGCGGTCAGCCTTGGTCTTGGGCTCGATGGCCACCTCGATGACCGGCTCCGGGATGTTCAGCGACTCAAGCACCACGGGCATGCGCTCTTCACACACGGTCTCGCCGGTGGAGGTGAGCTTCAGGCCGACCGCAGCAACGATGTCGCCAGCCAGGGCTTCCTTGATGTCTTCACGCTTGTTGGCGTGCATCTTCAGAAGACGACCGATGCGCTCTTTCTTTCCGGTGGCCGGGTTCAGCACGAACATGCCGGACTCGATCTTGCCGGAGTAGATGCGCAGGAAGGTCAGGTGGCCGATGAACGGATCGCTCATGAGCTTGAACGCCAGGGCAGCCAGGGGCTTGGTGGCGTCGCAAGGGCACTCGATCTGCTTCTCCTCGTCGTCGGGGTCCATACCCACCATGGGGGGGATGTCCGTGGGAGAAGGCAGGAAGTCGACAACCGCGTCGAGCAGGGGCTGCACGCCCTTGTTCTTGAAGGCGGAGCCGCAGAGCACGGGCACGAACGAGAGGTTGATGACCGCCTTGCGGATGCCGGCACGCAGCTCCTCGGGGGTCAGCTCTTCGCCGCCCAGGTACTTCTCCATGAGCGTTTCGTCTTCTTCAGCGACAGCCTCGAGCATTTCCAGGCGCAGGGTATCGTAGATATCCTGAAGCTCGGCGGGAATATCAACAACGTTGTATTCCTTGCCCTTGGAGAGGTCGTCGAACACGAAGGCCTTGCCGGTGATGAGGTCGACGATGCCCTTGAATTCGTCCTCGCTGCCCATGGGAATCTGCAGGGGCACGGCCTTTGCGCCGAGGCGATCCTTCATCATTTCAACGCAGCGGAAGAAGTCTGCGCCCACGCGGTCCATCTTGTTGACGAAACACATACGGGGGACGCGGTAGCGCTCGGCCTGGCGCCAGACCGTTTCCGTCTGGGGCTCGACGCCTGCCACGGCATCAAACACGGCGACAGCGCCGTCAAGCACGCGCAGGGAACGTTCGACTTCGATGGTGAAGTCCACGTGGCCCGGGGTGTCGATGATGTTGATGCGGTGATCACGCCAGTAGCACGTCGTGGCTGCGGAGGTGATGGTGATGCCGCGTTCCTGCTCCTGGACCATCCAGTCCATGGTGGCGTTGCCGTCGTGAACCTCGCCGATCTTGTGCGAGACGCCGGTGTAGAAGAGGATGCGCTCGGTGGTCGTGGTCTTGCCTGCGTCAATATGGGCCATGATGCCGATATTGCGCTGACGATCTGTGGGGACGATCTTGGACACGTCTGACTTCCTCTATCCTACCAACGGTAATGGGCGAAGGCCTTGTTGGCGTCGGCCATGCGATGGGTGTCTTCGCGTTTCTTTACAGCGCCGCCACGGTTGTTGAAGGCATCCATCAACTCACCGGAGAGCTTCGCGACCATACCCTTCTCGCCGCGCTTGCGGGCGTTGTTGATCAGCCAGCGAATGGCCAGGGTGGTCTGACGCTCGGGACGAACTTCCATGGGCACCTGGTAAGTGGCGCCGCCGACACGACGGGGCTTGACTTCCATATGGGGCTTCACGTTGGCAATGGCGCGCTCGAAAGCCTTGAGGGCCTCTTCCTGCGTCTTTTCGGCCAGCACGTCACAGGCAGTGTAGAACACGCCTTCGGCAGTGGACTTCTTGCCGTCGAGCATGAGCCTGTTGATGAACTTCTTGACGAGGACGCTGCCGAAGACGGGATCGGGCAGAATCGAGCGCTTGGTAACTGGACCTTTGCGGGGCATGCTTCAATACCTCAACTTATTTGGGGCGCTTGGCGCCGTACTTGGAGCGGCTCTGACGGCGGTCTGAGACGCCAGCGGTATCCAGAGTGCCACGGATGATGTGGTAGCGCACGCCGGGAAGGTCCTTGACGCGGCCGCCGCGGATCATGACCACGGAGTGCTCCTGAAGGTTGTGGCCTTCGCCGGGGATGTAGCTGGTGACCTCGATGCCGTTGGTCAGGCGCACGCGCGCGACCTTGCGCAAGGCCGAGTTGGGCTTTTTGGGGGTGGTGGTGTACACGCGGGTGCACACGCCGCGGCGCTGCGGGCAGGCTTGCAGAGCCGGGGTCTTCTTGCGCTTGGTCTGCTTTGCCCGCTCTTTGTTGATGAGCTGGTTTATCGTGGGCATGATTCGCTCCATATCTCGTTGAAAATTGGCAAAGGCGCACGGCAGTAGACAAAAAAACCGGACCTGTCAAGAAGCTCCGGGGAGAAAGCGACGACACTGGACCGCGCAGAGAGACCTGCCCTCCCGTTCGGTCACGGGTCGCGTAAAACCGTGCGACTCGCTGAAAGCGGTACTTGATAGCAACGTGCGCAGAGCTTGGCAAGCCTTTTCTGGGATTAGTTTCGCCCGAGAGCCCTTCCAGTTGTTAATAGCAGAAAAATCCGGAATTTGCATGCACCAAAATCACCAGCAAGATTACCCTTGCAAATTTTCAGCATGGCCCATACCCAATAAATCATCTGATTTTTGCCGCAGCCGATACGTCTCCGTGCTCGGCCACCCGAACACCAACAGGAAAGGGAGCGGCTGTGACATCGAGAATCTCAAACCTTGCGGGACGAAGTTCCTGGCTCATCTGCTTTGGGGCCGTTGCGATCCTGTGCAGTCTGACGCTCTGGAGCGCCTGGAGCGACTACCTGACCACTTTGCGTGAAGCGCAAACCAAGCGAGACGCCCTGGCCAGAGTCGCAGAATCCAACCTCGCGTCGAGTTTCACCATCGTCGAGCGTTTTCTGGGACAGATTGCGGACGAGTGCGACGCCTCCCCCCTGGACAGCCCAGCCATCCTTCAAAGAATTCGTTTCCTGCTCCCCCTCATCCCTGACGCCATATCTATTGTCATCGTCGACAAGAGCGGCGTCATCATTTCTGCAACAGACCCCAACGCCCTAGGGGTAAATGTCGACACCCGTTCCTATTACGATCACCACGCCCAAAATTCAGGCAGTCGTCTGTATATTTCCGAACCCTTCGACACCGCCACCAAGAAGCGCGTCATGGTGATTTCGCGCGCTCTTCGTGGGCCAGACGACTCTCTGCGCGCTGTTATCGGCATAGCCATCCGCCCTGAATTCGTTACGAACACGCTTCTTGCCGCGCTTCCCGGCCCCAATGGTTCCGTCGTTCTGTTTGGCAAGGATTACATAATCCGATCGAGAATTCCTGAAGATTCCAACTCCACCGGAAAATCGCTGAAGGGTTTCCCGATCACTGAAGGATTTCTCGCTTCGGGCGAACACGTAGCGCACTACCGTGTCAAAGCCACCCTCGATGGTGAGGAACGTTTCGTCACCTTACGGCAAATGAACGCACCTGACAGCCTCATACTTGCCCTCTCAGATTCAACGGACGCGGTGCTCACCGGATGGGCCAGCAAATCAGTCGTCCTGGGGCTGCTGACACTATCCGGGGCCGCCCTTATCGTCCTTCTCGCGTACAGTTCCAACCGTTCCATATCGGCAGCCGCGCGCGCAGATGCCGCACTTTCGCAACGTGATATCCTCCTGGGATCAGTGCTGAAAAACCTTCCGGTCAAGGTATGTGCGCACGACATTAACGGAACCGTCATCTATCAAAGCCCGACGTGCAAAAGTATTACTGAAGAAATTCTTGACCACCCAATCAATCAGGACACGGATCAAGCCACAACTTTGCAAAACTGGACGCAATACAGAGCTAAAGCCCTGTTTGGAAAATCAACTACAACACAGCACAGGCTCTATCTTCCGAATGGAGAATACAGACTATTTGAAAGCTACATTGGCCCCATAGTAGACAACAACAATATAATCGGAATTCTTGGGGTTGACATCGACGTCACTGACTACAAAAACATTGAATCGCAACTTTTGCATGCACTATCAGAGAAAGAAGTCATGCTGAAAGAAATCCATCACCGTGTAAAAAACAATCTTCAAATAATAATGAGTCTTATAAGCCTTCAAAACTACACGTGCACGGACGATAAAGCCAGCAACACACTTTTACAGACTTGCGAACGCATACGAACAATCGCCTTAGTCCATGAACATCTATACAAGTCTAACAGCGTCGGTTTTGTTGACACGGCTGAGTACATACCGAATCTAATCAATAAAATTTCTATCGCTTTTGGAAGAGACGGCTTTACAGGTTCAATGGACATCAAGATTCAAAACATAATGATGAACATCGACAGGGCCATCCCATTTGGACTTATCGTGAACGAGCTGACAATGAACGCTTTCAAGCACGCCTTCAAAAACCCGGAAGACAACCATTTAAGCATAACCTTTCACCGTATTGAATCAAGACTTGCTGAGCTCATCGTAAGCGATAACGGGCCAGGGTTGCCAGAATCCTATGATTTTGAAAGTGAGTCGACCTTGGGAATGCGGCTGGTGAGCTCTCTGATCCAGCAGTTAAAGGGAACGTTGTATTACAGTGGAGAACATGGAGCGCAATTCCGCATCGTCGTCCCTGTTCAGTGACTGCTGCCCTCCCCTGCACAGGCACAATAAAAGGGCGACCCCTCACGGGGCCGCCCTTTTTCGTTTGTCTGTTGCGCCAGCCTACTAGTCGAGCAGCAGGGAGCTCTCTTCCATCTCGTCCAGGAACTTGTCGGGACGTTCGGGCTGGTCGGGCACTTCGATCTCGGCTTCCATGTAGCGGCGATAGCCGGTACCGGCCGGGATGAGGCGGCCCACGATGACGTTCTCCTTGAGACCGCGCAGCTGGTCTTCCTTACCCATGAGGGAGGCCTCGGTGAGCACCTTGGTGGTCTCCTGGAAGGAGGCCGCCGAGATGAAGGAGTCCGTGGTCAAGCTGGCCTGAGTGATGCCAAGGACCAGCGGCTCGGCCACGGCGGGCTTGAGGCCCTCCCTGGTGGCGCGGGCGTTCTCTTCCATGAACTTGGCCTTGTCCACCTGCTCCCCGATGAGGAAGTTGGTCTCTCCGGAGTCGATGACGGAGACCTTCCGAAGCATCTGGCGGACGATGATCTCGATGTGCTTATCGTTGATGGCCACGCCCTGGAAGCGGTACACGTCCTGGATTTCTTCCACCAGGTAGCGCGCAAGGGTCTTCTCGCCCTTGATCTTCAGGATGTCGTGCAGCTCGGGGTTGCCCTCGGTGAGGGACTCGCCCGCCTCCACGTAGTCGCCTTCCTGCGCAGTGATGTGCTTGCCGCGCGGCACCAGGTATTCCTTGGCGTCGCCCGTCTCCGGAGTGACGATGACCTTGCGCTTGCCCTTGGTTTCCGAACCGAAGGCCACGATGCCGTCGATTTCGGAGACGACCGCGAGGTCCTTGGGCTTGCGCACCTCGAAGAGCTCGGCCACGCGGGGGAGACCACCCACGATGTCCTTGGTCTTCGAGGATTCGCGGGGCTTGCGTGCGATCACGTCGCCGGCCTGCACGTTCTCGCCGTCGCGGATCATGATGATGGCGCCCACGGGCATCTGGAACACCGCAGCGCTGTTGGTGCCGGGGCGGATCTTGGCCTGCCCGTCGGGTCCCACCACGGTGATGGTCGGGCGATACGGCGTGGTGCGGTATTCGATGATGGTCTGGGTGGCGCGCTTGGTCGTGTCGTCCACCTTTTCCTGATAGGTCTTGCCTTCGATGATGTCGGTGAACTTGACCACGCCCTCGACGTCGGTGACGAAGGGCTCGTTGAAGGGGTCCCATTCGGCGAGAATGTGATCCTTCTTGACCGTCTGGCCGTCGGTGACGTTCAGGCGCGCGCCGGAAGGCAGCGAGTACTTCTCACGCTCGCGTCCCTGCTCGTCCACGATGGACACCTGACCGGACTTGCCCAGGACAATGGCGATGCCCTCCTGGTTCCTGACCAGCTTGATGCGATGCAGCACCACGGTGCCGACGTGCTGCGCGGGAATCGAGGATTTTTCGATTTCGCGCGCTGCGGTGCCGCCGATGTGGAACGTGCGCATGGTCAGCTGCGTGCCGGGCTCGCCGATGGACTGGGCGGCGATGATGCCCACGGTCTCGCCCACGTTGACCAGATGCCCGCGCGCCAGGTCGCGCCCGTAACACATGGCGCAGACGCCATGCCCGGACTGACAGGTCAGCGTGGAGCGGATGGTCAGGTTGGGCAGGCCGAGGTCCTCGATCTTCTGGGCCCAGAACTCATCCACGATGGTGTTGGCCGGGATGAGCACCTCATAGGTGTCGGGATCGAACACGTCGAACATGGTCACGCGGCCAAGGGCGCGCTCGGCCAGGCGCTGCTTGATCTCGCCCGACTTCTCGAAGTGCTTGATCTCCAGGCCGTCAACCGTGCCGCAGTCGATCTCGGTGATGATGACGTCCTGCACCACGTCGACCAGACGGCGGGTAAGGTAGCCGGAGTTGGCGGTCTTGAGCGCCGTGTCGGCCAGGCCCTTACGAGCGCCGTGCGTCGAGATGAAGTACTGCGCCACCGAGAGGCCCTCGCGGAAGTTCGAGGTGATGGGCGTCTCGATGATTTCGCCGGAAGGCTTGGCCATCAGGCCGCGCATGCCCGCGAGCTGGCGCATCTGGTCCGGGTTGCCTCGGGAACCGGAGTGCGTCATCATGAAGATGGCGTTGAAGGAGGTGTTGCGCTCCTCCTTGCCGGTCACGGGGTCCACCATGAGATCGGTGGAGATGTCGCGCATCATCTCGGAGGCCACGTCGTTGGTGGCTTTGGTCCACACGTCGACGACCTTGTTGTACTTCTCCGTGCGGGTGATGATGCCTTCGGCGTACTGCTGCTCGATCTCGTCCACTTCGTTGGTGGACTTGGTCAGGATCTCGGCCTTGCGGCGGGGAATGGTCAGGTCCTGCACGGCGATGGAGACGCCGGCGCGGGTGGCGTATTCGAAGCCAAGGTCCTTCAGGTGGTCGCACAGGAGGACCGTGGCCTTGGTTCCGGCCATACGGTAGACCTCGCTCACAAGGCGTCCGATGGACTTCTTGTTGAGCACGCAGTTCACCAGTTCGAAGGGCACGTTCTCAGGCAGAAGCTCGCCGACCATGATGCGGCCGGGGCTGGTGAGCACCAGCTGGCCGTTCATGCGCACCTTCACGCGGGCGTGCAGGTGCACGATTCCGGCGTGGTGAGCGGTGATGCACTCCATGGGGTTGGCGAAAACCTTGCCCTCGCCCATCTGGAAGGAGCGCTCCACGGTCAGGTAGTAGAGCCCGAGCACGATGTCCTGCGAGGGGACGATGATGGGGTTGCCGTTGGCCGGGGACAGAATGTTGTTGGTGCTCATCATGAGCACGCGGCATTCGATCTGCGCCTCCAGCGACAAGGGAACGTGCACGGCCATCTGGTCGCCGTCGAAGTCCGCGTTGTAGGCGGCGCAGACCAGCGGGTGAAGCTGGATGGCCTTGCCTTCAACGAGCTGCGGCTCGAAGGACTGGATGCCCAGGCGGTGCAGCGTGGGGGCGCGGTTCAGCATGATGGGGTACTCGCGCACCACATCTTCGAGGATGTCCCACACCACCAGCTCTTCGCGCTCCACCATCTTCTTGGCGGTCTTGATGGTGGTGGCCAGTCCCCTCTCCTCAAGCTTCGCGTAGATGAAGGGCTTGAAGAGTTCCAGGGCCATCTTCTTGGGAAGGCCGCACTGGTGGAGCTTCAGCTTGGGACCGACCACGATGACCGAACGGCCCGAGTAGTCGACGCGCTTGCCCAGAAGGTTCTGGCGGAAACGGCCCTGCTTGCCCTTGATCATGTCCGAGAGGGACTTCAGGGGGCGACCGTTGGTGCCGGTGATGGCGCGACCGCGACGACCGTTGTCGAACAGGGCGTCAACCGCTTCCTGAAGCATGCGCTTCTCGTTGCGGATGATGATGTCCGGCGCGCCCAGCTCCAACAGCCGCTTGAGGCGGTTGTTGCGGTTGATGACGCGGCGGTACAGGTCGTTCAGGTCCGAGGTGGCGAAGCGTCCGCCGTCCAGGGGAACCAGGGGGCGAAGCTCGGGCGGGATGACGGGCACGACTTCCATGACCATCCACTCGGGCTTGTTGCCGCTCTCCAGGAACGCCTCGACGATCTTCAAGCGCTTGATGATCTTCTTTTTCTTGGTCTGCGACCGGGTGGTGAGGGATTCCTCACGCAGTTCGGTGCGCAGCTTGAGCATGTCGATCTCTTCCAGGAAGCCGCGAACGACTTCCGCGCCCATGCCCACAGTGACGGCGTCTTCGCCATAATGGTCGATGATCTGCAGGTACTGGTCCTCGGAGATGACCTGAAGGCGGGTCAGGTTGGTCTCCTTGGGGTCCATGACCACGTAGGAATCGAAGTACAGAACCTTCTCAAGATCCACCATGGTCATGTCGAGCAGGGTGCCGATCTTGGAAGGCAGGGTCTTCAGAAACCAGATGTGGGCCACGGGAGCGGCCAGTTCGATGTGGCCCATGCGCTCGCGGCGGACCTTGGAGGCGATGACCTCCACGCCGCACTTCTCGCACACGATGCCACGGTGCTTCATGCGCTTGTACTTGCCGCAGTTGCACTCGTAGTCCTTAACAGGTCCGAATATCTTGGCGCAAAAGAGGCCGTCCCGCTCCGGTTTGAAGGTGCGGTAGTTGATGGTCTCGGGCTTCTTGACTTCGCCAAAGCTCCATTCCCGGATCTTCTCGGGCGAAGCGATGGAGATTTTGATGGCCTTGAGAGTACGGCTGGAAATCTGCGTGGCCGCAGTGCCCCTCAGGCTGAACAGGTCGTCCAAGGACATGGTTACCCTCGTGTGGTTGTCGGGTTGTCCCGTCAATCTCGTAATCTATCGTTACCGGGCCGGACTCTGGTCCGGCCCGGACCTTTCTTCATTCAGGCCGTCCGCCTTAGCGGCGGGCGGGCTTGACCTTCTTCTCTTCCTGCAAGAGGTCCACATCCAGACCAAGGCTCATGAGCTCCTTGACCAGAACGTTGAAGGACTCGGGCAGCCCGGCTTCCAGGAAGTTGTCGCCCTTGACGATCTTCTCGTACATCTTCACGCGTCCGCCCACGTCGTCGGATTTGACGGTGAGGAACTCCTGCAGGAGGTACGAAGCGCCGTAGGCTTCCAAGGCCCAGACTTCCATCTCGCCCAGACGCTGTCCGCCGAACTGGGCCTTGCCGCCCAGGGGCTGCTGCGTGACCAGCGAGTATGGGCCCGTGGAACGGGCGTGGATCTTCTCGTCGACCAGGTGGTGCAGCTTCAGCATATACATCACGCCGACCGTGACCGGACGGTGGAAACGCTCGCCGGTGCGACCGTCATAGAGCACGGCCTTGCCGTCGTCGGGGAGTCCGGCCTTGCGCAGCAAGCTCCAGATTTCCTCTTCGCTGGCTCCGTCGAACACGGGCGTCTTGCAGATGATGCCGCCGTGCTGCTTCTTGACCGCCTTGATGAGCTCCTCGTCGTCCATCTCGTCCACCAGCTTGGTGGTGCAATCGCATTCGTAGATGGCCTTGACGGTGGCGCGCAGGGCGTTGATCTCTTCGTTGACCTTGAGGACCAGCTGGTTGCCGAGTTCCTTGGCGGCCCACCCAAGGTGGGTCTCCATGATCTGGCCGATGTTCATTCGCGAAGGCACGCCCAGGGGGTTCAGCACGATGTCCATGGGGGTGCCGTCGGTGAAGAACGGCATGTCCTCGGCGGGCAGGATGCAGGACACGACGCCCTTGTTGCCGTGGCGTCCGGCCATCTTGTCGCCCACCTGAAGCTTGCGCTTCACGGCCACGTACACCTTGACCATCTTGATCACGCCCGGGGGCAGATCGTCGCCCTCGACAGCCTTGCCGCGCTTGGACTCGTAGAGGTCCTTCACGAACTGCACCTGGCTGTCGTAGGAGGCCAGGATGTCCGAGACTCCGTCGTTCAGCTCGCGGGAAGTGAACAGGTTGGCCAGCTTCTTGACCGGCAGGGTCTCGAAGATCTCGGGCTTGATGGCGTGTCCGGCCTCGACCAGAACCTCGCCCTTCTTCTTGCCCATGAGGGTCTGACCGATGGTCTTGCCCTGGACAAGCTCCCAGATCTTGCCGCGCGCCTGGCTGGTGATGCCAGAGATGTGCTGGGACTCCTTGACGTCGATCTTGTGCAGCTCGGCGTCCTCGATCTGCTTGGTGCGGTCGTCCTTGTCGCCGGAGCGGCGGTTGAACACGCGCACGTCGATGACCGTGCCCTCGATTCCGGGCGGAACCTTCAGGGAGGTGTTCTTCACGTCGCGGGCCTTGTCGCCGAAGATGGCGCGCAGGAGCTTCTCCTCAGGCGTGAGCTGCGTCTCGCCCTTGGGAGTGATCTTGCCCACCAGGATGTCTTCAGGCTTTACCTTGGCGCCGATGCGGATGATGCCGCAGTCGTCGAGGTTTTTCAGCATCTCCTCGCCGACGTTGGGGATGTCCCGCGTGATCTCTTCAGGACCCAGCTTGGTGTCACGAGCGACGACCTCGAACTCCTCGATGTGCATGGAGGTGAAGACGTCTTCCTTCACCACGCGCTCGGAGATGAGGATGGAGTCCTCGAAGTTGTAGCCGCACCAGGGCATGAAGGCGACCAGCAGGTTCTTGCCCAGGGCAAGTTCGCCGTCGCGGATGCCGGGGCCGTCCGCCAGGACGTCGCCCTTCTTTATCTTCTGCCCGACCAGCACGCGGGGCTGCTGCCCGAAACAGGTGCTCTGGTTGGACTTGTGGAACTTGAGCATCTCATAGGCCTTGACCCCGCCGGTCTCAGGCGACGTGCCGTTCTCGTAGCGCACGATGATGCGCTCGGCGTCGGCGTAGTGGACCACGCCGTTCTGCTCGGCGATGATGCACGACCCGGAGTCCTTGGCCACCGCGCCTTCCATGCCGGTGCCGACCAGGGGCTGGTCGCAGCGGATGAGGGGCACGGCCTGGCGCATCATGTTCGATCCCATGAGCGCGCGGTTGGCGTCGTCGTGCTCCAGGAAGGGAATGAGCGCCGCAGACACCGACACGATCTGGCTGGGCGAGATGTCCATCAGGGTGACCTGCTCGATGGGAACCGAGGTCAGGTCGCCGCGCACGCGTCCGGAAATGAACGGCGTGATGAAGTCGTTGTTGGCGCTGAGCGGGGTACTGGCCGCCGCCACGATCTCGTCGATCTCGCGGGTGGCGTCCATGTACACGACTTCGTCCGTGACATGGCCTTCCTTGACCACGCGGTACGGGGTCTCGATGAAGCCGAAGTCGTTGACCTTGGAATACGTGGTCAGCGAGACGATAAGGCCGATGTTCGGACCTTCAGGCGTTTCGATGGGGCAGATGCGTCCGTAGTGCGAGGTGTGCACGTCGCGGACTTCGAAGCCTGCGCGCTCGCGGGTCAGGCCGCCGGGTCCCAGCGCGGAAAGACGGCGCTTGTGGGTGACCTCGGAAAGCGGGTTGGTCTGGTCCATGAACTGCGAGAGCTGGGAGGTTCCGAAGAACTCCTTGAGGACCGCCGCAACCGGCTTGGGGTTGATCAGGTCGTGGGGCATGAGCGTGGCCACTTCCTGGAGGCTCATGCGCTCCTTGATGGCGCGCTCCATGCGCACGAGGCCGATGCGGTACTGGTTCTCGACCAGCTCGCCCACGGGACGCACGCGGCGGTTGCCGAGGTGGTCGATGTCGTCGGCGGGACCATGCGAATCCTTCAGGAACATCAGGTGTTTGATGGCCTTCAGGATGTCGTCGTTGGACAGGGTCCTGAAATCAAGCGGCTCGCTCACGCGAAGGCGCGAGTTCAGCTTGTAGCGACCGACGGGCGAGAGGTCGTAGTAGTCCGAATTGCGGAACAGGTTCTCGAAGAAGTTGGCCGCGATCTCCGGAGTCGGAGGGGAGCTGGGGCGCAGGCGGCGATAGATCTCCACCTGGGCGGTGCTCTGGTCCGGAGTCTTGTCCAGCATCAGGGTGTCGCGCAGCGAGCTGGACACGTCCATGCCCCTAGTGAACAGGGTCGGGATGCTGGAGACGCCCAGATCGCGCAGGCGCTCGATCAGGGCTTCCGTCATCTCGTCGCCGGGCTCGGCGATGACCTCTCCGGTCTCCTTGTCCACGTACTCCTGGGACACGAACAGGCCGAGCATGGAGGCGGGGTTCACCTCGATGCGGTCGATGCCTGCTTCAAGCATCAGGCGCCAGGCGCGCTTGGTGATGTCCTTGTCCAGGGCCACGATGACCTTGCCGTCAGCATCGACGACGTCGCCCCAAGCCTTTTCCTTGCGGTAGTACTGCGGCTTGACCTCGCGGAAAACCTTCGATCCCTCGAGATAGTAGGTCTCGATGTCGTAGAAGTAGGTCAGAATATCGGTCTTGGACATCCCCATGGCCTTCATGAGGATGGTGGCGGGCATCTTCCGGCGGCGGTCGATGCGCACATACAGGATGTCCTTGTGGTCGTAGTCGAAGTCGAGCCAGGACCCGCGCATGGGGATGATGCGGCAGGAATAGAGCACCTTGCGCGAGGTGTGGGTCTTGCCGGAATCATGCTCGAAGATGATGCCGGGGGAACGCTGGAGCTGGTTGACGATAACCCGCTCGGTGCCGTTGATGACGAAGGTGCCCTTCTCGGTCATCAGGGGAACGGTGCCGAAATAGATCACCTGCTCCTTGATGTCGCGGATGGTGCGGTTCTCGGTCTCCTCGTCCACGTCGTACACGACGAGACGGACCTTGATGCGAAGCGGTGCTTCAAGCGTCAGGCCTTTGGAGATGCACTCGGGCACATCGTATTTGGGTTCGCCGATCTCGTAGTTGACGTACTCGAGGCTGGCGGTCTTGTTGAAATCCTCAATGGGGAAGACGGAACGGAAAACGCCCTCGAGTCCGGCGTCGGCGCGGGACGCGGGGGGAACGTCACGCTGCAGGAACAACTCGTAGGAATCGACCTGCAGGTTAAGAAGGTGGGGTATGGTGACGGAGTCGTCGACCTTGCCGAAACTCTTGATCAGCTGGGCCATTGTTCCCTCGAAGAGAAGTGGTGTTGATCCGCCGGGGTAGCAGGCGGCCTTCACATTGGTTTCCCGGGCTTATCGCCGGGCTGGCCTGGGCCTCATCGCCCTATATGTCAACCCGTTCAAATCATTGGAGATTTACGGGATTGCAAATGAAAGCGCGAAAGAGCGCACTCCCCCCTACTCGGGGGGTGCGCTCTTTCAGTGTTGTTTAGGCACTATGCGACAAATTACTTAACTTCGCAAGTGGCTCCGGCTTCCTCGAGCTGCTTCTTGGCATCTTCAGCGTCGGACTTGGACACGGCTTCCTTGATGGCGGAAGGCAGGGTGTCAACCTTGTCCTTGGCTTCCTTGAGGCCGAGGCCGGTGAGGGCGCGCACCACTTTGATGACGTTGATCTTGTTGCTGCCGGAACCGGTCAGGATGACGTCGAACTCGGTCTTCTCTTCGACTTCGGCGGCGGCTTCGCCAGGCATGGCCATCATGGGCATGGCGGCCATGGGGGCGGCAGCGGAAACGCCGAACTTCTCTTCCAGCTCCTTGATGAACTGGGAAAGCTCGAGGACGGTCATATTGGAAATGAAATCGACAACCTGCTCTTTGGTGATCTCGGACATGTAGTCTTCTCCTTCAGTACGCTTTGGCTTAAGCGGCTTCTTTTTTGTCTTTCAGGGCCGTCAGCACGTTGAGCACGCCACGCATGACGTTTGCCAGGACGGACACGAAGTTGGTGGGCACGGCGTTCATGGTTCCGAGCACCTGGGCCAGCAGCTGAGGCTTGCTGGGCAGCGTGGACAGAGCCTTGACTCCGGCTTCGTCGATCACCTTGCCGCCGAGGCAGGCAAAGCGGATGACGAACTTCTTGTTTACCTTGGCGTAGTCAACCAGGGCTTTGGCGGCAGCCACGGGGTCTTCGTACCCGAAAGCGACTGCGCATTGTTCCTTAAAGCGGTCCTTGATTGTGTCGTGCGGGCCGTCTGTCAACGCGATCCGGGCCAGGGTGTTCTTGACAACCTGATAATCAACTCCTTGCTCTCGGAGTTTGACTCTCAGGTTAGTCACTTCTTCCACCGTCAAGCCCTTGAAATCGGTGACCACGGCAATGCTCGCACGTCCGGCCCGATCCTTGAGCTTCTCAATGATCTCGGCTTTCTGTTCGCGAGTCTGCAAGGTCTGCCTCCTCCAGGGTTATAGGGTGGAAGCAAGCCAAAGCGACCTGTCTCGGCGGGAAATTAAGGGGTACGACCCCACCCGCTTTCTTTGACCTGCTTCCGAAAATACGAACTGAATCGTTTAGCCTTCCAGGAACTTCTTGACGGTGCCGGGATCGATCTTGAAGCCGGGGCCCATGGTGGTGGAAACCGCCATGGCTTTCATGTAGGTGCCCTTGGCGGCACTGGGCTTCATGCGGATCACGGTATCCAGAAGAACCTTGAAGTTCTCGAGGATCTTCTCGGGGCCGAAGCTCTTCTTGCCGAGGGGGGCATGCAGCACGCCCGCCTTGTCGACCTTGAACTCCACGCGTCCGGCCTTCAGCTCGGTGACGGCTTCGGTCACGTTCATGGTGACGGTGCCGGTCTTGGCGTTGGGCATAAGACCACGGGGTCCCAGCACGCGGCCGATCTTGCCGACCAGAGCCATCATGTCCGGGGTGGCGACGGCCTTGTCGAAGTCCAGCATGCCGCCCTGGATCTGTTCGACCAGGTCCTCGGCGCCGACGATGTCGGCTCCGGCGGCCTTGGCCTCGGCGACCTTGTCGCCCTTGCAGAAAACGGCCACGCGGACGGTCTTGCCCAGGCCGTGGGGCAGGGAGACGGCGCCGCGCACCATCTGGTCGGAGTACTTGGGGTCGACGCCAAGGCACAGGGCCACATCGACGGTTTCGTCGAACTTGGCGGGACCGGCCTTGATGGCCATGGTCACGGCTTCTTCCAGATCGAACTTGACGGTCTGGTCGACACCTTCAACAGCGCTGCGAAATTTCTTTCCGTGTTTGGGCATGGCGATAGTTCCTTTAGCTCACCACGTCCAGACCCATGCTGCGGGCCGTACCCATGATGGTCTTCATGGCGGCGTCGAGGTCCTTGGCGGTCATATCCTGCATCTTGAGCTTGGCGATTTCTTCGATCTGGGCGCGCGTCACCTTGCCGACCTTGTTCTTGTTGGGCTCACCGGAGCCCTTCTCGACCTTGGCGGCTTTGACCAGCAGCACGGAGGCGGGCGGGGTCTTGGTGATGAAGCTGAAGGAGCGGTCGGCGTAAACGGTGATGACCACGGGGATGGTCATGCCGATCTGGTCCTGCGTCTTGGCGTTGTAGGCCTTGCAGAACTCCATGATGTTGACGCCGTGCTGGCCCAGTGCGGGGCCGACCGGGGGCGAGGGGTTAGCCTTGCCTGCCGGGAGTTGCAGCTTGATTTTCGCGACTTCCTTCTTAGCCATGGTAGTGTCGTCCTTTAAGCGGTCACCGGACCGGGGGTCCGCCTAGTTTTTGGTCACCTGTACGAAGTCGAGCTCGACGGGGGTCTGGCGGCCGAAGATGGACACGGAGACCTTGAGCTTACCCTTGTCGTAGTTCACGTCCTCGACCTGGGCGTTGAACCCGCCGAACGGGCCGTCTATGACCCGAACCTCGTCCCCTCGGTCGAAATTGAACTTGGGACGGGGCTGTTCCTGGCGGCTTTCCATCAGGGAGAGCACGCGCTCGGCTTCGGAATCGCGCATTGGGGTCGGGCGGTTCTTTCCGCCAACGAACCCGGTAACCCGGGGTATTTCCTGCACCAGGTGCCAGGATTTGTCGTGCATGACCATCTTGATCATCACGTAGCCCGGATAAAACTTTCTGGTTGAGGTTCTTTTCTCGCCCTTGACCAGTTCGATCACCTTTTCGGTGGGTACCACGACCTCTTCGATCGCCCCTTCGTCCTGACCGGTACGCATCATCTCGCGTATGGTCTGCTCCACCCTGTTCTCGAAACCCGAGTAGGTATGGACGATGAACCATCTGGCTTTGGCCGGACCGTCCGGGAGAGGGATGTCGATAGTTTTCTCGGTCATGACAACACGAACTGGATGAGTTTGGAAAGACCCAGGTCCACTACGCCGAGGAAGATGGTCATGACGACCACCAGGATCAGCACGGCAACCGAAGTCACCATTGTTTCCTTGCGGGTCGGCCAGGTGACCTTCTTGATTTCAACCTTGGACAGCTCGAGGAACTCTTTGAATTCTTCGACCTTGCCCTTGACCGACGACGCGGCGGAGTTTTCAACCTCCGCCGCTTCGCCGGATTTTACCTTCTTCGTGGACATGTGTTCCTACCAGAAATATGGCAGGGCAGGAGGGATTCGAACCCCCAGCCCTCGGATTTGGAGTCCGATGCTCTACCGTTGGAGCTACTGCCCTGCGTTACAACCTATTTCGCTTCGCGGTGAACCGTATGCCTCTTATCCCAGGGGCAGTACTTCTTCACTTCAAGGCGGCCGGTCGTATTTTTCTTGTTCTTCTCGGTCGCGTAATTCTTGCGCTTGCACTCGGTGCACTGCAAGATGATGTTGAGGCGCATTGTGATGTTACTCCATGATCTCGGTCACGACACCGGCGCCGACGGTGCGGCCGCCTTCGCGGATGGCGAAGCGCAGACCGGTCTCCATGGCGATGGGGGCGATGAGCTCGACGTTGAAGGT
>NZ_AUBQ01000025.1 GCF_000429325.1 Fundidesulfovibrio putealis DSM 16056
ACTTAAAATCCCTTGATCCGAAAGGGTCGTGCCGGTTCGAGTCCGGCCTCGGGCACCATGATTTCAATATGTTAGACATGAAACAGGCCGATTTCCCAAGGCGGAAAATCGGCCTGTTTGACTTTTTGCTCCAATTTTGCTCCACCTGTTGCCGAGAAGAGTGGAGCAAAACGGAGCGAGACATGGCGACACTGCGCAAACGCGGCCCCTTCCAGTGGGAGGCCAGAATCCGCAAAAGAGGCTACCCCACCACCTGCAAGACCTTCGACACCAAGGCTGAGGCGGAAGCCTGGGCCAAGGACGTCGAGACCAACATGAACAGAAGCCTCTTTGTATCCGCCAAGGAGGCCGAGCAATACACGCTGAGCGAGTGCCTCGATCGCTACATCGAAGAGTACGTCCCGCGCCTGAAAAATCCCAAGCGGGAGATTGACCGCGCCCGATTCATCCAAAGGAGGCCCCTCGCCCACCGGATCATGGCCACCATCCGGGCCAAAGACATTGCCGACTTCCGGCGGGAGCGGGAAGCTGAGGGCGTAAGCGGCAACACCATCCGTCTGGATTTCGCCGTGCTCTCCAAGCTCTTCAACTATGCCCGCTCGGACTGGGGCATGGAAAGCCTGCAAAACCCTGTGTCATTGGCCGCCAAGCCCAGGCCCGGCAAGGGCCGCGATCGACGCCTTGAGGAGGGCGAAGAGGAGCGCTTGCAGGAGGCCGCGTCGCCGCGATTCAGGCCGGTCATCCAATTCGCGCTGGAAACAGCCATGCGTCGGAAGGAGATCGCGGTGCTTGAATGGAAATACGTCAGCCTGGGAGGCCGCCATGTGGTCTTGCCGGAAACGAAGAACAACGAACCCCGCACGGTCCCGCTCGGCCCCACCGCGCTGGCCATCCTTCGCGAGCAACCGCGAAGCATCGATCAGAGGTCGGTGTTCGGCCTCACCGAGCAACAGATCACGACGGCCATGAGGATTGCTTGCAGAAAGGCCAAGCTCGAAGACCTCCGTTTCCATGACCTGCGTCACGAGGCCACCAGCCGTTTCTTCGAGCACACTGACCTGGACGTCATGGAGATCAAGGCCATCACCGGACACAAGACGCTTCAGATGCTGGCGCGGTACACGCACCTAAGGACGGCGCGGTTGGCTGACAGGTTGGCTGGGATGAAGAGAGGATAAATACGGGGAGACCTTGTACATCCCCCGGCTACAGACCATATTGATTGGGTTGCGTCAGGCGGTATCCGCGAGGCTATGGTAGGTCTCCTCCTCCTGGGCAAAGTGCAGCCTCAGGATCGCGTCGAGACCATAAAGAACACGCTGGAATTCAAGTATCAAGCGAGCATCGGGGCCTTCTGGCGGCAAGTCCTTTATCATGCGATGGAACAAAGTCGACAGTCGGATGATTTCTCGGTGCGCTCGGCTCATCATCGCCATTGGGTCTTCGCCACCGATTATATGGGCGACTGCTGGATAGACCTTTGCCTCGTCCTGTCGTTCATGTGGCAGCAAGCGTTCACGTAAGAGTGCGTCGAGCTCGACCAGGTCGGTGCGAATTTTGGCGATAGCGGCCGTCGAGAGGCTGTCGGCTGAGGTACGAATTCGGTCAATGAGAGATGCCAACTCCACATGTTCGGTCCTGAGGCGATTCGCTTCATTGATCTCAAGCACGCCTTGGCCTCTACGCAGAGGTGGTATTCTCAACACCCTAAGAGCGTTCACAATCACTGTTACATCGATAGCCTCCTGGAAGAGAGCGCCAGCAATTGGGGGCAGGAACCCAAGCGCAGCGACGAGCATGCCTATCATTGATAATCCCATGCCCGCCAGGACACTTTGCACTGCAATCGCCCGAGTGCGCTTGGCGAAGTGCAATGCTTCGGCGACCCGGTCCAGTCGGTCGATCAAGAGCACGATACCGGCGGCCTCAGATGAGGCGGCCGCACCACGCGCTCCCATGGCAACCCCGACATCGGCCACTGCAAGGGCTGGAGCGTCATTCACTCCATCTCCGACCATGATCGTCGGACCATATTTCAACGAACGCTTTATCGCTTCCAATTTGCCAGCAGGCGTTTGCTCAGCCAGGACTTCATCCACCCCCAGGATTTCGCCGATTGGTTCTGCTACCTCACGACAGTCGCCGGTGAGCATGACGATCCGTTCAATCCCGGCCTTGCGCAGAAGGCGAAGTGCCCGCGCCGACTCGGGCCTGATTTCATCTGCTAAGAGCATGGCTCCGGCTATCTTGCCGTTGATGCCCACGAAGACTCCTGTGGCACCTTCGTAACCCATGCGCTTGATGAAGTGAGGGGTCCATGCAGCCATCTGAACTCTTTCACGAACGTATGCGTGGCTGCCAACAACAACCAGGTTGCCGTTAACCATGCCTGTGATGCCGGAACCGGGTTTCTCATCGACTTCAGAGGGCAGGGTCAACTCCAAGTCGCGCGCTCGCGCGTGACTGACTACCGCGTCCGCCAGCACATGCTGTGATGTCTGATCCAGCGAGGCTGCCAAGCGGAGAATTTCGTCTGCGGAAAAGTTAGGTCCGCATTCGATGGAAATGAGACGGGCCTGCCCCTGAGTAAGCGTACCTGTCTTATCGAAAAAGAGCATTCGCGCCTGGGCAAATCTTTCCAGAATACCGCCACCTTTGATCAAAACACCTCGCGTGGCACAACGCGACATCCCCGAGACAACAGCGACGGGCACTGCCAGGATGAGAGGGCAAGGGGTGGCGACGACAAGAACCGCGAGTGCCCGTATGGGGTCCTCGGACAGCAACCAGGCGACAGCTGCGACTACGATCGACATCGGGACGAAAAGCAAAGCGTAACGGTCGGCTAGGCGAGAGGCAGGGGCCTTGGCCCGCTGGGCCGCTTCGACGAGGCGCACAATCCCAGAAAACGTGCTCTCTTCGGCCGAGGTTGCGGCGACCAGGTCGAATGGCCCAGCCGCATTTATGCAGCCGCTCTGCACGGAGTGACCCGGCTCGCGACGGATGGGCAATGGTTCGCCGGTTAGAGCTGCTTCATCAAGCACAGCCGTCCCGGCGGCCACAATCCCGTCGACCGGCACGACCTCCCCGGGACGGACAAGAAGACGGTCACCCACACGCACTTCTGAGATGGGGACCTGAACCAGATTTGTTGTGTCGTACTTGGTGGCCGTTCTAGGGGCTCGGCTCAACAACGCTGACATTTCCCGTCGAGCCCGAGTCTCCGCATAACCTTCAAGGGCTTGCCCACTGGCGAACATCAAGGCGATTACTGCCGCAGCAAGGTGTTGGCCAAGGATCAGCGCACCTCCGATGGATAGAAATGCTATGATGTCCAGCCCTGCGTCACGCCGTAACAGGCGAGTGACCATGCCAACAAGGAGGCTCACAAGGACAGGGGCCGAGCCTGCCGTCCACGCCAATTTGGCCCAATCCGTTCGCCCAAGCTGATAGGCCAGCAATCCACCGGCGCACGCCGCAGCAGCAAGTACAAGGATCGCCAGATTTGCAGTAAGTTTCCTGTCCAAGGACAGATCCTCTTCAGTTGCTCGAGGAGTGTGCCAGATGATCACTGTACAAACAACAGCTCTGTTTCCCCAATAATTCCCATTGACAAAGAATTAATAGAGCACGGTTATTTGTTAAAGTCTGAGCAAAGAACTTGCTCATCCCATGGGTTTTGGGGCGTTTTCGCACCTACCTCTTTGCACTTTTCATAGTAACACATTGAACAAAAATCGTAATCGCACATGTCAGTCCGGATCATTACCTCTGCGACCCCATCATACTTCCTTCCAAAAAGAGATTCGAGGTCAGCAACCACACTGTGAGCTTCCTCAAATGAGAGTTGCTTCGGCAGAACAAGATGAAAATCAATATGAATAAATCTCCCTGCGCGCCAAGCACGGAGCTTATGTACTGAAATCCATTCAGAACGTCTGTTACTATTTAAAAGAGTGCAAATTTCTTTGACCAACGTGTGGTCAGCCTCATTCATAAGACCTTTAACTGATTCCCTGGCAAGTCCATACCCCGTCCAAAGGATATTAATCGCAACGATGCAAGCGATCAGCCCGTCCATCCAAAGCCAATTCGTGAGCAATACTACGGCGAGGCCAATCAAAACGCCAGCAGTGGTGTAGACATCAGTGAGAACATGTTTCCCGTCGGCTACGAGGGTAATCGAATTAGTTGATCGCCCTTGCCTTATTAAAAACAACCCCAGTGCTAAATTCATCGCTGATGCTACCACGGAAACTAAAAGACCATAATCAAGGCGAGTGAGTTCTTCTGGCTCTAAAATCTTTGGAAAGGCAGTATACAAGATACAGCCCGCTGCGATTATTATCAAAACTCCTTCAAGTAATGCGGAAAAATATTCAACTTTTCCATGCCCGTAGGGATGATTCGCGTCTGGTGGAGTTTTCGCCAGATGGATACTCCACATGGCAAATGCGCTGGCTATGACATTGATTATGGATTCCAAGGCATCAGAAAGCAATGCCGCAGAATTCGTTGCATAGTACGCAACGAATTTAAACAGTAAAATAATCACGCCCGCGGCAAAAGAAATTCTAATCGCCCGCTGTTGCGACCTTCCAATTTCAAGCATTGACAAAATCCTATCAAAAATGTTTAAAAGTCGAGGATGTCTCCAAGCCACGACTTTTTCTTTCCGTGTTTTCCATGCTTATCATGATGATCATGGTCATCGTGCTTTGAAAAATATTTTTCATGTGGTGATCCGTTGTGGTTTTGTACTTGAACATCATGAGCGGGGCGAGACGAATTCACCTGCGTGGAACGCTCGATTATTTTGTCGAGCTCCCCTCTGTCGAGCCATACGCCCCTGCACTGTGGACAGTAGTCTATTTCAACACCACAGCGATCGGCCATAACCAACGTCACATTGCAATGCGGGCAGTTCACAAAGCCTCCTAACTTGTTAATTGTTGAGTGCGTTTGTACTATTTAGAGAACTCTTCCAGATACTTAAATTTTCCCGCAAAATCTTTCTGAATCAAGGTCATCATGGCACTAAATTGCAGTGCGTTGCTTGCCATCTCAGTCATCTCTTTGTCTAGATCGACAGAATCTTGACCGTGAACCATTTTGGGTTTGAACTCAGTTTCAATTTCGCCTTTAACCCCAGTGTATTTTTGACTTCCCATGTGATCTGGATCAGTTGTAGTAAGAGGGCTTCCCTTAGCGTGGTATGCGGCTTGGAGCTGACTTTCAAAATCTAGCGATTTATGCCGGTATGCTTGATTGTTAACATTGGCAATGTTTGACGAAATTATGTTTTGCTGCTGTAGACGAAGGTCTGCCACTTTTTGTAACAGTATGTTTCCGCCAGTGAATATATGCATACGCACCTCCGGAACATAAAATGCAAACGTCGTGCCAATCTGGCGACTGCCTACACACAGTCGACAACTCCTAAACTTAATCTACAGCCACATGACCAACAAAAAGCGTTGCTATTATGATTGCAGCACTTATTGAACTCATGTGAATACTTTTTGCAAATGGAACCAGCAATCCTTTTGACAACTTGAACTTAACAATCACGCCCAAAACACAGAGCAGCATTAGAAGCACAGCTCCGACTTCAGGGATGACTGACTTTTCACATCTTAGCGCGAACCAATGCCACAGTACAATGCCGACGCCAACCAAATTTAGATAGTAATGCAAGGGAAGAAAGAGTTTCTTTTGGTAGACGTCTGCTTTTACAAGATTATTATTAAAATTAACGTTCTTGGGCGAAATTCGAAGAAATAATCTCCGAAGAATGCTAAATGCTACGGTTGCGTTGGCCACAGAAAATACAATCGCCGCCACAACACCAGCTTCTTCACCACCTCTTTCCCTGTCCTCTGCGGCCTCATCATCATTTTTCCCATGGTCAGCTTCATGATAGCCATCCTTCTTATTTTTATGTCCATCATGATCGCGGTGATCATCCGCAAGGCAGATCGAACCTGCTGCCAACATCCCAAGCAGAACAATCAGGATAGTCGGAAGTAATCTGGCTGCAAACATTGCAATCACCCCCTCAAGCGATCAAGCGTCGTCTATTTGACGAGCAAATCGTATACCTTTTTAGTTTTCACCGCAGAATCTTCTCCTGCAAGCTTACCAATCCACTCAAAAGCAAAAGCCATTACAGCATCTCGGAGCAGCACCAATATCTCTTGGGCTTCGTAGGCAAACAATCCAATTCGACTTGTAAATCCTTTAATAGAGTCACCTTCTTTTAGGTCAATGCCGGTAGACCAGACATTGTAAACAATTATCTGATCATCCGAAACATAGCAGACTGTGTTCTTCTCAATTGTCCCTGAATGACCACCATCTATGCATATCGAAACATTTTTGGAATTCGAGCTTTGATCCTTCAACGGATCTACTTGACCTATCTTTGTCGATCCGAAATATATGGCAGCTGGGACTTTTTTTACGGTTTCTTGAAATTCAATAACATAATGTTTGCATGACGATTCCTCGGCAGCTTCTGCTTCAGGCGAGTAAATACACGTGCTGACGATAACTTGTAAAATACAAATGAGAATAAGTTTCACATTCTACTCCGAATTATTCTTGATGTCTTAGTTTACTACGTTCATTTTCTCTACTCATTATTTGAAAATCTGCAATCAAAATTTTCATTTTGCATTTGATAATCAAGCTCATCAATTTCAAGATCGATAACTCTTATCATTTTCCCTTTGCTCCAGCTCTCGTGACACTAGATGTTGAGAACAGCTGGATTCGGCGAGGTGAACGGAGACACAACTCCTGAAAATTTGTTACATTGAGCGAAAGTTTACAAGGATCTGGGATCATAGAAAACATGCTGTCTCAGTCATTCCGGCTGTCGTTAGCATTTCCCCCCATGATTTACCTACATGGAATGAAGCCGAAGAGAAGTGGTGCGGTGTCTTTATTGGTCCAATTCGTTAGAGTGCGAATGTTTTACCTTTTCTGCCTGTCGCTCAAGATGCAATTCAATCGTGCCAGCAAGGGCTCCAAATTCTCGTGTATAGCGCTCAAGCGCTGCAAGTACTGCGCTGATTCGTGTTGTTGGGCGTTCAGGTGGGCGACCTGGTGCTGGAGCTGATGTAAGATATCCACATGCTTTGCCATGGTCTGCTGTTGACCAGTCAAGATCGTTCCTTGGCTTTCCTGCGCTTGGCGTAGTTCCTGCTCCAACGTGACCAGGGTGTCCGTGAGAAGGCGTTCGATTTCTGTCATAGCTTACTCCAGCTTCACGGCTTGCTGTTTGCCAACGGTCCATCCCGTTTTGGGGGTCGTCTTCGGCGGCAGAATGATGAACCGCCCTTCCTGATTCTCCAGGAGCTTCAAGCCCCAAGTACGTTCGCTCAATTGTGCGGCGGTCGCTTCCAAGGCCGTTTTGTCTGCCCGTAGGTCCTGAATCTCGTTCTGCAAGGCCGTGGCCTTGCTCTGGAGCATTGCCAGCAGGCCCCAGCCGCCCAGGACGGTTCCCATTAGAAGGGCCAAGCCCAGGAGCAGGGCTTGCAGCCACTTCCTGCCGAAGGTCCTGCTCAAGGTCTGGCAGCGTGAGTCTATGTTCGCCTCCAATCGTCCAAGCGCGTCCTGGATAGCGGCCTCGGTTGTACTGAGCGCGGCGGTCGATGATCGCCGCAAGCTCTCGCTCAAGGCGTCGAACTGTCGCTGGGTCAGGGCTTCGAGTTGCTGCCGGTCCTGTTCGGCCTTGAACCTCATGCGCTCCGCCAGGGATGCCAGCGAGTTGCCAGTGTTCGGCATAGATACCTCCCTTGAGGCGGAGCTTCTCGCCGCTCACGGGGTCTTTGACGGTGATGTAATCCTTGCCAGCCCTGTTGATTTCCAGGTCCGCCTCTTTCAAGACCGTGAGGACGTCAGCGCGATTCACGACTTGGCCCTCCTCGATCTTCATGACCAGGTAGGCGTGGATGGCGTCCTTGGCTTCCACGCGTTCGTCCTTGCCGGGTGTTTTGCCCCAGCGGATCAGGCGAGCCGTGCGCAAGTCCGCGTGTTCTGGCGTGTGCAGGCGGGCGCGGGCCGGATCTTCCGGTCTGGCCCAGCCTTCCCGATTATTGTGCAGGTCGCGGAACACATCGAAATGCTTTTGCCAGCCAGGCGGGCAGGGGTTGAACGCCTTGCCGCTAGACAGCTCCACGCGCGGGATGACGAAGTGCAGCTCATGGTGTCGCGCATGACGATGCCGTACCCAGAGCACGTTCCGTTGGTCCGGCTCCAGTCCGGCAAAGGCCACGGCCTCGAAGTCGTCCATGACGCGCTTTTCCTGCTCGGGCGTCACGCTTTCGTCCGGGTGCCAGGACAACACCCCCGCCGTGAACTTCCACTTGGTGTCCAGGGAATCGATCAGCTCCCGCGTCAGATCCGGATCACCGCGCAGCACCTCGGGCGGATGCTTGTCCCGGTCCGGGTAGTCCGGGCGCACAAGATAGTGCGTCGGGCCATCGCCCCCACCCTGGCCGTGCGGGAAGACTTTCATGTACATGGCGTCTCCGAAGAGGGTTTTACTCCAAAGGGAGAGAAGAGGCTTGCCGACCATTGCCTCCCGCGCCTGAGGAGCACTTAAGCGCCCTTTCGATGCTGAGGAGGGCGGCCAGCACCCGGAGTGCCTCTGCCCGGCTTTTGTACGTATTGACCCACCGGGCCAGCTGATTCAGGTTGGCTCCGATCCGGGCAAGCTGGCGAATGTGCTCTTTCTCCAGCGGCGTCTGGCGAAGGCGGTAGTCCAAGGCTCGCTGGCGCATGAAGTCCGTCACGGTCTGTCCTTGGGCTTTCGCCTTGGCCGTGATTGCATCCTTCTCGGTGGGTGCGACGCGCAGCTTGATCCAGGCCGTGCGGCTCTCTGATTTCTCTTTCATGGCGTCAACTGCATTCCGGCATTTCGCCTCTGGCAGGGTTCGAAGGGCGGCACGCCCTCGCCAGCCCCGGCAGGGGGCACCGCGTCAGCGTGTGCCCACAACGGGTAGGCTGGCTCTCCGCGATACCGCCGATGAGCCCGGGCACGCCTGGAAAACTCCACCCGGGCGAAAAAAGCGAAAAAAGCGCAAAAAGCCTCATGCGTCGCCCACACTTATTTCGCTTTTTTCGCTTAATTCGCGCAGGGTGATGATGATCCGTGGGCGGCCTCCGTTCTTCAGCTTCGTGATACTGATGCGCTGTTGAGCCTCCAGTTGTTGCAGAAGCGGCTGGAGACGTTCACGGGACACGTGCCTGCTCAAGACCGCGCTGAGTTCGGTCGCTGAGAGGGGGCCGCCCCTCAGGGCATCCAGGACCTTCTCCTCCAACGGGTCGATCGCTCGTTCGCCGAAGATGTACAGGGCGGATTCCTGGGCGTAGCGCCACATGGCGAGGGCTGCCCGCAGGTGAGCGTCCCCCACCTGCCCCTGACCGTCCAACAGGGCGTAGACGAGCGCCAGGCGGAGCGTTTGAGCCTCGGCGCGGTTGATGATGCTCCCGGCCAAGCCCATGTGCTCCTGGGAGAGTTCAGGGTAAATCAGTTCCCAGAGCTCCAGGGCCTTGCCGGTCATGGTCATGGTGCCGCACTTCTGAGCCAGGCCCACGAGACGCCAGAGTTCGCGCTGCAAGGGTGCAAGCTCCTGGCCCGGCATCCGGGACGGCAAGGCCACCAGCTTGGAGCGCCGGGCGCATATCCAGAGGAACCGGTTACCGAAGCCGTTCACGGCCTGCACCTCGCCCAGGCATACGGCAAGCTCCTGCATGGTGATGTGGGTGATGATGCTGATGTGCGCTCCCCGCACCACCACGGGATTGTTCTTGGTAAGCGGCGCATAGTCGCCGGAATCCCAGAAACAACGGATGCCCATGGACAGCGTGTTGCCCTCGCGTTTGGTGCAGGCCAGGCCACTGGCGAACTCCTCGTCAATGATGATGAGCCGCTTGTCGCCCGCCTCCCGGAGGGGCTCGGTTGAGTTCTGCCGCTGCCGCTGCTCGCGTTCATCCTCGTTTTCGTCGCGCACATGGTTGGCAAGCCCTTCGCCTGTGGAAAGTGGACCGCCGCTTTCTCGGGCGGGGGAGGGCACTCCCCATGTTTTCAGGTCGGCAGGCTGGCAGTGCTCCCGTCCGAACAGCTTGGTGACTGGATGGCGGGACGTGCCCTTGCGCGCCTTGCTGGAATTGCCGCAGATCACGGCGAAGAGGCGCGGAGGGTGGATGGTCTCGCCCACGTAGATGTGAGGACCCTGGTTGGTCGTGTGGCCGTACACCTCCGCGCCAAAGCGCACCAATGTGGTGATGCACACCGCCGCCGGATCGGCTTCGCTGTCGCTTGTCGCCAACCGCACGAATTCCCCCAGAATGCCCGGGCAAGCGTCAAACGAGAACCGAGGCCATTCCTTGAGGTTGAGGCCGACCGATTCATCCGGGGTTGTTTCCTGATTCGAACAAGGAAGCGAGCGCACAGCGGACCTGCTGCTCATTTCCCGCCCCTGGCCCTCTGTTCCGTTTTTGTCGGCCTGCCGCGACGCCTGACAGGGGGCACAGAGTGACCTCTTTCGACGTTCGCTTTGATGTCGGCCTGCTCGGCCTTGGCATCGATCCACGCATCAACGGCTTCCACCATCCAAGCCAGGCGGCGGCCCAACTTCATCGGGGGTGGAACCGCGTCATACTGCTTTCGGGCGAGATGCCCATGGACCGCCGCGATACTTTTGCCCAGGATGGTGGACAGCTCTTCGATGTTGTAAAAACGTTGGGTGACCATGGATACTCCTCATTTGTTGTGAAGCGAATGAATGAGGAGGCATAAACGCACGTCGTTGAATTTTGTCAAGTTGCGGAAATAATTTCCGATCCAACATGTTCTAGTATAATTCAACATGGACCAACATGGTTCAACATTTTCCAATATTATCCAATATGATCCTGCTCGTAGCACTATGTTCCAATACAACTTTCTGTCGACACGTTGCATCGCATTGAATTGCCTGAGTGTTTAACAACACGGCACTAGGCTCGAAAAATGTGAGAAATATTGGTCGGCGAGGGTGGCATTGAGTCCGACAGCTTTGCTTGCCAGGCTCTTCTGCCCGGGGGTAGGGAGGGGGTTCAGGAAGCCGGTCTCGGGGATGCGGATGCTATCGCCCAGGGAGTTCATCCGCTTGTCAGCAGCAGCGGGGTATCCGGTTTATCGGGGGCAACTCCAGTGGAAGCATTGGAGGGAGGCGCGTCTCGGCCGGTAAATCAACCCATGGCGGACGGTCAGAAAGAGGCGTCTTTTTTGCTCCAAATTTGCTCCACTCGGACTGAAAAACCGTGATTTTTCGTGAAAACTCATGAACACTCAACCATCTGATAATACTCGATTGTTCATGGTAAGCCATGGATAAGATTGAACGATTTCAGCAACTTAAAATCCCTTGATCCGAAAGGGTCGTGCCGGTTCGAGTCCGGCCTCGGGCACCATGA
>NZ_AUBQ01000026.1 GCF_000429325.1 Fundidesulfovibrio putealis DSM 16056
AGCCCCAGCTCCTCCTGCTATACCCGCGAAAGTCTCGCCAGCACGCGTTCGCGCCCCATGGCCTGCATCATCTCGAACAACCCTGGGCTGGCGGTGCGTCCGGTGAGGGCCACGCGCAGCGGCTGGGCCACGGTCTTGAACTTCAGTTCCTTCTCGTCGAGATAGGCTTTGGCTGCGGCTTCCAGGGGCTCCTGGGCGAAGTCCGGCGCGGCGGCGAAAATGGCGGCGAGCGCTGCCAGATGCGGTTTCACGTCGTCGGTGAGGAACTTGGCTGCGGCCTGGGCGTCCATCTCGGGCTGGTCGGCCAGGAACATGGCGCACTGATCGGCCATTTCAAGAAGCGTGCGGGAGCGCGGCTGCAGGAGGGGCAGGAAGGCCTTCAGGTACTCGCGGTCGACGGCAGCGAAGCCGCGCGTGGCCAGATGCGGCTCCAGGAGTTGGGCGAGGCGGTCCAGCGGGCACTCTTTGATGTAGTGCTGGTTCAGCCACAGGAGCTTCTCGCGGTCGAACACGGAGGCGGACTTGCCCAGCGCCTTGATGGAGAAATGCTCAATGAGTTCTTCGCGGGTGAAGACTTCCTGGTCGCCGAAGGACCAGCCCAGGCGCACCAGGCAGTTGAGCATGGCTTCGGGCAGGATGCCTTCGGCCTCGTATTCGTAGACGGCGGTCGCGCCGTGGCGCTTGGAGAGCTTCTTCTTGTCCGGCCCGAGGATCATGGGAACGTGGCCGAACACCGGCAGGGGGAAGCCCAGCGCGTTGTAGATGAGGATCTGCTTGGGCGTGTTGTTGATGTGGTCGTCGCCCCGGATGACGTGGGTCACGCCCATGGTGGCGTCGTCCACCACGACGGCGAGGTTGTAGGTGGGCGTGTTGTCGGAGCGGCGCAGGATCATGTCGTCCAGCTCGGTGTTCTCGAAGGAGACGGGGCCGTGGACGAGGTCGTCCATGATGGTGGATCCGCCCAGGGGGGCCTTCAAGCGCACCACGCGTCCGGGGCCGGGGCCGAGGCCGCGCTCGCGGCAGCGTCCGTCGTACTTGGGCTTGGTGCCGTTGGCGCGGGCGGTCTCGCGCATGGCTTCGACCTCTTCGGGCGTGCAGGAGCACCAGTAGGCCGAACCGGCCTCGACCATGCGGTCGATGTACTGGTTGTAGATGTCGAAGCGCTGGGTCTGGTAGATGGGCTCGTCGTCCCAGTCCAGCCCGAGCCATTTCATGGAGGCCAGGATGCCCTCGGTGTAGGCGGCCTGGGAGCGGACGGTGTCGGTGTCCTCGATGCGCAGGAGGAACCTGCCGCCAGCCTGACGGGCCAGCAGCCAGCTGAAGATGGCAGTGCGCGCGCCGCCGATGTGCAGCTGTCCGGTGGGGCTGGGGGCGAAACGGGTGACGATGCTCATGAGGCCTCCGAAATTTCGTGGTGGCCCGCTGGTACTCGCCGGGAGGGGGGGCTGTCAACGCGTGGCCCCGGTTTGCACATGCGGAATATATGTGCAGATTACTGCACATGCACTTAACGTATCAAACCCAAAAGGTATGGAATATTGGGAGCATACCCAGCGGCATGAATTCTGCTTCTATGGCGCGGCTTTGACGAAACGCCCGGCATGCTTATCTGGAAGCTTCCAACGGCGAATTCGCAGACCGCACAAAACAGAATCGACAAAACATATCCGAGAGGTTCCTTCCGTGAAACGCACTCTGTATCTCGCCCGTCGTCCCAACGTCCTGGCCTCGGCCATGAACCGCCCCACCCCCCAGGCGCTTTTCCTGGCCGCCCTGCTGGCGCTGGCCTTCATCATCGCTGTGCCCCTTGCCGTGCGTGCCGCCGAGGACGCGGTGAAGATCCCGGTGAAGGACGTGTCCGAGACCGCCAAGTTCTATAAGTTCGACGAAGGCGGCGTCACCGTGAAGTATTTCCTCATCAAGGCCCCTGACGGCAGCGTTCGCGCCGCCCTGGACGCCTGCGACGCCTGCTACCCCGAGAAGAAGGGCTACAAGCAGGCCGGTGAGTTCATGATCTGCCAGAACTGCGGGATGAAGTTCCACGTGTCGCGCGTGTCCATGGTCAAGGGCGGCTGCAACCCGCACCCCGTGGCCAGCAAGGTTGAAGGCGACAACGTGGTGATCTCCAAGGCCGAGCTGGCTTCCGGCGTCAAGTACTTCAAGTAGGACGCGGCATGAACCTCCTCACTCTTCCGATTCGCACGTTGCGGCGCAAGTTCATGCGCACGCTGCTGCTCACGGTGGTGTTCGCGGCGGGCATTTGCTCTGTGGTGGCCTTAAACTACGTGTCCAAGGCCGTGGGCGACTCCATGGAGAAGAAGCTGACGGCCTTCGGGGCCAACATCATGCTCCAGCCCAAGGTGGACACCCTGGCCGTGGGCTACGGCGGCTTCAGCCTGGGCAACGTCTCCTTCGACGTGAAACATCTCACCATGGCCCAGGTTGCCAAGGTGCGAGACATCGAGCTCAAGGAGCGCATCGCCGCCGTGGCCCCCAAGTTCATCGCCCAGGGCAAGGTCAAGGACCAGCCCGTGGCCCTGATCGGCGTCGACTGGCCGGAAGAGCTCCTGATCAAGAACTACTGGGGCTTCGTGGGACGACCCGCCGAAGCGCCCGGCGAAGTGCTGGTCGGTTCCAAGGCCGCCGAAGCGCTGGGGCTCAAGCCCGGCGACACCTTCCAGGCTGGCCTTGGCACCTTCAGCGTGGCCGGGGTACTCACGCCCAGCGGCTCCGAGGACGACAACGTGATCTTCGCGGGCATCATGGACCTGCAACTGGCCATGAGCCAGGTGGGCGTTGTCCACTTTGCAGAAGTTGCCGCGCTGTGCGCCGGATGCCCCATCGACGAGATCGTGGGACAGATCACGCAGGTGCTCCCCGACGTGGACATCGTGGCCATGCAGAAGGTGGTCAAGAGCCGCATGTATACTATCCATTTCGTGCAGCAGCTGGCCATGATCGTGAGCGTCATCCTGCTGCTCACAGCCTGCTTCATGATCGCCCTGTCGCTCCTGGCCTCGGTGAACGAGCGTAAGCATGAGATCGGCGTGCTGCGGTCGCTTGGCTACGCGCGCGGCGCTGTGTTCTCCATCTTCTGCCTGGAGGCGTTGTTCATCGGCATGGTGGCTGGCCTGATCGGCTATTTCTCCGGGTTCGGCGTCAGCTTCTCGGTCATGGACATGCTGGGCATGGCCAAGGAAGCCGAGCTGACCATGGAAGTCTGGCATCTGGGACTGACCCTGGCCGGGGTGTCCGCAATTTCCTGCCTGTCCTCGGTGATTCCCGCCTGGAAGGCCGCCAATACCGACCCCAGCCAGGCGCTGGTCATGCTGTAGGAGCGCGCGATGCTGCAAGCAATAGACGTATCCAAGACCTTCGGGGACACCCCCATCCTGCGCGGCGTGTCCCTGGACATAGCCGACGGCGAGTTCGCCTGCATCGTGGGACGCTCGGGTTCGGGCAAGTCCACCCTGCTGAACGTGCTGTCCACGCTGCTGAAACCCGACCAGGGCCAGGTGGTCTACCAGGGCAACGTGGTCTCCGCCATGAGCGAGAGCCAGGTGAACGGCCTTCGCCACAAGGACTTCTCCATCATCTTCCAGCTGCACCACCTGCTGCCCTACCTCACGGCGCTGGAAAACGTGATGCTGCCCTACATGAACAGCCTGAAGCCCGTGAGCGAGGAAATCCGCCTCAAGGCCCGCAAGTGCCTGGACCGGGTGGGCCTGACCGGCAAGGAAGACCGCCTGCCCGGCAAGCTCTCCGGCGGCGAACAGCAGCGCGTGGCCATCGCGCGCGCCCTGGTGAAGAGCCCCGGCGTCATGTTCGCGGACGAGCCCACTGGCAGCCTGGACAAGAAGAACGGCGACGGCATCATCGAGCTTCTGCGCGACCTGAACGGCGAAGGCGTGACCCTGGTCATGGTGACCCACGATATGGGCTACGCCAGGCTGGCCGGGCGCACCGTGGTGATGGAGGACGGGAGCATCGTGGACGGCGGTGCGGTGAACTGCTGACCTGACATTCACGAACGGGAATCCGGCGCTATGCGAGACTGGCCGGATTCGCCTTGAGATAACAGCCCGGCCTGACCGCCGGGCTTTTTCGTTCCCGCCAATTTGAACGGACCTTTTGCGCAACGCTGTCTATGCCCAAAGTGGCATCAGGGCTGTGACGCAGACGACAGTCGGTGGATATGCCTTGGATGGAGCGCGTTTCAAAGCCGAGAGAGATCAAGAGCCACGGATGAGCCGGATGAGTCGTGGAGGGCAGGCTAACAGGGGAGGGCGAACCAGTGGGGACCAGGCCGTGCCGGTCCCCGAGAAGACAAATGAAACCAGCCTCAGTCCTCGTCGATCAGGCCGTTCTCCAGGCAGAAGGCCGCCAGTTCCAGGGAGCTGCGAAGTCCGAGTTTCTTCTTCAGATTGGTCTTGTGCTTTTCCACGGTCTTGACGCTCACGAAGATGGCCTCGGCCACGTCCTTGTTGGTCTTGCCCTTGGCTGCCAGCTTCAGCACCTGGCGTTCGCGCTTGGAGAGGCGCTCCAGGGGGTCGCTGCCCTTGTTGCCCTGGCGGCAGACCTGGGCCAGCATGGCCGAAATCTCGCGGGAGAAGAAGCTCTGCCCTGCCGCCACGGCGTTGATGGCCGTGAACAGCTCCTCGCTGGGGCTGTTCTTCAGCAGATAACCGTCAACGCCTGCCTGAACTGCCGAAGTGAGGTAGTTTTCCTTGCCGTGTGCCGTGAGGGCCAGAATGCGGATCTTGGGATGGCGGCGCTTGATCTCGGCGATGGCTTCGACTCCGTCCATGCGCGGCAGGGAGAGGTCCATGAGGACGACGTCCGGGTCCATCCGGCCCGCCAGGTTAACGGCCATATGTCCGTCGGAAGCCTCGCCGACGACCTCGTAGCCGGGATTTGCCAGTAGCAGAGCCTTCAGCCCCTTCCTGACTATCTCCATGTCTTCGGCCAGAACCAGCCGACATTTCCTCATCACTTGCCTCGCCCCATAAATGCACTCTCCGTACCAATGACGGTAGCAAAGGCGTACGCTGTGTCAAGAGGCAAGAGAAAAAAAGAACAAAACTCCAGTTACTTGGATTACGCAGCTAATAATTTATACGTGTCGCGAAACTATTTGTCCGCACATGCACTCCCGAACGTTGCAGACGTCGGCCCCTCAGGCTTTGACGCCCTTCCCCTCTGGATCATCCTGATCAGAGCAATGTGACGCATTGGAAAATGTCGCTTGCATCGACCACGCACTCGGCTATCTTCTCATCAAACTCTGTTTGTCTATCACGACAAGCAACATGGAGGAAAACATGGCGGTAAAACGCGTACTGATGCTTGTTGGAGACTTCGTCGAAGATTACGAAGTGATGGTCCCCTTCCAGATGCTCCTGATGGTCGGACACGAAGTTCATGCCGTGTGTCCGGGCAAGAAGGCCGGTGACACCGTGAAGACGGCGATTCACGACTTCGAGGGCGACCAGACCTACACCGAGAAGCCAGGCCACAACTTCCTCATCAACTACGACTTCGAGAGCGTCGATCCCGGCAAGTACGACGGCCTGGTCATTCCCGGAGGGCGCGCCCCGGAGTACCTCAGGCTGAACCCGAAGGTTCTGGACATCGTGCGCCACTTTGCCGAGGCGAGCAAACCCATCGCCGCCGTCTGCCATGGTCCGCAGCTGCTGGTTGCCGCCGGAGTGCTCAAGGACAAGGGCTGCACCGCCTACCCGGCAGTCAGGCCCGAAATCGAACTTGCCGGTGGAAACTGGCTCAACATCAACGAGACGTTCTCCAATGCCCACGTGGACGGCAACCTGGTGACCGCACCGGCCTGGCCCGCGCATCCGGAATGGATGAGCAAGTTCCTGAGCCTGCTGGGGTCGAGGATCGAGCCTTAAGTCACCTCAGCTGATCTTGAGCTTATCAGGCAGGCGGGGTCGGCCCGCCTGCGCCGTTTCTGCCGATGGGGTGTCGGAGCCCCTCAGACATCGCAATAGGGATCGGGTTCGTGGCCAGTTCTGGCGCGTCCACCATCACGGAGGACGGCTCTGAAGATCGACGGCGGGTACGTGGCGTGACCAGCTACCCACTGAGCGAGAACGGAGCTCGGGAGTCTCGGAGCGGCATCATCAAACAGGCGCGGAATAGGACGAACGTCGATACGGCGGGGTAAGCCACACACCTTGCGTCCGCCTCGCAAGGAACAGTGTCCTGGGTGCAGGAGAGGATGGCTCGGAGTGTGCGCAGTGCGCCGAGGTGTTTGAAGAGGCGGCATTGGTCGTAGCTGGAGTAGCCGCCCAAAAAGCGAAAGGCCCGCATTTTTAATGCGGGCCTTTCTTGAAAGTAATCCTGGCAGCGACCTACTTTCCCACCAGCGGTCCTGGCAGTATCATCGGCGATGGAGGGCTTAACTACCGAGTTCGGAATGGGATCGGGTGTACCCCCTCCTCTGGGGCCACCAGGAAATTCCTGATGATATTTAAGTCAATAAGGGAGGAACGCGTTATGTTTGGTTAAGCGAGTCAAGCCGAACGGGCTATTAGTACCGCTTAGCTGAATGTATCACTACACTTGCACTTGCGGCCTATCAACCAGGTAGTCTACCTGGGCCCTTCGGGGAGACCTAGTCTTGAGGCAAGTTTCCCGCTTAGATGCCTTCAGCGGTTATCTTTTCCGAACGTG
>NZ_AUBQ01000027.1 GCF_000429325.1 Fundidesulfovibrio putealis DSM 16056
AATCCTGGCAGCGACCTACTTTCCCACCAGCGGTCCTGGCAGTATCATCGGCGATGGAGGGCTTAACTACCGAGTTCGGAATGGGATCGGGTGTACCCCCTCCTCTGGGGCCACCAGGAAATTCCTGATGATATTTAAGTCAATAAGGGAGGAACGCGTTATGTTTGGTTAAGCGAGTCAAGCCGAACGGGCTATTAGTACCGCTTAGCTGAATGTATCACTACACTTGCACTTGCGGCCTATCAACCAGGTAGTCTACCTGGGCCCTTCGGGGAGACCTAGTCTTGAGGCAAGTTTCCCGCTTAGATGCCTTCAGCGGTTATCTTTTCCGAACGTGGCTACTCTGCAATGCGGCTGGCGCCACAACAGACACACCAGTGGTTCGTTCACCCCGGTCCTCTCGTACTAGGGGCAAACCCTCTCAAGTCTCCTACGCCCACGGAAGATAGGGACCAAACTGTCTCACGACGTTTTAAACCCAGCTCGCGTACCACTTTAATCGGCGAACAGCCGAACCCTTGGGACCTGCTCCAGCCCCAGGATGTGATGAGCCGACATCGAGGTGCCAAACCGCATCGTCGATATGAACTCTTGGATGCGATCAGCCTGTTATCCCCGGCGTACCTTTTATCCTATGAGCGATGGCCCTTCCATGCGGGACCACCGGATCACTAAAGCCTACTTTCGTACCTGCTCGAGATGTCTCTCTCACAGTCAAGCTCCCTTATGCTTTTGCACTCAACGGCTGGTTTCCAATCAGCCTGAGGGAACCTTTGCGAGCCTCCGTTACAATTTGGGAGGCGACCGCCCCAGTCAAACTACCCGCCAGACAATGTCCTCCAGCCGGATAACGGCATGGAGTTAGATTCTTAGACATCCAAGGGTGGTATTTCAAGGTTGACTCCCCCCACGCTAGCGCGCAGAGTTCACAGTCTCCCACCTATCCTACACATCAATGCCCAAAAACCAATGTCAAGCTGTAGTAAAGGTGCACAGGGTCTTTCCGTCTTTCCGCGGGTAGACGGCATTTTCACCGCCACTTCAATTTCACTGAGCCTCCGGTTGAGACAGTGCGGAGATCGTTACTCCATTCGTGCAGGTCGGAACTTACCCGACAAGGAATTTCGCTACCTTAGGACCGTTATAGTTACGGCCGCCGTTTACCGGGGCTTCGATTCAAGGCTTCGCTTGCGCTGACCTCACCTCTTAACCTTCCGGCACCGGGCAGGAGTCAGTCCCTATACGTCGTCTTACGACTTCGCAGAGACCTGTGTTTTTAGTAAACAGTCGCCACCGCCATTTCTCTGCGGCCTCCTGATGCTTACGTAGCAAGTACTTCACATCTAGAGGCACCCCTTCTCCCGAAGTTACGGGGTCAATTTGCCGAGTTCCTTAACCGGAGTTCTCTCAAGCGCCTTGGGATATTCTCCCCGCCCACCAGAGTCGGTTTGCGGTACGGTTCGCTGAAGCTAAACTTAGAGGCTTTTCTCGACAGCATGGGATTAGTCACTTCAGACTATAAAGTCACGGCATCGCGTCTCGGCCGTATAGAGTGCGGATTTGCCTACACTCAAGCCTACATGCTTACACCTGCATCCAACAGCAGGATGACCTACCCTTCTGTGTCCCCTCATCGCACACTTCAACAAGTACAGGAATATTAACCTGTTTCCCATCAGCTACGCTTTTCAGCCTCGCCTTAGGGGCCGACTCACCCTGGGAAGATTAACTTTACCCAGGAAACCTTGGGCTTACGGCGAACGAGTTTCTCACTCGTTTTAACGTTACTCATGTCAGCATTATCACTTCTGATTAGTCCAGCGGGGTTTACACCACGCCTTCATCCCATCTCAGAACGCTCCCCTACCGATTGCACAAAGTGCAATCCCGCGGCTTCGGTGTTATGCTTAGCTCCGATACATTTTCGGCGCAACGTCGCTAGGCCAGTGAGCTATTACGCTTTCTTTAAAGGATGGCTGCTTCTAAGCCAACCTCCTGGATGTCTGAGCGACGTCACTTCCTTTCACACTTAGCATAAACTTGGGAACCTTAGCCGGCGATCTGGGCTCTTACCCTCTCGACCCTGGACCTTCGCACCCAGAGTCTGACTCCCGGACATCAACGGACGGCATTCGGAGTTTGATAGGGTTTGGTAACCTGGTGGGGCCCCTAGCCCTTTCAGTGCTCTACCTCCGTACGTCTAATCCGAGGCTATACCTCAATATATTTCGGGGAGAACCAGCTATCACCGAGTTTGATTGGTCTTTCACCCCTATCCACAAGTCATCCAAAAGGTTTTCAGCCCTAACTGGTTCGAGCCTCCACTCGGTTTTACCCGAGCTTCACTCTGCTCATGGATAGATCACTCGGTTTCGGGTCTACTCCCACGTACTAAAGCGCCCTATTCAGACTCGCTTTCGCTGCGGCTCCGTCATTTTAGACTTAACCTCGCACGTAAGAGTAACTCGCTGACTCATTATGCAAAAGGCACGCGGTCACACCCGAAGGTGCTCCCACCGCTTGTAGGCAATCGGTTTCAGGTTCTATTGCACTCCCCTAACAGGGGTTCTTTTCACCTTTCCCTCACGGTACTGGTTCACTATCGGTCGCTAAGGAGTATTTAGCCTTGGAGGATGGTCCCCCCAGATTCCCACGAGATTTCTCGGGTCTCGTGGTACTCGGGTACTGGCCACGCTGCTTTGGGTTTCGGGTACGGGGCTTTCACCCTCTATGACGAGCCTTCCCAGACTCTTCCCCTGCCTACTTGCAGATCGCTTATGCCAGCCCCACAACCCCGGATAGACGAATCTACCCGGTTTGGGCTCTTCCCTCTTCGCTCGCCGCTACTAGGGGAATCTCGTTTGATTTCTCTTCCTGCAGGTACTGAGATGTTTCACTTCCCTGCGTTCGCTTCTCCAAACCTATGAATTCAGTAAGGAGATGACTGGACATGACTCCAGCCGGGTTGCCCCATTCGGACACCCCCGGATCATAGCCTGTTTGACGGCTCCCCGAGGAATTTCGCAGCCAACCGCGTCCTTCATCGCCTCTTAGCGCCAAGGCATCCACCGATTGCCCTTATTATCTTGATTCGCGTACTAACTAAACGCGTTCCATCCCTTATTAAACTTTCAATGATCTACCGCCGTTTTTCCTCTCCCACACCTCACCATTATTATGGTGGAGGCGAACGGGATCGAACCGATGACCTCCTGCGTGCAAGGCAGGCGCTCTCCCAGCTGAGCTACGCCCCCATCTCCTGATGGTGGTGGGCCTGGAAAGACTTGAACTTTCGACCTCACGCTTATCAGGCGTGCGCTCTAGCCACCTGAGCTACAGGCCCTCGGCCGGCGGTTGCAAAGTACTCTGTCTCAATGGACAGGGTCCTTGCAATTAAATAGCGAGTCGGGTTCTTAACAGTAAAGGAGGTGATCCAGCCGCAGGTTCCCCTACGGCTACCTTGTTACGACTTCACCCCAATCATCAGCACTACCGTAGACGCCTGCCTCCTTGCGGTTAGCCCGGCGGCTTCGGGTAGAACCAACTTTCGTGGTGTGACGGGCGGTGTGTACAAGGCCCGGGAACGTATTCACCGCGCCATGATGATGCGCGATTACTAGCGATTCCAGCTTCATGCAGTCGAGTTGCAGACTGCAATCCGAACTGAGACGGACTTTTTGGGATTGGCTCCACCTCGCGGCTTCGCAACCCTTTGTATCCGCCATTGTAGTACGTGTGTAGCCCTGGGCGTAAGGGCCATGATGACTTGACGTCGTCCCCACCTTCCTCCCCGTTGACCGAGGCGGTCTCTCTAGAGTGCCCAGCCTTACCTGCTGGCAACTAAAGACAAGGGTTGCGCTCGTTGCGGGACTTAACCCAACACCTCACGGCACGAGCTGACGACAGCCATGCAGCACCTGTCACCGCGCTCCCCGAAGGGCACTTCCTCTTTTCGGAGGAATTCGCGGGATGTCAAACCCAGGTAAGGTTCTTCGCGTTGCATCGAATTAAACCACATACTCCACCGCTTGTGCGGGCCCCCGTCAATTCCTTTGAGTTTCAGCCTTGCGACCGTACTCCCCAGGCGGGATGCTTAATGCGTTAGCTGCGGCGCCGAAGATCGCTCCCCGACACCTAGCATCCATCGTTTACCGCGTGGACTACCAGGGTATCTAATCCTGTTTGCTCCCCACGCTTTCGTACCTCAGCGTCAGTACCTGTCCAGGTGGCCGCCTTCGCCACCGGTGTTCCTCCTGATATCTACGGATTTCACTCCTACACCAGGAATTCCGCCACCCTCTCCAGGACTCTAGTTCAACAGTATCAAACGCAGTTCCCCGGTTGAGCCGAGGGATTTCACGTCTGACTTATCAAACAGCCTACGCACGCTTTACGCCCAGTGATTCCGATTAACGCTTGCGCCCTCCGTATTACCGCGGCTGCTGGCACGGAGTTAGCCGGCGCTTCCTCTGAAGGTACCGTCAGGCCGGGAGGCTGTTCGACTCCCGGATGTTCTTCCCTTCTGACAGAGGTTTACGACCCGAAGGCCTTCTTCCCTCACACGACGTCGCTGCGTCAGGGTTTCCCCCATTGCGCAATATTCCCCACTGCTGCCTCCCGTAGGAGTCTGGACCGTGTTTCAGTTCCAGTGTGGCTGATCATCCTCTCAGACCAGCTACCCATCGTAGCCTTGGTGGGCCGTTACCCCGCCAACAAGCTAATGGGACGCGGACTCATCCCCAAGCGCAAGCTTTCATGAAGAGGCCTGCTTTGAACCCACGATGAAATGGATTGTTATACGGTATTAGCGGCGCTTTCGCACCGTTATCCCGAACTCAAGGGTAGATCATCCACGCGTTACTCACCCGTGCGCCGCTCTACTCAGAGACCGAAGTCTCCTTTCTCGCACGACTTGCATGTGTTAAGCACGTCGCCAGCGTTCAATCTGAGCCAGGATCAAACTCTCCAGTTTGAAATCCTTGTCTTGCTGAAACCCGCTTGATCCGAAGACCAAGGGGTGTGGCTGTCTTATTCACCCGACTCGCTATTTAATTGTCAAAGACCTTGTTCCGCGCCTTTCGTGCGGCGGAGGAGTTAACTACTCCCGCCCCGCGGCGCCGTCAACGATTATTTTCACTCTCGCCGACTTTTCTTCCCGCTGCCGTCGCGGCCCTCAGGGCCTCTTCGTCAGCGGAGGAGCTTTCTACTTCCAGGCGGCTCCCGTGTCAACAACTTCTTTCGAAGTCCGTCAACTTTTCCCGCCG
>NZ_AUBQ01000028.1 GCF_000429325.1 Fundidesulfovibrio putealis DSM 16056
CCCGCCACAAACAGCCCCGTTTCACCTACCCAAGCAAGAAATAATCACGGTAAGTACACACTGTCAACGGGTGTTTACTTGAGACTCGGGCGATTTCTCCGGAAGGACAGGATTTTATTTTGAAAGTAGCCCGGTCAGAGTGACAGCCGTAGGCTTCCGGGCAATGTTGGCTTGCAGGTCGAGGAAGTGCCAGGCGGAGCAACGGCGGACGTGGTGCAGATCACGGCCAGGGACACGATGAAGGCTTTCATGGCTTTGCTCCGGGGCTTTTGGATTGAAAACTACCGTTCCCCCGGCTGCCGGGGGCTTTCAAAGCCTCAAGCCCCCCGCAGTCGGGGGAGCGGGACGGAACGCACGGCCACGGCGAAGCCGGAGCGGCAAGGAAGTGACAAGGCCGGAGGCTTTGCGGAGGGCTTGGCGCGATCTTGCAAGCGGATTGTGGCCGGGAGAGACGGACCAGACCGCCAGCCTGGAAGCGATTCGGCCCGGTCTTCCGGGCCAGGAGCTGGCTCAATCGTGGAGGGGGCCAGGGGGAATCATTCCCCTGGTGTGGGTTCGGGGGCAGGGCGGAGCCTTGCCCCGAAGGGCGTTATTTACGACCTTTAGCTATGTAATCAAAGAATTTTTTCTTTTCAGCCCTGTCTATTTTTGCATAATCGTAGTTGTAATTTTTCTTTAATGTCTCGTACAGTTCTTTTGCTGATTTGCCTTCTGCTGATTGAGCCCATTTTAAGTCATCGCTCATTTCCATTACTCGCATAGCAATTCTATCTATTTTGTCATCTTGTCCAATTCTTTCAAATGTGATTTCAGATTTGTAGTATATCCCTGCGACAATGATTGACACTATTGCTCCACTTATCCAGAATTGTATTGAAAATATTGGCCTTCCACTCCATGTTTCTATGAGTTTTTGCATGTGCTTTGATAGCATGTTGCTAGTTTCAATAGTCTTCTCATCCCTGGCAAGTAACTGTTCGTTGGCTTGATTTATTGATTTAGCTGCAATAGTTGCTTTTTCAGCAGCTTTTTCAAGTGTTTGTGTCTTTTGGTCGATAAAGGCGGCAAGCCGCATAAGGGTCTTCTCATCCATGACTACGGCTCCAGCTTGGCATTTTGCATGGCTGCATAGAACTCATTTAGGGATTTCACAACAGAATCATTAACGATAATAATAGGAAAGCCCTTTTCATGTAAAACAAAACTTCCGTTTTCGTCTTTTTTTAGTGATTTCATTACGGACATTCCTATGTTCATGACGTGATATGCAAAAGAATCTGCAAGTCCTGACAGAGTTTGTATTAATTTTTCTTCGTCGTATCCTTGCTTGAACCGGATAATTTGCTTTTCATCCTCCGAGTCATAGTCAATCTCGGCCAATCCAGCCTTGAGGATGGCCGCACCCAGGACGATCTTTCCCCGCGTCTCCCTCTTGCGGCGTCTTTCCGCCGCCTTCTTTCGGAGCTTGGCCCGGTAGTCGCTGATGGATTTCTTTGTCCGTTCGACCTCGGCTTGAAGCTGTTCCTTCTTGGCAAGAAGTTTGGCCTCTTGGGTGGTCTTTGCCTGTCCTGCCGCCAGAATTTCAGCGGCACGGTCATCGAGTGTTTTTGGCTGTTCGGCTGTCATGGTCGAGGATGAAGCACAGAGGCCAAGGACTTGTCAAGATGTGTGCCGTGGTGCTATCCGGCTCACTGTCTTCAGTGCGCACTTATGTGTTTCGCTGCGCGAAACGTGCGCCAGGGCTACGCCCTGGACCAAAAGGCAGAAAGGCAAAAATCCCACGATCATGGCAATCTATCACTGCAACATCTCCAACGTCGGCAAAGCCTCCGGTAGCGCGTGCGCCAAGCATCAGTACGTCACGCGGGAAGGCAAGTACGCCTTTGGAGAAGGGGAAGAATCCGACCTCGCGCACACCCACAGCGCGAACATGCCACGATGGGCCGAAGAGAACCCGCAAGCCTACTGGAAGGCCGCGGACGAGTTCAGCCGAGCCAACGCCCAGGTATGCAAAGAGGTCCGGTTCGCCTTGCCCAGGGAGCTCAACCGGGAACAGCAGATAGAGCTTGCCCGGAGCTACGCCCAGCGCATGAGCCAGGCCGAGGGGGGAAGGCATCCCTACACTCTGGGCATCCATGACGACGGGACGAACCCACACGCCCACTTGCAGCTTTCGGCCAGCATCAACGACGGCATCGAGCGGGAGCCAGAACAGTGGTTCAAGCGGTACAACGGAAAGACCCCAGAGCGGGGCGGGGCCAGGAGATCGCCCGACTTCCACGACAAGGAATTTATAGAGCGGGCGCGGGTTTCGTGGGAACAGGAAGCCAATCAGGCGTTAGAGCGGGCCGGGCATGAAGCCCGGATAAGTCGTCTCACCCTGGAAGAACAGGGCATCGAGCGGACGCCTCAGATCCACGTGGGCTACCGAGATCCGGCCCGGCCAGAGGTCCACGACATGAGGTCGGCCAGGAATATGGACATTCAGGCCGGAAACGCCCGGCACGTCCAGGAAGTGGGCCACCTGGGGCGGGCCGAGCAGGAGCTTGCCACCCTCAACCGAGAGCTTGAAGCCATCCGGGCCAAGCAGGCTCAGGAGCAGGGGCAAGGACTTCGCCACAGCCACAGTCAGCCCCAGGCGCAAGCCCCGCCCCTCACCTGGGAGGAGATGCAAGCGCAGCTGAAGCAGCAGATCGCGGAGATGGAAAAGAAGATCACGGCCATGGAAGGCGTGAACAAGCCCCAACAGGCCCCGCACGTCGCGCAGCAGCCGAAGCCGGGCGGCAGTCCAAAGCCCCAGGCCGAGGCCGTGAAGGTGGAGGCGCCACGCGCCGGCCAGAATCAGCCCCCCCCGATTGAGCAGCCCACCGCGCACGTTCAGGAACCCACGAGGGCGGCACAGGCCCCGGAAGTGAAGCCCGAAGCCTCGCAGGCTCACCGGAAAGCGACCCCGGAGCCACGCCCCCAGGTGGACCAGGTTGAGCGCCAGGCGTCAGCGGCGAAGGTCGAGACGCCCACGCCCGCACCGTCCAGATCGGCCACTTCCAAGCCGGAAACGGACAACCAGGTCAAAGCCACACCTTCACAGCAGAAGCCTTTCAAGTCAGAGGCACAGCTTAACGAGCATATCAAGAATATGGATGCTGAAATCGTCTATGGGAAGCCTGTTGTTTCTGAAGACGAGATAAGCAGAATGGAGAAAGAGTTTAAGGTGTTTGAGAAGCAAGCTATTGAAAAGGAAGATGCAACAATAGAGCTTGGGAAGTATGGTATTGAATGGTGCGAAAGTGCGCATAAAACATATCAGTCCGTCAAAGAGTATCAGAAGCAAGAAGCAAAGATGAAAGGTCTTGGCGCTGCTGTTGAAAGAGCGAGCCAGAAAAAGGATGTTAGCGGCGTTGATATGGTAAAATATGAAGGTAAAAATAGCGCCTTAAAGGCGGTGTCAACGCTTTATAATGTGGCGCATATGAACCTTAAAGATTGCGCTGTGAATTTATGCAAGAATGTAGCATATAAAGCCGTGGAAAATTACTTAGCTGCCACGTGCCCAGGTGCTTCCCTGGCATTGGCAGCAGTGAGAGCCCTTGGTCTGAAGAAGGACCTTGTGCAGGCGGCTACCCCTGTCGGGG
>NZ_AUBQ01000029.1 GCF_000429325.1 Fundidesulfovibrio putealis DSM 16056
TGTCATTGACCGCCCTAATGGAGCCACCCATGTCCGCCCCTAATGGAGCCACTTGGATCAGCGTTTCCGGGCTTCGGACGTGTTAAACATCTAGTTGTTTTCCCCTGCACCGGCAACGCAGTTTTTGATCATGGCCTCTTCCCTGGAGCTTCGGAAACTTCGACCTTCGAGGACCACCTTGTATGCTCCGTGCCGCAAGCGATCCAGGGTCGCGGCCCCCAAGAGCTTGTTGTTGAAGGCTTCTCCCCATTCGGAGAAGTCCAGATTGCTGGTGATGATCGTCGGGCACCGCTCGTACCGCTCCGCGATCAGATCATGGAAATCCTCATCCTCTGAGGTCTTGAAGGGTTTCAGGCCGAAGTCATCGATGATGAGCAGATCCGTCTTGGCCAGGGTGGACAGTTTTCGTTCGTACGAGTTGGTCGCCTTGGCGGCCTGGAGCATTCCCAACAGCTTGCCGACCGAGGTAAACAGCACCTCGTACCCCCTCCTGGCTCCGGCGTGTCCAAGGGCCTGGGCGATGTGGCTTTTCCCGGTGCCGCAAGGGCCGACGATGAGCACGGAAGCTTTTTCCTCAACGAAGCGACACGTTGCCAAGTCAAGAATCAGCGACTTATTGATGGACGGGTTGTAGCCGAAGTCGAAGCCTTCAAAGGTCTTTTGACTTCTGAAGCCCGCACGGCGGATTCGGAGCGAGAACTTCTTCTGTTCCCTCCGGGCCACCTCGTCCTGGACCAGCATGGCCAGGAACTCCACATGGGACAGTCCATCCTCAATGGCCTGCTTGTTCCGCACCTCCAGGGAGTCCAGGATGCCGGAGAGACGAAGCTGTTTCAACGCGGGTTCAAGGGAAGGCATCGGGTTCATTATCTTCTCCTTTTCATTGTAGAATTCCGCTCAATTCCCTGCAATACTTCGACTTACCAGTGTAAATTTCTTTCACCTCCTCATGGAAGACAGGGCGCGGCAATACGTCCAGGCCCTTCTCCAGGATGCGCTTGACGGTGCAGTAACGGATGTCGTTGTGATCCAAGGCGCGTTGGCAAGCGGCTTCAAGGCGTTTCGCGCCGTATTTCTTTTTGAGCCGCAACGCCCCTTGAGCTGCCCGGAGATTGTCCAGCACTTTGTCTGAGAACAGCTCGTCAATGAAGCTCAAGCAGGCTGGGCCTACCTTTTCGGCCTGGGCCAGGCACCACTGCGGATCGTGCATGATGTACGCCTTGGCGTCCGGCGGCAAATGATCCTCGAGGGTGGACTTGCTCCCCGGCCTGGGCAGACGGGGATGGATGGCGACAAGCTCGATGCCGTCGAAAAGCTGGACGGTCTTCTCCGTGGCCCGCAGCCACAGCTCCTGGTGCACCAGCCGGTAAGGGGCGGAGTAGAAGCTCCTGCGGAACTCGACGTGGCAGTTGCCGTGCAGCTTGACCTGCGCCCAGACGGCCATCTCCGGCGGCACAGAGGGCAACGGCCTAAGCACATGCTTTTCAGTCTCGGCGAACAGCGTCAGCGGTTTCTCCTTCGTGGTCCCGTGAATGCGGTTGCCCGCCGTTTCCATGACCCAGGCCCGGAGTTGCTCATTGGCATCACGTAGGGTTCGGAATTCACGCAGAGGCATGAAATTGTTCTTGATGTACTTGACCCCGGACTCGACCCTGCCTTTCTTCTGCGGCTCGCGCGGTGGACATGGTGAGATCAGGAACTGGTATCCCTCGGCGCATTCCGCGTAGGACCGCTGCACCTGGGGATCGTGGAAGCTGGCCTTGACGATGGCGCTTTTGAGGTTGTCGATGATCATCTTCCCTGGAACGCCGCCGAAAAACTCGAAAGCCCGTCTGTGGCAGCCAAGCCAGGTCTCCACCTTCTGGTCGCGGACGATCTCGGCGTACTGGTGCCTGCTCCAAGCCAATGTCATCACGAAAAAGTGCGTCTTGGTGACTTCGCCGGTGAATGCGTCGATGATCTCAGGACCGGAGCCAAAGTCCACCTGCGCCGCCTCGCCTGGATTGAAGTCCAGCATCACCGTGGCGGTCGGATTGTCCTTCTTCAGCTTGGCGATGAAGCGTCTGACGCTGGAGTATGCGCCTGTGTAGCCGTGCTTCCGGACCAGGGCCGTATGGATCGCGATTCCCGCAATTCCCTGCTTGACCCAGTCTCGGACATCATTTTGGAAGGGATTGATGCTGGAAGTGGACGGTTGGACGGGCGAGCGCCCGGCCAAGGCCAACGACAACTCCGCGTCATTCGGCAACAGAGTATCGGGGGCCAGCCACCCCAGAGTTTCGGCTATCTCTCGGACCTGGGCCAGCTTTCTGCGGCCCATGAGGTGTGTCTTGGCTATCTGCCTGTCCGATTCGCCAAGGCGCATCCGGACAAGAGCATGGCGATATTCAAACATCTCGAACCTCCGATTGGACATCCCGCGTACCTCCCGCTCGTGAATCCGGCGGAAATACGTGGCATCTCGAAGGTCCGAAACCCGGTTCGGCCAGGCTAGACTGGCTCCATTACCTGATCATCAAATGGCCCCATTGCGTGAGCACTGGGTGGCTCCATTAGGTGAACATCCGGTGGCTCCATTGGGTGAACATCGAATGGACCCATAGGGGCGGTCGCCGACA
>NZ_AUBQ01000030.1 GCF_000429325.1 Fundidesulfovibrio putealis DSM 16056
AGGCGGGCGGCGAACCCAGCATGATCCTGGTGGGACCGGTGCAGGCCCGCAAGATCGCCAACTGGAACCAGGCCGGGCGCATCACCGTGAACACCAACGCCTCGGAGCAGACCCTGGTCATGGCCGTCATGGTGCTGGAAACCCCCTTCGGGCGCATGAAGGTCACCATCGACCGCTACCTGGCCAAGGACGACGACGCCGGGACCAAGTACGATCGCGTGTACGTCTACGACCCCAGCCGCTGCTCCATGGCCTTCCTGCGCCCGTTCAAGTGCGTGGAACTGGCCCAGACCGGCGACTCTATCAAGTGCCAGTCCATCGTGGAGGCCACCTTCGTGATGCACAACGAGAAGTCCGCCGCCAAATGCAAGAAGTGCGCGACCGACTAACAGCCTAGCCGGTTCACAACCACAACGGGGCGGGCCGCACGGCCCGCCCCCCTCCCATAGGACGAGCCATGATAGAGCATCGCATAACGTTCACCGAGGAAGAACTGGTGGCCTCCGCAACCCAGGACAACCTGTCCATCCTGGCCCTGACCAAATTTCTGCGCAGCCTGCCCAGTGACCAGCGCGGCTTCTTCAAGGACTGCCGCATCGAGGCCGTAATTCCCATCTACATGCCGCGCGGCGACTTCGAGACCAACGTCCACGCCATGAACATGGACCAGGACCAACTGGATTGGCTGCTGAAGACGCGACCTGAATTCAAGGCCTGCGACGACACGAGCAACAACACACTGGCCACGGGGAACAAGATCATCAGTTGCGGGGGTGTGGACGCGGTGGACACGGTGACGTCCAATTCAACAACCAACAAGACCGACTAAAGAAGGAGACGCAACATGAGCGAGAGAAGCGACGACAGCACACACGAGGACTATCGGTGGACTGATCATGAGAGGGAGGTTCATTACAACAATCAAGCCCTAGAAACTGGGCCTGCTGCGGACTATCCGAAAATTGAACAAGCGCAACCCCAACTCCCATTTGACCAGGCACCAATCGGAGCGGAACCGTACCCAACTATTTTGCCAGGGCGTGCAGATTCACCCTTCAACCGGCTGCCACCCAAAATGCGGGCTTCAATTGCTGGAGGAGCAGTTAAGGCTGCAACTGGGCTAATACCAGTTGTTGGCCCGTGGATTGGCAATCGAGTCGCTGTGCCCGCAGCTCTTGCATTCTACGAAGAGGATACAAAAACACCAGAACTTCCTCCGAGAAAGTAGCACCACAGCATATGCCAAACAGGAAGCAAAACAATGCTTCCTGCTTGGCAAATACAGGACTCATATCAACGAAACAGCGACAGCACAAACGACTCTGTTGCGAATGCAAGCAATGCACCAACAAGAGCTGCTGCCAGCATCATGAATTTATTCATCATTAACACTTAGACATCAGTATACATTTTTTGAATAAACACACAAAAACAACACGACTGACGTAAAGTAAGCAATGAAGAAGTCAGCAAACCACCTACACATCACATAGCCTCCACAAACAAAGATTCGCCTAGGCAAGCAGCAACAGAATTTTTCTATTTAATCAAAATTAATGTCAGAGAGACTATAAACCAATTTACATAAACCTCAACAATGAAAATCCTTATCCTGTCTGTATCAGAAAGCCAAAAACAGCCAAGAATCTTTTTAAAAATCATTTGAATACCCTCGCGATGAGCAGGACCGTCAGATATGCAGCCAGCACACCAAGAACGACCGCCGACAACGGCCTAAAAATCCTCGCAAACACGTTACACATTCATTCAACCTGATATTATTTTTTTAAAACTTAACGACTAACTGCCTAAGAAGCAAGCCCCTGGACGATTAGGGCACCGAGCCTCACTACTTCTCAAGCTATAGCAGTATTGCCAAAATCAACACCCTATACAGGGTGCCACCGCCCGCACCGCCCCGTCGCGGCTCTCCAACTACTGCCAGATCCTTGAGGACTCCTTCAAGATCTCCGGCACCCTGGACGCCGTGACCCC
>NZ_AUBQ01000031.1 GCF_000429325.1 Fundidesulfovibrio putealis DSM 16056
CAAATGAGGTCCGAAGCCTTGCTGGGATTCAAAGAGCGCCCGAGAGTTTAAAAAGAATCCCCCTCACCTGAGGGGGATTCTTTTTATTTGTTCTCCCCTGAATCTTTTAGCTAAAATTACTCGCGCCTGGATGGAACGGGAACCATCGTTTGGGCGAACAATCACTCGCGGAACATATGCGCTCTCCACATATACATCTAAGCCTTCAACCTCTTTCTTGACATTAAAATACACGCAATAGCTTGCCTTTCCGCCTTCTTTGTCGATGAATTCAATTATAAAAAAATTCCTATCTGACGAGTAGAAACATTTTCTGTCTACTATTTTGCTAAAAATACCGGGAAGCATTTTTGACAATTCATATCTTTCCTCAGAAAACGCCCTTGGAACAAGCCTGTGATCTAGTATTCTCTTCTCAATCCCAACAATATCAAAATCAATAGGAACATCATCTTCTGGCCCAACAGAAATGCAATGACTGCTATACCTAACAAACAACTTTGTCTTAATGTCCTGATGGTTTCCTGACCCTGGGATCGTTATGTCATAAACAGCATCATGCAAATGACGAAGGTCGTACTCGACACCTCCAATCACAATCCTTTCGGAACGTATAATTTCTGACCACTTCACGAGGAATCCCCTTATACAGCGAAGTCTTTAGCCGCGTCTATTTCATGCGCGCGCCGTATAATAGCGCTGTAGTATTCTGCCTTTTTAATTTTTCCGGAATCAAAAAGCTCCTTTATTACAGTGTGCGGATTGCGAATTAACACTACACTGAAATCATGCTCAATTTTTTTGGCACGAATAAATCCAAGCTCTTGAAGCGCTTTCATTCTTGCCCTCCATGTATTAACAGGGCGTTCCCCACCAAAACCTGACTCAAAAGCGAATTCTTGCTCGCTTTGTATCTCTACCATTGGGTTGTCCCAAGTATGACACCAAAGAACAAAATAGGCATTTCCCGCAGGTGACCCCTTAGTTAAATCGTCTATAATCCGCATTATTAGTGACATTGTTTTTGGTGTTGTAAAAAATCCTTTGTGCCAATGGCGATCCCAGACTTCCTTGGAAGTTAGTTCCCCCCAGAAGAGTAGGACTTTCTCAGCTTGTTTCTGCTTCATTCGAGCAATCTGCTTGGCGTTTGGCATGTTTCACCTCTTTCGAGTTGGCGTTTTCATCACTCACCCTCAAAATATCAATTTATCATGTAAAAACAAGTGTTTAAATAAAATAAATTGATTTCCTTTCAGAGGTCCCACTTTCCCAAGACAGGGTGAAATCTCTGAAAATTTTTCATCTGAGTCAACTCAATTGCAATATATATTGCAAAACTTTCTGGAAAATTATTTGATTTTATCATTTTAGGCGATCTCGATCATTACTCCTTGTTCTCGGGTTATCCTGGTTCTCGGGTGCTCCTGGTGCTCACGGGGGGGGGGGGGGGATTTTTAATATCAGGCGGCGGCTCACCACTTCTGGGACGGCGCTGGCCTGTGCGCAGAATTAGGGCTAGAATCCATCCTAGCGTTTAGAAGGCGCACGGGAGGGTTCTTCAACGGAAACACGCCCTGGGGGCTGCCTAGGGTGAAAAAAGAAGGGAATATGCCGAGGGCGAACACTTTGATCTCAAAGCTGCAGGAGAAACTTCCGGCCTGGGAGGACTGC
>NZ_AUBQ01000032.1 GCF_000429325.1 Fundidesulfovibrio putealis DSM 16056
CCCTGCTGCCAAAACTGCTTTCCCATGAGCCTCACCTACTAGCTTTTCAATTATTCTTCTCAAGTAAACAAATGAACCTATTCCTACACCATGAGCCATAAGACCAATGGCTTTTGAAAATTCGCCGTAATGATTACCCAGCATTTTTCTGTACTTACTTATTTGTGGTAGATAAAAATCAGCAAGACCAGGATATTGACCAACCTTCACCACATGATATTCAAAATCTTCACCATCAAACGACCTTATCACCTTACGGCATACAAACATAAATCGTACTTCATGGAATTTTTCCATTCCACATTTTAAAACGACAACATCTGCAACTTTTGGCTTAATACCGAACGAACCAGTCAGCATAGAATTTACAAGACTATCATCAGGAACAATTGTAAACACACTATCATGCCTACAATCTACACAGTAAAGTCTAAATGACGTTTCTGAACAAAGAATTTCAGCAATTGAAGAAAAGTCATCTGCTTCAAACACTTCTACTTTATACAGAGGAGCAAAAAAAAGCTCTTCTACCCTGGTTTTCGCGTTCATTTTTTCAAAAAAATTTATAGCCATTTTTATTCCTTATCTTGGCTACCACCACAGCCCAATTGCCGAGGTGCTATTTTCCTCAACCCGCTTGATGAAGCCGATTGCATGCAGGGGCTTGAGAACCCGTCGCCGGAAGTCGCGGCGCAACATGCTCAAGCTTTCGTAGCCCTGCCCCCACAGGTGATGAATCTGGTCCCAGGTGAACCAGAACCCGCCAGGAAGGGGCTTGTTCGCAGACAGGAAGGCATGGACGGTCAAAGCCCACTGGTTTTGCCCCAACTCCAGGCGTTGGGGAAGGCTGACAAGGCTCCAATCGTCCACGGCAAAGAAGCCCTGCAAGGCCGTGGAAAGCTCCACAACGTACAACCCTCCCCGCGACTCATGATAATCGCGGGGGGCCAGGGCATCCCGGAGCACAAAGCGCCGGTCCTGGCCGTGCTCGTCCTGCCCGGTGACGGCGATCTGAACGCGGGTAGACCCGAGCCGGTCAATGAACTTGTCAAACTCCCGGTAATTCTTCCCGGAATCGTTAAGCCTCAAGGCCTTCAGACCCTCACGCCGGGTAAAGGCAGCTTTGTTCTCTCCCCGACGGCGGGCGAAGCTCACCAGAAGCAAATAGACATTCAAATCAAGCTGGTTAAGCTGTTCGTGCTTGTAGGCTACTTCCACGCCGGACAGGCCCCAAACCGGCACGTTCTCATACTCCCGGAGGAACTTACGACGTCCCGGCTTCACCGGGGCGAAAAGACCGGTCTTGGCCGCGAGATTCGGCATGACGGTTTTATGCTCCACAAGGTGAAGCTGCTGGAACCGCTCCATGCGCTTGGCCGGGGCCTCGGCCTTGATCTTCGCCTTACGAGCCTCGGCCTGGGCCTTGTAGTCGGTGGGACCTGGTTCCACCGCGTAAGCATCCTCTAGGGGTGCGGCCATGGTTTTTTCCATAGCCTTGCGGACCTTCTCTTGATCTTCCGGGGAGAGGTGGCCGAAGAGGTCTTGCCGCTCGGCCATTGTGGCTTTAGAAGTCTTCTTGCTGGTCATAGGCCTCACTCCTATGGCTGG
>NZ_AUBQ01000033.1 GCF_000429325.1 Fundidesulfovibrio putealis DSM 16056
CCATTGCGTGAGCACTGGGTGGCTCCATTAGGTGAACATCCGGTGGCTCCATTGGGTGAACATCGAATGGACCCATAGGGGCGGTCGCCGACAAATGCACGCTCACGGAGAAAATGGTGAGCAGCCCCCCCCCCCCCCCCCGACTCGTCATCCCGTAGCATCTCTTCTGCCCATTAATCATTGAACCATTTCCTTCACGCGCAGAACCCTCTCAATCACTTCCACCAGCGCAGCTTTGTCGACGGGCTTGGCAATGTAATCGTCCATTCCTGCGGCAATGAACTTCTCTTTGTCACCGGCCATGGCGTAGGCAGTCATCGCGATTATTGGAATGCTCGACTTCGCCCCAAGATTACTTGCACCCCTGATCGCCTTTGTCGCTTCGACGCCGTCCATGATAGGCATTTGGACATCCATAAGGACCAGGTCGAAATCCTGTTCGACTAGTCTCTGGAGTGCTTCCTGACCGTCCTTGGCGATGGTGACTGAGTAGCCGGATTTCTCGAGCATCCGCTTGGCAGTTATGAGGCTGACGGAATCGTCTTCAGCTATGAGTATGCGCAAGGAGGCCACGACAGCCGGAAATGGAGCGCCACCTCCGGCAAGCTCGACTGATTTCGGCTCAACCGTAGGAAGCTTGAAGGGCAGGGATACGTAAATAGTCGTCCCTTCTCCAGGGGTGGTATCAACCGATATCTCTCCTCCCAAGAGACTCACCAAGCGGCGAACGATTGAAAGCCCTAAGCCTGCCCCCTGAAAGCGCCTGGTGTATGAACCTTCAGCCTGTACAAATGGCTCAAAGATATCCTTAAGATACTCATCGGCAATCCCTATTCCAGTGTCGCTGACAGCGAATAACACCCGAACAAATGAATCACTTGAACCCGGCAACAACGAGGCATCAATTCGCACTTCTCCTTTCTCCGTGAACTTGAGGGCATTCCCGACAAGGTTGAAAAGAATTTGCCTGAGCCTAGGTTCATCACCGATCAATACCAGAGGGAGGTTATCATTCCATCCGTACTCCAAAAGGAGCCCTTTCCCACGTGCCTCCATCTCAAAAAGCTCCCGGATGGAATCCCGCGTTTCCTTGATGTTGAATTCTGCCTCAACTATTTCCATCCTGCCGGCTTCAATCCTTGAGATGTCAAGAATATCAGAGAGAAGCCGGGTCAATCGATTGGTGGACCGAATCGCTCCCAACAGGTACTCTTTTTGTTCTTCATTCGGGTCAGTAGTCTCTAATAGCTGGAGCATTCCGAGTACACCGTTGAGAGGGGTGCGTATTTCATGGCTCATGTTCGCCAGGAATTCACTTTTGGCGCGGCTGGCGGCATCTGCGATCTTCCTCGCATTCAACAATGACGCTTCAATTTTTTGGGTCTTCGACGTTTACTGTGGAAATCCCCCGTTCAGAAGATCTGCGATGGGTGCCCCTATCAGGTAGATCATGGTGATGAAAGTGGTCACGTT
>NZ_AUBQ01000034.1 GCF_000429325.1 Fundidesulfovibrio putealis DSM 16056
GGGTCTTCGACGTTTACTGTGGAAATCCCCCGTTCAGAAGATCTGCGATGGGTGCCCCTATCAGGTAGATCATGGTGATGAAAGTGGTCACGTTCCGGTAGCCTCTGGCCCGCGAACGGGCGGCCTGGAAGAGGCCATTGAGTCCTTCCAGCCGTGCGTTTGAGAGCAGGGAGTCCCATCTCCGTAGGATTCTCGGCAAATGCTCCTGAAACGTATTCAGCGCTTTGCGAACCGGTTCGAGCAGAGCCGACTCCCCGGCAAGCTCCCGGGCGAACTCGAAGAATCGCGATGCCCGCCAACGAGCGCCCTGCCTGGTGTCAGCATTGCGCACCCAGCGCAGCAACTCCTTTACCCGGAATGCCGTGGCCGTCGCTAGGCCGCGCTCTTTCAATTCCTCCAGGGCAGCGACCTGCTCTTCGCTGCGCCATGTCTCCATGCCCTTGAGCACAGCCCATCGGGTGCCCTTGGGAAGTTTGACTTCCTTGGCCTCCAGGCGTCTGACCTCATCGAGCGCTTTGGTGAAAATCTGCACCACGTGGAACCAGTCAACAGTAACCGCAGCATTGCGAAAGGTCTCTTCGGCGGCTGCAAGGAAGGCTGGCGACATGTCGCAGACCACCTCGGTCACGTTGGCAGGGTTGCCCTTGCGCCCTTTAAGGTACGCGGCGAAAGTCCTGAGGCACTCCTTGCCCTTGCCGGGAGTCGCGAAGATCACCGGGCGGCTTTCCCGGTCCATGTCCACGAAAATGGTGACGTAATGATGGCCGCGCTTGGTCGCTGTTTCGTCCAGGCCGACTCCGCACACCCGGCTGAGATCGAGTTGCCCCATGGCTTTGAAGACGTAATGCGTCACCACTCGCCATATCCGCTTGTCTGTGACGCCGACGTAGCGCGCCACGGCGTTGACCGGCATCTCCCGGGCAAGGAGCATCACCGCTTGCTCGAAAAGCAGGGTGAATCCACTGCCCGGCCGCGCCCACGGGACGTTGACTCGCTTGAGGCCATGTTCAGAACATCTCACTCGGGGCACCCGGGCTTTGATAAGGCAGTGATGCTGGAAGAAGTTGAGATGACGCCAGCTGAACTCCGCGAAATCATGGGCCTTACAAGTCGCACCGCACGCCGGGCAAGGGTAGCGCTCACCTCTCGCGGCCTCGACCTCAAGGCGAAGCTCGCTTGGCTGCTTTGCAAGGTCCAGGGACTGGCCCACGACTCGCCAGGGCGCTGTGAGGCCAAGACCCAACGTCAGTAAATCGTTAGCATCCACGGCATCTTACCTCCTGGGAAAGGGCAGAAGCTACGATGCGT
>NZ_KE386885.1:0-95089 GCF_000429325.1 Fundidesulfovibrio putealis DSM 16056
GCCACCGCCCGCACCGCCCCGTCGCGGCTCTCCAACTACTGCCAGATCCTTGAGGACTCCTTCAAGATCTCCGGCACCCTGGACGCCGTGACCCCCATGGGTCGCCAGCGCATCAAGCGCTACGAGTCCGACAAGAGCCTCAAGTACCTGAACACCGAACTGGAATACGCGGCCCTGAACAACGCCACCGCCAGCGCCGGTGACGCCGGGACCGCCCGGCAGATGAAGGGCATGGAAGGTTTCATCTCCACCAACGACAAGTCCTACGCCTCCTACGCCGCCGGCAACGACTTCTCCGAGGCCAAGCTCCTGGAGATGTCCCAGGCTTGCTACGAGGCGGGCGGCGAACCCAGCATGATCCTGGTGGGACCGGTGCAGGCCCGCAAGATCGCCAACTGGAACCAGGCCGGGCGCATCACCGTGAACACCTGATCCTCCGAGCAGATCGCCAGAGCTCTGGGCTATGGCCGTCATGGTGCTGGAGCCCCTCTTCGGGCACATGAGGGTCATCATCGACCGCTACCTGGCCAAGGACGACGACGCCGGGACCAAGTACGACCGCGTGTACGTCTACGACCCCAGCCGCTGCTCCATGGCAACCTCACTCACCTTCACGTTTGTGGAACAGGCCCAGACCGGCGACTCCATCACGTTTCAGTCCATCGTGGAGGCCACCTTCGTGAGCTTAGGCGAGAAGTCCGCCGCCAAGTGCAAGAAGTGCGCGACCGACTAACGGACTGATCAACACCTAACCCCAACGGGGCGGGCCGCATGGCCCGCCCCCCTCCCATAGGATGAGCGATGATAGAACACCGCATAACGTTTACCGAAGAAGAGTTGGTGGCCTCCGCCACTCAGGACAACCTGTCCATCCTGGCCCTGACCAAATTTCTGCGCAGCCTGCCCAGCGACCAGCGAGGGTTCTTCAAGGACTGCCGCATCGAGGCCGTGATCCCCATCTACATGCCGCGCACATCTGCGGAGCGAGTTCAGGCCTGTCTCTTCCATGGAAAGTGAGAGCGTGTGAGGGGAGGGCAACGAATACTCAAATGAGAGCGCAAAAAGAGAGAACGGGAGCGCCGAAGCGGCACTCCTTCCAGGGGTAAGACCTCTATCGAAATCCCGACCGACCGGATGAACCGACCGGGATCGACGGCGAGACCAATCAGCCGCGACGGCTTGAATAGTAGCCGAGAGCACCGGTGTGCTCATCCAACGGTGGCTGGAAGGATATGCCCATTTCGTTGAATTGGCTCCACATCACCATGTAGCTGACGCCTTTAAGGTACTTGTAATCGTAATGGTCGTCCTTCACGACACCCTGTTTTCCCGTGAGACTGCTCTCCGGGAAGCTGAGCAGCCTGAAGTTGGCCCCTCCCCGGCTGATGTCCATCAGCTGTGCGTTGTACAGTTGACCATCGATCTCAATGTCGTAGTCATAGCCGTTGGCGTGTCGTTGCGCGAAAGTGCGAGCATAAACCCTGCGTTCATTCATAGCGCCTCCTGTGCGCCGAGTGTGTCCGCCGTACAATCCTCTTTGCCCGTCGGTATCCACCCCAGAGCAAAGCCCATTGAAACGCAGCAAAATGCGAACCAATATCGCATAGAATTTTCACACACTATTTCAGCCGCATACTTAACATCGTACTGGAAACATGTCGCCATCTCCGACCTGACCGTCGAAGAATTTTACACTCTTTTGAATCATCTCCCAAACAGCCGCCTTGCCACAAAGTGGACCATCAGGATTTACCGAATGAATTATCCGCGATTCAACCTCCCTCCTTCTACATGCCTGGAACTCTGAGCCGACGACCTCCAGGCGTATTGCTCATTTTCCGCATTCCCTCTGGCAACGCCGCACGAAATCCCGTAAGGTAAGCGCAGAACCCCCTTAAGGAGACCATTATGCGAATCGGTTTGGCTGGCCTTGGCCGAATGGGAATGAACATGGTCCGCCGCCTGCTCCAGGGCGGCCACGAAGTCGTGGCCTACAACCGCACGCCCGCGAAAGTGGACGAGATCGCCTCCGAGGGGGCCATCGCCTCCTACTCGCTGGCCGAGATGGTCTCAAAGCTGGACGCGCCGCGCGTGGTCTGGCTGATGCTGCCCGCAGGGGCCGTCACCGAGGAGCACATCGAGGAATTGAAGCCCCTGCTCTCTCCCGGCGACATCGTGATCGAAGGCGGCAACTCCCGTTTCACCGACGACGTGCGCCGCGCTCCCGAGTTCGCCAAGCTCGGCGTCACCTACCTGGACGCTGGCGTGTCCGGCGGCGTCTGGGGCCTCAAGGTGGGCTACTGCACCATGGTGGGCGGCCCGCTCCCGGCCTTCACGCACATCGAGCCGATCTTGAAGACCCTGGCTCCGCCCGAAGGCTACATGCACTGCGGCGAGACCGGGTCCGGCCACTATGTGAAGATGATCCACAACGCCATCGAATACGGCATGATGCAGGCCTACGCCGAAGGCTTCGCCCTGCTGGACGCCTCGCGCTATTCCGAAGGGCTCGACTTCGCCAAGCTCTCGCACCTGTGGAACCAGGGCAGCGTGGTGCGCTCCTGGCTGCTGGAACTGTGCGAGGACATGTTCGCCAAGGACGCCCGCCTCTCCGGCCTCAAGGCCTACGTGGACGACTCGGGCGAGGGCCGTTGGAGCGTGCAGGAGGCCGTGGACAACGCCGTTCCCGCACCGGTGCTGACCCTGGCCCTGATGGAGCGGTTCCGATCCCGCAAGGAGAACGACTTCGGCGACCGGGTGCTGGCAGGCCTTCGCAACGAATTCGGCGGACACGCCGTAGTCAGGAAGGAGAAATAGCCGTGGCGTTCGATCTGAAGAGAGCCGACGACGCGCCGGGATGCCGGATGACCGAGCGCCCCGAAGACTGCACCATTGTCATCTTCGGCGCTTCCGGAGACCTCTCCTCGCGCAAGCTCTTCCCGGCGTTGTCTCGGCTCTTCGAGGTGGGCGGCCTGCCCGGCAACTTCGCCATAGTCGGCACGGCGCGCACCCAAATGAGTACGGACGAATTCCGCGAGAAGGTGCGCAGCTGGCTGGAAGCCAGCGGCAACCTGGCCTCCATGGACTGGAACGTCTTCGCCCCCAGGCTGTCCTACCAAGCCCTGGAATACGACGCCCCAGCCAGCTACCAGGAGCTGCGCGGCGCCATAGAGTCGGCGGAGACGCAGCTGGGCCTTCCCGGCAACCGCATGTTTTACCTGGCCATCCCGCCCACGCTCTACGAGAGCGTTTCCGGCATGCTGGGCGTCGCCGGACTTGCCAGGAAAAAATCCAAGGAACTCTGGACGCGCATCGTGGTGGAGAAGCCCTTCGGGCGCGACCTGGACTCCTCGCGCGTGCTGGATGCGGCCATGCACGAACACTTCGAGGAAGAGCAGATCTTCCGCATCGACCACTACCTGGCCAAGGAGACCGTCCAGAACGTCCTGCTGTTCCGCTTCGCCAACTCCGTGTTTGAGCCGGTCTGGAACCGCAACTTCGTGGACTACGTGTCCATCCTGGCCGCCGAGGAGCTGGGCGTAGAGCACCGCGCCGGATACTACGAAGAGGCCGGGGTGCTCCGGGACATGTTCCAGAACCACATGATGCAGCTTCTGGCCATGGCCGCCATGGAACCTCCCTCGGTGTTCAGGGCCAGGGAAGTGCTGGACGAAAAGACCAAGCTCTACAGGAGCCTGCGTCCGTTCGATCCGGCCAAGGGCTTCGGACAGCTTGTGCTGGGCCAGTACGCGGCGAGCGAGGACGGGTCCAAGATCGGCTACCGGCAGGAGCCGGGCGTCTCGCCCAAATCCAACACTCCGACTTTCGCCATGCTGAAGACTTACGTGGACAACTGGCGCTGGCAGGGAGTGCCGTTCTACATCTGCTCCGGCAAGCGCATGGAGCGCAAGATCACGCGCATCGTGGTGCAGTTCAAGGAAGTGCCCCACTCCATCTACCGCGACATCGTGGGCGAGCACGTCCAGGCCAACCGGCTGCTCATGGAGGTCTACCCCAACGAGACCATCAACCTGACGCTCCAGGCCAAGAAATCCGGCGAAGGCTTCTGCCTGCGCACGGCAACCATGAGCTTCAACTTCAAGGACGGCTACGAAGGCCCGCCGCTGGACTCCTATGAGAAGGTCATCCTGGACTGCATGCTGGGCGACCACATGCTCTTCTGGCGCCAGGACGGCGTGGAGCTCTCCTGGACCTACCTCACCCCCATCCTCCAGATGTGCGAGCAGTGCGAAACCATGGACGAGAACCTCAAGTTCTACCCGGCTGGCAGCTGGGGTCCCAGGGACGCCAACATGATCCACCTCAACTACCTGAAGGACCTGCTGATCAATGAACGCCGCAGAGCTTGAGCTGTTCCCGGACCTGGAATCCGCCTGCGCCCGCGCGTCGTCGCTTACGGCCCGCGCGGCCAGGGATGCGGTCGCAGCGCGAGGCCGCTTCACCCTGGCCCTGTCCGGCGGCTCCACCCCGGCCCGCTACTTCGAGCGTCTGGGCGCGCAGGACCTGCCCTGGCAGGCCGTTCACGTGTTCTGGGCGGACGAGCGGCTTGTGGCGCACGACGACCCGGCCAGCAACTACGCCCTGGCGCGCGCGCATCTGTTCACGCGCGCCCCCATCCCGGCGGAAAATATTCACCCCATGGCCGACCCCGCCCTGCCGCTCGAAGCACTGGAGGCCCAGGCGCAGGCCTGCGAGGCCATGTTGCGGAGCTTCTTCGGCGCAGGCGGCTTCCCGGCGTTCGACGCCGTCCATCTGGGAGTCGGCGATGACGGCCACACCGCATCGCTCTTTCCGGGACAACCCGCCCTGGACGAGAGCACGCGCTGGGTCCTGCCCGTGGTCTACGACAAGTCCAAGCCGCCTGTCCCGCGCCTGACGTTGACCCTGCCGGTGCTCAACGCGGCTCGGCTGGCCTTCTTCCTGGTGTCCGGGCAGGGCAAGACGGCGCTTGCCAGGGATATCCTCGAGGGACGCGGCGCGGGATATCCGGCGTCGCATGTGCGCCCGGCTGGGGAGCTTTTCTGGCTGGCAGGGGAATAAGACGAGCGGGCTGAACGTGATTCCTGCAGGGCGTGACGCCAACGGCGCCGGAATCATCAGGGACTATTGGACCGCCTTTGCGGCGATGGCAGGGCCGAGATGCGGCAGCACGGTTTCGCGCATGTCGTCGGGCGTGTTGGGCTTGCCGTCCGGACCGGCGGAGCCGATGGTGTCTTCGGGGCACCATGAACCGTATTTCCCGCAGCTCTGTTCGGACAGGTTCAGCATAAGCGGGGAATTCCACGGATCCCGAAGATTGGCCTCATCCAGCTTCGAGCCGCCTTCGCCGCTGGACAAGGTCCAGACCCTCTCCATGGCGCTCCGCAGGGTGGCGGCGCAGGGTGAATCCGCAGGAAGGGACCGAAGGTCCTCCAGACCGAGGCATTTGTCTTCAGTCCCGGTTATCCCAGGGATATCCGCGAGAAGTGCGTTTTGAGTCACCTTGGTCAGATAAAGAGCCAGTGACAACTGCTTGAGCCGCAGCCGGGCATCCATGACGGCGTCCGCATTCGCCTCAGCCCTGGTGGCGGCAGGCAGTCCCGCCAGGCGCGTCTCGCGCCAGCCAAGCCACCCCGCAGCGACCAGCAGCGCGCCGCACAGGCACAGCGCGTACAGGCGCACGCCGCGCAGGGCCGCGCGCTCCCGGCCGGATATCCACGCCGACAGCTCCATGACCTAGCTCTCCAGAACCTGCTTGATCCGGCACACCCCGCACATTTCCTGCGAGGACGGGAACCCGCAGTGCGAGCATTCGTTCAGCGGCGGGGCGCTCTCCTGGATGGCCTCGAAGGCGGGCTTTCCGCGCTCCAGGAAGTGGCCGTAGAACTGCATCTTCATGCCCGGGCTGTTCTCCTCCAGGCTGGCCAGCAGCTTCTTGTGCCCGGTGAAACTCGCGCCCCCGGAGTAGGGGCAGGCGGCCAGCACGTGCTCGATGCCCTTCAGGAAGCACCACACGGCGGTCTCGTATTCGGTCAGGCGGCACAGAGGCTTGACCTTCTTGACGAATTTCCCCTCGGCTGGCTTCACCGGTCCCTGCCCGGCCAGATAGGCCCGGTCCCAGCGCAGGGTGTTGGCGAACAGGCGGGCCACCTCGTCGTCCAGGTTGTGTCCCGTGGCCAGCACGTTGAACCCGTTCTCGTAGGCGAAGCGGTTGAACCAGTGGCGCTTTATCTTGCCGCACACCGAACAGATGGGGCGGTTAATGTGCTTCTTCACCAGGGGGATGGGCAGGCCTTTGCTGGCCGTCTCCAGGATGTGATACTCGATGCCGTGCTTTTGGCAGAACGCTTCCACGGTGGCGCGGGCGCACTCTGAGGACACGGGGATGCCCAGGTCGATGTGCAGGGCGGTGATGGAATAGCCCAGCTCCGTGAGCGCCAGCAGCAGGCCCAGGGAATCCTTGCCCCCGGACACGGCCAGCAGCACGCGGTCTTCCGTGGTGAACTGTTTGTGGTCGTGGATGCCGCGCTCCACCTGCTTCAGGAAATAGGTCTCGAAACAGGGCGCGCAAAATCCGGTGTGATGGCTGGGGAGGGCCACCTGGGCGACTTCCCCGCAACGGCGGCACTTCATGGACCTACCCCCTGGACACGACGTGGCGCACGCGGATCTCGCCCTCGTGTCCAATGGTGCGGTCCGGCGTGAGCAGTTCCCTGCCCCGGATGACCAGCACTTCGCCCGGCTTGAGTTTCAATTTGTTGAGCAGCTGCGTGACGGTGTTCAGACGGCGGAATTCCAGCCGTTCGCCCGTGGTTTCTATGAAGACGCTTACCATACGTCTGGCTCCTATCCCGACCGTCTCCGGAGGGCAAGCCTCCAGGAGGCCCGGAAACGTGTTGACCGCATCGGGGTTTTTGAGCATACCCTCAACATGTAAGAGCGCGATACGCGCCAAGCTTTGGAGGTTTCCATGACAGCGAAGAAGGTCCTTGTGGTGGACGACGAAAAGCACATCCGCATGCTCTACCAGGAGGAACTGGAGGGTGAGGGATATGTCGTGGCCACCTCTGACGGCGAGGAAGCCATATTGTCCGTGCTGGAGCGCGAGAAACCCGCAGTGGTTGTCCTTGACATCAAGCTCGGGCCTAACCGGTCGGGCCTGGACCTGCTCCAGGAGATTCGCGGCAAGGATCAGGCCATCCCGGTCATCCTGTCCACGGCCTACGACTCCTTCCAGCACGACCTCAAGTCCATCGCCGCGGACTATTATGTGGTCAAATCGGTGGACCTGACCGAACTCAAGGCCAAGGTGACCCTGGCCCTGGAAAAAGCAGCAGCCGGAGCCTAGCGTTGCCCCCTCAAGGCAAACACCGTTTATTTTGAGGATAATTATCTAGTTTTATTTCTCTTGTCCCAGAACGACAGTTCCAGATTGTTCCGGGACGCGACACGAGAGCCCGCCATGCACCGTCGGCCTGCCCCTGCGACCGCGCAGGCCGACCGGAACAGGCCGGGGCCGGCCCCAGGCCATCCGGGCCCCGGTCGCCGGGTCTGAAACATTTTGAGGTGCGCCTGCCGCACGCGTCGCGACGCGCCCTGCTCCCCTTGCCCTCACCTGGGCTTCGTGCTAGCCCCCCACCATGAATTTCGACGACCTGAGCCAGTTTCTCCTGAAGTTGGCCATCCTCGCTCCTCCCATGCTCATGGCCGTCACCTTCCACGAGGTCGCCCACGGCGCCGTGGCCGCCCTGCTGGGCGACCCCACCGCCAGGCTGGCCGGGAGGCTGACGCTCAACCCCATCAAGCACCTGGACCCCATGGGCCTTCTGGCCTTCGTGCTCACCCAGATGATCGGCTGGGCCAAGCCTGTTCCTGTGGACGGTCGCTATTTCAAGAACCCCCGCGTGGGCATGATCCTGGTCTCCGCCGCAGGCCCCGCCTCCAACTTCGTGCTGGCTGTGCTCTCCGCGCTGTTCCTGGGCGTCCTGGCCTTCATGCTGAAGTTGTGGCCCGGCGGGTTCTTCCAGGCCTACCTGCTGGCCCCGCTCTGGTTCATGACCAAGGCCAGCGTACAGGTGAACCTGGCCCTGGGCGTGTTCAACCTGCTGCCCATCCCGCCGCTCGACGGCGGCCATCTGCTCATGGGATTGCTCCCCAGGCGCTGGGCGTATGAACTCTCGCGCCTGGAGCGCTGGGGATTCGTCATCGTCATCCTGCTGGCCCTCACCGGGGTGCTCGGGCGTCTGCTCGGCCCCGTGGTGTCGTCACTGTACAACCTTCTGATCTAGCGAGCCTCCATGAAAGCCCTGAACCGCATCGTTTCCGGCATGCGCCCCACCGGCCCCCTGCACCTTGGACACTATTTCGGCGTCCTGGACAGCTGGGTGGAGTTGCACCAGGACCACCAGTGCTTCTTCTTCGTGGCCGACTGGCACGCCCTGACCACCGAATACGCCGAGCCCCAGAAGATCAAGGGCTTCGTTCCCGACCTGGTGAAGGACTGGGTGGCCGCAGGCCTGGACCCGGCCAAGTGCGTCATGTTCCAGCAGTCGCAGGTGAAGGAGCACGCGGAGCTGCACCTGCTGCTCTCCATGATCACCCCCGTGAGCTGGCTTGAGCGCAACCCCACCTACAAGGACGTGCGCGACCAGCTCGACGGCACCAAGGATCTCTCTACCTACGGCTTCCTGGGCTACCCGGTGCTCATGGGCTCGGACATCCTGATCTACAAGCCCAACCGCGTGCCCGTGGGACACGACCAGCTGCCCCACCTGGAGCTCACGCGTGAGATTGCCCGGCGCGCCAACTACCTCTGGGGCGACACCTTCCCCGAGCCCGAGGCCAAGCTCACCCAGGCCTCCAAGCTGCAGGGCCTGGACGGGCGCAAGATGTCCAAGAGCTACGGCAACGCCATCTCGCTTGGCGAAAATCTGGACGAGGTGCGCAAGAAGGTCTCCACCATGCTCACCTGCGCCAAGCGCATGCGCCTGAAAGACCCCGGCGAGCCCGACGAGTGCAACCTCTATCCGTACCACCTGCTGTTCACCCCCGCCGAGCAGAACGTGCAGATCGCCAAGGACTGCCGCACCGCCGCCATGGGCTGCGGGGACTGCAAGAAGATCATGGCCGACAACCTGATCAAATTCCTGGAGCCCTTCCAGGTGCGCCGCGCCGAGTTCGACCGCAACCCGGACCTGGCCTGGGATATCCTGCGCGACGGCAACGAAAAGGCCAGGGAAGCCGCCAGGGCCACCATGGATGAGCTGCGCTGCAAGCTGAATTTCAACTTCTAGCTTTTATGCGCCGGGGTGGTCGGGGGAATAGCCTCCGGCGGCCAAAGGGACGAGTCCCTTTGGAATCCCCTATTGGGCTCTGACGATGTGAGGCCGCTCCGAAGTGGCCAGGACGAAATAAAATGCAAAAGGCCGGGGAGACGTTCCCGGCCTTTTTTCATGCTTGCGTCAGCCCAGCTTTAACTTAGAAATAGCGTTTCAGTCCCACAGTCAATGTACATGCTACAAAGGACATTACTTTGAATTGATCGGCTTAGGCGGAACTGGTTTCGGAATTTGGGATCCACCCTTAATTCGCTCAAGCGGTGGAGGAGAGGGTGGAGGAGAGGGTTTACCCCCAAGATGTCTCATATTGGCTCCTGCTGTTTGCTTTTGATAGCTGAGAAGACACAAATAAAACGCACTTCCCTTAGAAGTTAACGCCCTCTCGGCGGAACAGGCCGTGGCCTAGGTGGCACTGGTCGTTCTATTCCCTCTCGTATGTGCTGCAGATCGGGAGGACTTGGCGGCGGCGGTGGCGTTGGTGGATTTGGGTTCTGAGCCACCCGAGAATGTACATACATGACATACCCCTATTGTAATTTTGCTGCCAACTGTGACAAAACAAAGCTACACATCAAACACAAAACAGACCCAATTGACCACTTATTAAAGTTATGCAACATATATGTTCTTTCTTTGTTCATAAACCCGTTATCTGTTGACGCAGTCACCATCCACTGGAAAATTTCCCCTTTGAGCTTATCTTCAACATATCGCTGACTACAAGCAATATCCTTATAGTACTCCACCATGTCTGCACGGTACTTTTCAATATGCGTCGGATATGGCAATACATAGTAAGAATTACTCACGTACGACCTTACAAAATAATAACAGCTGACAAGTATGCCGCCATTTCCAATAATAAACAGGATGGTCGACAGTGCAAACAAATTGTCAAATGCCCATTTATTAATCCCTGAAAAGATATACCCACTGAATGACAATAAACTTACGATAACAACAAGTGGAAACTGAAGCCGAGAATTATATTTCTCCTTTGTTTCAAGCTCATGAAAATACAACTTACTATAAAAATCAAACAGTTCATTTTTATCCATATACACCCCCGAAAACAAAGTACCCCCCTACGCAAAACGACGTCAACAAAAATCAAAAACCTCCCCCAAAATACTCAAAACAAATATAATAAGTCGAAACAACTACCACACCACTAGCAATGGTACGCAATCTCGAACAGCCAGTCGTGTTGCGACATGATTTGTTTAACCTCACAAATAAGCTGTGTGCGGCTACGCATGCGTAGCCGCACACAGCGACAGACTCTTATTTCGTTTCTCTTGCGCTCTCCGTTGGTTTCCAGGCCATCAACCCGGCAGAAGGCAGGCGGCGTAGCCCATGCGCAGGGCCGTGTTGCGGCGCTCCGTGGGCGTCAGGGTTGTCATTGCGACGTTTTCCCGCAGGCCGAGGGCCGTTTCCTGGCCGGGCGCGCGCGTCGTGGCCCGGACAAGGCCGAGCACTTTGGCCGAGCCGACCTCGTCGTCGTCATCCGCCGCAGCCTTCTGCTTCAAGTGCTCAGGCGCGGCCACGCGAATTCTCATCACATTCACTGCGAGCATTGCAGGTTCCTTCTCAAACAATCGCGCCGGGCTATTTCTCCGCCAGCGGCACATTGATCTCGGTCAGCAGTTCTTCGGGCGGCGTGGTCTGGGGGGAGTTCAGGTACACCTCGTAGCACGGCTTCGGGGAGGCCTCCCGCCCGGACTTGGGCAGCCATTCGCCGTACAGCCACATGTACGTCCGTTCCAGCTGCTCGTAAGGCCCCTTGTGGACCACCGTGGCGTATTCGCCGCCGGGAATTTCCGTAACGAAGCTTTCCGTGTCGTCCGTGCCAGGCTGGAAATCCGGCCCCACGGTGATGCAGGCGTCATAGCGGATGAGGTCCGGCGTGGTTGCGCCCGGATCGTCGTGCCCCACGCCGATGAAGCGCGTCTGCGGCCCGAAAAGCCCCTTGGGTCCGGCCCAGGCCATCATCTTGCCCCAGGCTTCCATGGACGACTCCCTGTACGGCCCGGTGGCCCGGATACACGCGACACGAACGGCTTGTTTGCGGCCTATGATCACATCCACGGCGATGGCTCCTGTCTGGTTGTGGTTGAGAAAGTCCTCGGGAAAGGGGAACAGCGCGGCCACCCGCTCCTTGCGGCGCAGGCGCGACAGTTCCCGGAAGTGGCTGGGCGATTCGCCGTAGTGGGCCTTGAAGGCCCGGCTGAAGGCCTCGGGGGCCTCGTACCCGGCTTCCATCCCGGCATCGGTCACGGACATGTCCGTGAATTCCATACGATACGCGGCGCGCGTCAGGCGCAGGCGGCGGATGTGCGCCCCGATGGTCTCCCCGGTCATGCCCAGGAAGATGCGGTGGAAATGGTAGGGCGAAAATCCGGCGATGCGCGCCAGGCCTTCCAGCGTCAGTTCCGCGTCCAGGTTGTCCTGGATGTGGGCCAGCACGGTGAGCATGCGGCGGCGGTAGCTTTTCCCGTTATCGATCATGGGGGGCTTCTATCGCATTCTGTTCGCGAATGCCTGACATTTTTTGCCCTTTCGCACCCGCGTTGCTGCGTCCAATTCTGAAAATCATCATCACGACTTCCCCATAAAGCCCGCAATGGTATACAGGCGCGCCATGAATCCCCAATCCGACGCCCACGGCGAAAAATCCGGCGCTGCGCTGAACTCCCTGTTCGCGGCGGTCTTCCTGACCGGCCTCAAGCTCGCGGTCGGGCTCTCCACCAACTCCCTGGGCATCCTCTCCGAGGCGGCCCACTCGGGGCTGGACCTCCTGGCCGCCGCAGTCACCTTTTTCGCCATCCGCTATTCGTCGCGTCCCGCTGACACGCGCCACCCCTACGGCCACGGCAAGATGGAGAACCTCTCGGCGCTGATCGAGACGCTCCTTTTGCTGGTCACCTGCGTGTACATCGTGCACGAGGCCCTGGACCGGCTCCTCTATCACCCCGAAGCCGTGGACGTGACCTGGTGGAGCTTCGGCGTGATGGCCGTGTCCATCGTCATCGACATCTCGCGCTCCCGCATGCTCAAACGCATGGCCGAGAAGCACAACAGCCAGGCCCTGGAGGCTGACGCCCTGCACTTCTCCACGGACATCTGGTCCTCGGCGGTGGTCATCCTGGGCCTTGGCTGCGTGTGGCTGGGGCGGACCATGCCCGAGGGCTCGGCCCTGCGGGGTGTCCTGGAGCGCGCCGACGCTGTGGCCGCGCTTGGCGTGTGCGTGATCGTGGTCTGGGTGAGCGTGCAGCTCGGGCGCAGGGCCATCGACGTGCTGCTGGACGGCGGCTCCGAAAACCTGACCGAGGACATCCGCGCGGCGCTGGCCGACATTCCCGGCGTTCGCGGCGCGGAGCAGGTGCGGGCCAGATTGTCCGGCCCTTCGGCCTTCGTGGACCTGACCCTGGACATCGACCGTCAGGCCAGCTTCGAGCAGGCCCACCAGATCGGGGCCAGGGCCGAGGAGGCCGTGAAGAGCGTCACCCCGGAAGCGGACGTGGTGGTGCACTTGAAGCCCGTGGCCTCCCAGGAGCGCGACCTGTTCGAGCTGGTGCGCGGGCTGGCCGCGCGCCACGCCTTGGGCGTGCATGGCCTGCGCGCCCATCAGACCCCCAAGGGGCTGCACTTGGAGATGCATGTGGAGGTGCCCGACGGGCTGAGTCTGGCCGTGGCCCACGAGAAGGTGACGGAGCTCGAGAACGCCGTGCGGGCTGCGCTTAACGAACCCGTAAGCATCGTCAGCCACATCGAGCCCGTGGGCGAGGCCGACCTGGGCAGGCTGCCGGAGGCGGACCTGTCCGAGTCCATCACCCTCCATGTGGAGCAGCTGGTGGGCAAGGCGGGCGGCGTCAGCGACTGCCACGGCGTGGCCGTGCACCGCGCGGACGGCAAATATTCGGTCAGCTTCCACTGCCGCATGGACCCGGCCATCCCCATCGGTGAAGCCCACGAGATGACCGCCCGCCTGGAGGACATGATCCGGGCCAACGTGGGGAACGTGGGCCGGGTGGTGATCCATGTGGAGCCGGAGTCCGGCAGCTCCGTGAAGGGCTACCCGGCCAAGGGGCCGTAAGCACGTAAGATTCAGCGCCTGGACGTGACGCGCGGACCGGTATCCGGGCTGTCCCACTCGGCGGTTATCGCCCCCTGATAGGCCGTGGAAAGCGGCTGCGCGCCGGACTGCTCCAGCGCCTGGACAATTTGCGGCGCGGGGAAGCCGAAGGTGTTACCGCGCCCGCAGCTGATGAGCGCCCATTTTGCCCCCACACGTGAGTAGAACCCTGGCGACAGGGCGCTGGCGCTGCCGTGATGCGCCGCCACCAGAACGTCTGCGGCCAGGGAGTCATCCGGCGAAGTCCCCGTCGCCAGCAAGTCCAGCACGGACTGGCCCGCGTCGCCGGGCAGCACGGCCAGCCCCCTGCCCTTCCAGACCAGGCGCAGCACCAGGGACGCGTCGTTGCCCCGCCTGGGATAGCCCGCCGACGGGTGGAACACCTCCAGGGCCAGATCGTCCCCCAGGTCAACGCGCTGTCCGGCCCGCCAGGTTTGCGGCGTCAGGCCGCTCTCGGCCAGGGCGGCCTGGAAATCCCCGGCCTGGGGCACCTCGCCGTTGCCCGCCAGAAATCCCACCCGGAACGAAGCCAGCAAGTACACCAGCCCCCCGGTGTGGTCGCGGTCCGCGTGGGACATCACCATGCCATCAAGATGCGGCAGCCGCCCCCAGGTCAGGGCCGGGGCCACCACGGCGCGCCCGATGTCGAATGTGCCCGACGTCGTCCCGCCGCCGTCCACCAGCCAGCGCCTGCCGCCGCGCGCCTCGATCAGCACGGCCTGGCCCTGCCCCACGTCCAGCACGGTCAGGCGCACCCGGTCCCGGCTCTGGTCCCAGACCCGGAACAGGCCCGGCCCGGTCAACAGCATAAGACACAGGAACAGCCAGCAGGCTCGCCGCCGCGCGTCGAAACTGCGAGCCCAGACCAGCCCGCCAAGCAGCACCACGTAACCCAGCACCTCGGGCTGCCAGGGCCGAAGCACCGGGTACACGGTCAGGAGGCCGCGCGCGTCCATGTCCCGCAGGCTTTCAAGCATCAGCGAGCAGACCCAGCCCGCCCCGGCCAGCAGTGCATTCCCAAGGCCAGGCAGCCACAGCACGGTCAGCGCCCCCAGGTAGGCCAGCGGTTGCGCCGCCCACTCCACCACCGGCACCCAGAGCAGGTTCAGGTACAGGTGCGGGCTGGCCTCGCCGAACACCGAGAACTGGATGGGCAGCACGGCCAGTTGCGCGGCCAAGGTCACCAGGAGCCAGCCCAGCGGGATGACCCCCAGCCAGCGCCACACGCTACGCTTCGGAAACAGGCCGAAGAGGGGGCGCGCCAAGGGCATGAGGAGAATCAGCCCTGCCACGGCGGCAGCCGAGAGTTGCAGGCCCACTTCGAAAACGCATAGCGGGTCCCAGACGAACATCAGGAGCAGCGCCGCGAACAGGCCGTCCAGCAGCACGCGCTCGCGCCCCATGAGCAAAAGCACCCCCCAGCAGGCGAACATCAGCCCGGCCCGGGTAAGCGACGGCTCGAAGCGCCCCAGCCACAGATAGCCAAGCGCCAACGGGAACCCGATGAGCGCCGCGAGCTTCGGCCTGGGCAGGCGCAGGTACGCGCCCGGCCAGACAATCCCGACCAGCCAGGCCGCTGCCCAGCCCATGGCCAAGACGGCGGCCAGGTTCATGCCGGACACTGCCAGGAGGTGCGAGAGCGACGCCCGGCGCACCCGGTCCAGATCACTGGTGCTGATGGCGAAGCGCTCGCCCGTGACCAGCCCCAGCGCCATCCCGGCTGCGGATGCGTTTTCGCCCCCCGCGCCCGCCAGCACGGCCTCGCGAAGGCGCACCCTCCAGGCTTCAATAGGCGACAGGGGAGCCTCGGATTCCACCCGTACGTTCTTGGCCCCCATGGTGAAGGTCCGCAGGAACACCCCCCGCGTGCGCCAGCGCCAGCCCCAGTCCGTTGTGCCGGGGTTGTCGAACCCGCCGGTGGCGTGCGGACGCGCGGCCAGGGCCACCCGGCTGCCCGGCGTCGGCCGCGAGGCCGGGTCCTGCCAGGTCCAGACCAGTGTGCCGGGAAGGGGAATGGGCTCCGGCGACAGACCGGATGGGCGGGCCGAGTCCTCGAAACGAAACCGCGCACCTTCCAGCATGATCTCCAGGCGGTTTCCCGGCTTCTCCTCCACGGAGGAGGCGGTGCCGGACAGCACGCCCTTGGGGCGCTGGTCTATCCACTCGGGCCACTCCAGCAACTCGGGCACAGCGGACAGACGCGCGAAAGCGTACCCCAGCCCCAGCAGGAAGGCTGCGGGGAAATAAAAAACGCGGGGCGTCGAACGCCCCGCGATCAGATTGCAGATGGCCACCACGGCCAGGGCCAGCCCCCCGGTCAGGGGGTCGTGCACGGCCCAGGCTCCGCAGGAGCAGGCAAGGAAAAGCGCCTGCCAGGGAAGGAGCCCCGGAACGGCTTTCACGGCGCGACACCGCCAGCGTCCCCGAGCGCATCGGCGACAATCCGTGCGGTAGTGCCGCTCGTGACGGATTCACGCTCCACGCTCCGTCTTGCGGCCCCGGAGGCGCTCATGCCCACGCAAACGGCCCCCATGGACGCGCCCAGCCAGTCCGGCCCGGCTATTCCTTGGCCCGCTTGATGCGCGCCCCCACGGACTGGAGCTTCACTTCCATGGCCTCGTAGCCCCGGTCCAGGTGGTAGATACGCTGCACTTCCGTCGTGCCGTGGGCGGCCAGACCGGCCACCACCAGCGAGGCGCTGGCCCGCAGGTCAGAAGCCATCACCGGCGCTCCGGTCAGGCGCGGCACGCCGTGCACGAAGGCGTTGCGGGAGCTCACCTGGATCTTCGCGCCCATGCGCACCAGCTCCGACACGTGCATGAAGCGGTTCTCGAAAATGGTCTCGCGGATGGTCCCCGCCCCGGAGGACACGCACATGAGCGCCATCACCTGGGCCTGCATGTCCGTGGGGAAGCCCGGATAGGGCATGGTGGTCACGTCCACGCAGGTCAGCTCGCCGCCCCGGCGCACGGAAAGGCCGTCGGCGCGCTCGTCGATGACAAGGCCCATCTCGCGCAGCTTGGAGAACACCGCGTCCATGGCGTCGCAGGGGCAGTTGTCCAGGATCAGCTCGCCCCCGGTCATGGCGGCGGCCACCAGATAGGTGCCTGCCTCGATGCGGTCGGACATGATGGAGTAGTCGCAGCCGTGCAGCGAGGTCACGCCCTCGATCTTGATGACGGGCGTGCCGTGGCCGGTAATTTTTGCACCGCAGGCGATGAGGAAGTTGGCCAGGTCGACCACCTCGGGCTCGCGCGCGGCGTTCTCAAGGATGGTCTCGCCCTCGGCCAGGGCGGCGGCCATGAGCAGGTTCTCGGTGCCGCCCACGGTGACCTGGTCGAACACGATCTTGGCCCCGTGCAGGCCGCTGGTCTTGCCCGCGATGTAGCCCGAGTCCAGGTCGAAGCGCGCGCCCATCTTTTCCAGGGCGGTCAGGTGCAGGTTCACGGGCCGGGCTCCGATGGCGCAGCCGCCGGGGAGCGCCACGCGGCCCTCGCCCAGGCGCGCCAAGAGCGGCCCGAGGCACAGCACCGAGGCACGCATGGTCTTCACCAGGTCGTAGGGGGCCTCCGGGTTCAGGGTCTGGCCGGGGCTGACCGTGGCCTGCCCGTTCTCGAAGGAGGTCTCAAGCCCCAGGATGTTCAGGAGCTTCAGGGTGGTGTGGATGTCGCGCAGGTTGGGCACGTTGGAATAGGTGACGGGCGTGTCCAGCAGGATGGACGCGAACAGGATGGGCAGGGCCGCGTTCTTGGAGCCGGAGACGCGCACGCGCCCGCGCAGGGGCAGTCCGCCTTCGATGATCAGTTTGTCCATGGGTCGCCTCGGAATGTGTAGGATGGCAAGGCGCATCTCTAGCCCGAAGCGGCCCCAGGCTCAAGAGCTCAGGGGCGTAAAAAGGTGTTGACCTGCCCATCCGGCTCCTGTACTGACCTCAGTTCGACGGTGGGTGTAGCTCAGTTGGCAGAGCACCAGGTTGTGGCCCTGGGGGCCGTGGGTTCAAGCCCCATCACTCACCCCATCGAAAACGACGAGATCCCGGACAGGCAACTGTCCGGGATTTTTTCGTTTCAACCGGTTTCAGCCCCGTTTCAGCCAGCTTCAGGGCATCAGCCGCTCAAGCCTTCTGCCGAGCGCGCCGGACAGGGGCAGGGGCACGACCTCCTCCCCCCGGCGGTCCATGGCCGAATCCACCAGCGCCTGTGCTTCCAAGCGCGAGAGCGCGCCTTCCCGCCGTGCGGCCACCCGCCGGGCGAGCAGCATGCGCGCATCGGCATTGGTTCCTTCTCTGGCCACTTCTCCCGAGAGAAGCTCCCGCGCCGCGACCCGCTCCCCCATGAAATAGCTCTTGCCAGCCAGATAATGCAGCACCGGCATATCCAGGGTCTGCACCGGACCGCGCAGAGGCGGCGGCGCGATCTCGCGCGCCAGCAGGCTCTCAAGCGACCCCAGGCCGATCTCCTCAAGCGAGCGGGCCACGGCAGCGTTGGAGGCAAGCGTCGCGGCGGCAGCCTCCAGGCGTGCGTCCGCGATATCCGCAGACGAGGCCAGCAGGATGAGGTCGTTGGCCTGGCTCATGAAAACGCGCACATGCGCGAACTCGGTCTTGAGCGTCTCCAGGACCGAGCCCAGCACCGTGGCCGAGGCGTCGTAGATGTGGATCCACTGCACGAAAAGACCATCCGGCGCGAGGCGTCCCCTGGCCAGACGGTAGAACTCCCTGGTGAACAGCGCGTCCACCCCCTGCACCCAGGGGTTGCTGGGCTCGGACACGATCAGGTCCCAGCGCTCAGCGGACCGGGCCAGGATGCGGAACGCGTCCCCGTGCAGGACCGCGTGCCTGGGGTCTTGGTGCACGTTCCCGGTGAAGGCCCCGAACAGGGGCAGCGCCTTGATCACCGACGACGAGATCTCCGCCGTGCCGATTCGGGCCACGTCCGGGTACAGGGCCAGCTGCCCGGAGGTGACCCCGGTGCCCATGCCGATCACCAGGGTCCGGGCGCGTCCAGGGGACAGGAGCGCGGGCAAATGCGCCAAAAGCCGCAAGGTGGCCATGTCGGCCACCGTGGAGGAATCGGACTTGCCGTTCACCATGATGGCCAGGGGCGCTTCGGGGTGCCAGGGCTGGCGTGGGGCGCGCACCACGGCGGCGGAGCACTCGGGGCCGTCCTCCAGGAACAGGCCCTGCGCGCCGTCCAGGAACTCCCGGTAGAACGCTCCGGGCGGCAGCTGCGAATAGATCAGGGGCGTCTGCACACGGAAGGTGCCCACCATGAAACGCTGCGGGTCGTAGGCCGGATTGGACGGTATCAGGGCCACGGCGCATGCTGCCGCCAGGGCCGTGCCCCAGCGGGCCGCGCGCGAAAGCTCCCAGGCGGCAAGCCAGGCCCCGAACAGGGCCAGCACCGCGCACAGAAGATATATCTGCCCATTGTTCAGAAACGGATGGAGCATGAGCCCGGCAATCAGGCTGCCGGAAAGGTTGCCTATGGTGTTGGCGCAGAGAATCCGGCCGCTCAGGGCTCCCACAGTGGCCAAGTCGCTGCGCAGACGGTTGAAGATGAGAGGCACGGCAGCGCCGATGAGCATGGCCGGAAGCCCCGCGACAAGGGCCAGCGCTGCGAACTCGGCAGCCTGGAAGCCCCAGAACCCGGCCAACGTCGGCGCGAACACGAGGCGCAGCCTGTGGGTCCAGTAGGGCCAGGTGTCCAGGGCGGGATACAGCAGCAGGAGCAGGGCCGCGATAAGAAGCTGGTTCACCCACATGGCCGAAAGACCCAGGCGGGAGAATCTCCCGGCCAGCAGCGCACCTGCGGCGATGGCCAGCACGAACATGCCCACCACCATGGTGAAGGCGTAGGTGGAGCCGCCCACGGACAGGGCCACGAACCGCACCAGCACGTTCTCCAGGCCCATGGCCTGGAAGCCGTTCAGCAGGGCCAGGGCCAGAAGCGCCGCCACGGGGGAGCGCCCTGCGGACATCTGCGGACGGGACTGCACCGGTACGGAGGTGAACGAGTGCGCGGGCGCGAGCCAGAACCAGCAGGCGGCCAGCAGGTTGAAGGCCGCCGCGAGCCTGAGGCTCCCGGGCAGGCCCAGCTCAGGCACGGCCACGTAGCCCGCCGCCACCGCCCCCAGGAAGGCCCCGGCGGTGTTCACGCCGTAGAGAACGGCATGGACCCGGCCCGAGGATTCCAGGTCCCGGCTCAGGGCCTGGGTCAGCAGAGGCACTGTCGCGCCCATGCACACCGCAGGCGGCCCGATGAGCACGGCGGCCAGCCCGAACCCCTGGAAGGCCAGCCCCAGGGGCGGCTCCAGGGCCAGCCCCGCGCTGGCTGACTCCACCAGGGAAAAAATGACGGGGAAGGCCAGTCCCCACAGCCCGATGAAGGCCTCGGCCAGGGCGTAGGCCCGAAAGGGCCTGGACACGCGACGGGCCAGGCGGCCAAAGGCCCAGTAGCCAAGCGACAGCCCGCCCAGGAACGCGGCCAGCACCACCGCGGTGGCGGCCGCGTCGCCGCCCAGGAGCCGGGCCAGATAGCGCTGCCAGACCACCTCGTCCATCATGGCGGACGCGCCGGTGAGAAACACCAGCGACGCAGTGGCCGCAGACGCCGGGAAAGACCGGGCGAGCGCCTTCATGGGCGCGTCCTTGCCCGGAGCAGGGCTGTGGCCAGCCGCATCGAAGCAACCATTCTGTATCCTTGCGAAAGTGGCCCCGCTTTTGCTCTACCGGGCATCCTTGCCCCGGGTCAAGGCCGAAACCTGCGGCATGATCCTGAATACAGGCAGGCTCCCTCCGGTCTCTCCCGGCCTGCGGGGGAGGCTCCGAATCCAGCGGCCCCCTGCAGAAGACTCAATGCCGGACGAATCGCTTTCTCGCATTTTCGTTTGACACAATCCCCGCCTCCGGTTGAGAGAATGGACGCAAACGGGCTTCACGCCCTGGCGATGCTCCAAGCAAAGGAGGTCCACGTGGACAGGTTGGAAATTCTCGCGCGCGCCTGGACGGTCGGGACCAACGTCGAAGGCCTGGACAAGGTGGACGCCATCCGCGCCATCCAGACCGCCGAAGGGTACGAAGCCTGCTTCGGGTGCGGCTGTTTCGCCACCTGCGGCCAACCCCACTGCGCCTTCCGGGCGGACTGCGAGCAGATCACGCTCATTGAGGACCCCTGTGAGGTGGTGGCCTGCGACATCGTCCCCCCCGGCAAGAAATAGTCCGACAACAGTCCGGGCGGATTGATTTTTCCCAAACAAGACTTGACCGGTCGTGTTTTTCTCCCTATATATTGAAAGCATTGTGGGCCGAGTGCCTGATTCAAGGGCTTATGCCCTTCATTCTGCAGCGCTCTCCCGTCCTGGACAATGTTGATTGAGTGCATATTTTCTATTGCGCTCGTTGTAGTAGTTTTGTTTTTTGCCAAACACGAGCGACAACCCGGAGATTTGCATGAACAACATTCGCGTCGGAGTCCGTCTTGTAACCGCATTCCTGCTCGTCGCCCTGCTGACAACTCTGATCGGCGTGCTGGGTTACACGGGTCTTAACTCCACCAAAGCCTACCTGGACAGCAGCAACAAGGACTCCATTCCGGGGATAACCTATCTGGCGACCATGCGCTTCCAGTTGCGCAACCTCGTAGTGGTGCAACGCACCCTGCTGAACGACAAGCTCCCCCCCCAGGAGCGCCAGCGCCAGCGCGACAACTTCGACGAATCCCGCAAGGCGTACCGTGAAGCCATGGAAGCCTATGAAAAGCTCCCGCTGAGCGCCGAGGAAGCGGTCGAATTCAGGGTTTTCAAGCAGAGCATCGAAGCCGGGCGCGTGATAAACGACCAGATCATGAAGCTCATCGGGGAGTGGGAAAAGGACCCCAAGAACGAAGCTCTCTTCTCTGCGCTCTCTGACCAGGTGATGGACAAGGGCGTCGCAGCCAACCGAGCCATCAATGACTCGGTGGGCAAACTCATGGCCATCAGCGTGAAGAACGCGCAGGCCGACACGGCCAAGGCGGACAAGGAGGTCGACTTCCTGTCTGCGGTGATGCTGGCCCTGGCCGTAGGCGCGCCCGTGGCCTCCATCCTGCTGGGCCTCTACATCACCCGCACCATCTCCCGGCCCCTGAAGCAGAACCTGGATTTCGCCGACTCCGTGGCCCAGGGGAACCTGAACGCGACGCTCAACGTGACCGGCTCGGACGAGACCGGCAAGCTGGCCGACGGCCTGCGCACCATGGTAGACACCCTCAAGAAGAAGATCGCCGAAGCCGAAGCCGCCAGCGCCCAGGCCCTGCGCGAAACCGAGAACGCCCGTCTGGCCACTGCCGAGGCCGAAAAAGCCAAGGAGATGGCCGAGCGCGCCAAGCAGGAGGGCATGCTCCAGGCCGCAGGGCGCATCGAAGGCGTGGTGGAGGTTGTCACATCGGCTTCCGAACAGCTTTCCGCGCAGATCGAACAGTCCAGCCGAGGCGCCGAGAATCAGGCCCAGCGAGTCGGCGAGACCGCAACCGCCATGGAAGAGATGAACGCCACGGTGCTGGAGGTTGCCCGCAGCGCTTCCCAGGCCGCCGAAACATCAGCAACCGCCAGGGAAAAGGCCGAGGAAGGCTCCAAAACCGTGGACCGGGCGATGCAGGGCATCGGCGAAGCGCAGCGGCAGGCTCTGGCCCTCAGAGACGGCATGACCGCCCTTGGCAAACAGGCTCAGGGCATCGGCCAAGTGATGAACGTCATCTCCGACATCGCCGACCAGACCAACCTCCTGGCCCTGAACGCGGCCATTGAAGCCGCCCGCGCGGGTGACGCCGGTCGCGGATTCGCCGTGGTGGCCGACGAGGTGCGAAAGCTCGCCGAAAAGACCATGACCGCCACCAAGGAAGTGGGTGACTCCATCGGCGCGGTTCAAGAGGGCACGCGAAACAACATCGCCAACGTTGACCGGGCCGTCAGCAAGATAGACGAAGCCACAGTGCTGGCCGGGGAATCCGGCGAGGCCCTGCGCGAGATCGTCTCCCTGGTGGAAGCGGCCTCGGACCAGGTGCGCTCCATCGCCACGGCCAGCGAGCAGCAGTCAGCCGCGAGCGAGGAGATCAACCGCGCCATCGAGGAGATCAGCCAGATCTCCTCCGAAACCTCGGAAGGCATGCGCCAGTCCGCCTTGGCCGTGTCCGAACTGGCCGATCAGGCCCAGGAACTCAAAGGTCTGGTGGACGAGATGAAGTCCGGCGACGATCACCATCATACGGCGCTGTCATCGGCGCGCGCCCACACTCGTCAGGCCTCCCTGCCTGCATCGCGCGTTCAACCGCGCCTGACAGGGAGCGCAAGCCCGCGCAGGCTCGGCTCATAGGAGCCGCTGTCCGCTTCTTTCAGAGGCCCGTCCGGAGTTGTCCGGGCGGGCCTTTTGCGTTTCAAGGAATGTTTCACGTTAAGTTTCAAGCTACGTCCCGGCTGCCTGCATGTGCCTCCTGGACTCGCGAAAGTCGGTTTTCCGCCCCCAAAAACGGATTTTCTACGCCTCCCGAGGGCCACGAGCCCCGCAAACCGTGGCAATTTCCCCACCAATACGATAGACATTCCCCCATGAGCCCAATCAGCACATCAGTCTTCGAACTGTTCAAGATCGGCCCCGGCCCTTCCAGCTCGCACACCATCGGCCCCATGCTGGCCGCCCATGATTTCCTGGAGGACGCCCGCAGCCTGCCGCCGGACCTCCTGGCGCGCGTGGCCTCGCTGGAGGTCCGCCTGTACGGTTCGCTGGCGGCAACGGGGCGCGGGCACGGGACGGTGCGGGCCGTGCTGGCCGGGCTCCTGGGCCATCGCCCGGAGACCTGCCCGCCGGACATCCTGGACGCCATGAGCCGCTTCGACTCCGGCGCGGTCAGCCTGGACGGACGCCAGATCGTCATCTCCGAAGACACCGTGGTGTTCGACTACCTCACCGTGCCCGACCACCATCCCAATACCATCCGACTGCGCCTCAAGGACGACTCCGGCGCGGTGCTGCATGAGCGCGAAGCCTACTCCGTGGGGGGAGGCTTCATCGAGTGGCAGGGCCAAGCCCCGCCGGAACGCCCTGAAGTGCCGCACCACTATTCCAACATGACCGAGTTGCTGGAGATCATCGCGAAAACAGGCCTCTCCCTGCCTGAGGTGCTCATGGCCAACGAGATGGCCCTCACCGGGCTTTCGCGCCAGGACATAGCAGGCAAGCTCGAGCACGTGATGCGCGTCATGGAGGACGCTGTGGAGCGCGGCCTGGAGGAGGAAGGCCCCCTGCCCGGCCCGCTCGGCCTGCACCGCAAGGCCAAGGCCCTGTTCGAGCGCTACCGCCAGGACCCCCAGATGCAGGACCGGCCCATCCTGGCCCTGTGCGCCTGCGCCTTCGCCGCCTCCGAGGAGAACGCCGCCGGGCACACCATCGTCACCGCGCCCACGGCGGGAGGCTCCGGTGTTCTGCCCGCCGTGCTGTACGTTACCAAGAACCTGCGCCCCACGGCGGGCGTATTCCGGAAGGACCTGCGCGAGGCCCTGCTGGCCGCTGCCGTGGTGGGCATGCTGGCCAAGCACAACGCCTCGGTGAGCGGCGCTGAAGTGGGCTGCCAGGGCGAAGTGGGCGTGGCCTCGGCCATGGCCGCAGCGTTTCTGGGACAGGTGTACGGCAATCCCGCCCACGTGATCGAGAACGCTGCCGAGACCGCGCTCGAGCACCACCTGGGCCTGACCTGCGACCCGGTGCAGGGCTACGTGCAGATCCCATGCATCGAGCGAAACGCCATGGGCGCGGTGAAAGCCTTCGCCGCCTACCAGATCGCCGCCGCAGAAGTGCCTGGGCACCACATGGTGGGCCTGGACCAGGCCATCAAGGCCATGGCCGAAACCGGGCGCGACATGTGCGCCAAATACAAGGAGACCGCCCAGGGCGGGCTGGCCGCCAGCGTCCGCTGCTGATTACGCAATCACGCCCGTGCCGGTTCCCCTGTGAACCGGCAATTTCATTTGTTCGACGCCTAAGCTTCACAGGGCCATGCTGGATAGGGAGATCACTTCACCCTATCCGGAGGTCCCCTCATGAACTTTTCCCCTGACCGCAGGCGCGTGCTGGCCCTCGGAGCCGCTGCCGGAGCCGTCCTGGCCGCCGGGGCGGTCCTGCCCGGCCACGTCCACGCCAAAACCACCCAGGCCACGCTGGATGAATGCCTGTCGCTCACTCCCGAGCAGATGGCCCGTAAATCCCCCCACGTGACCCACTCCTGGGATTACATCAAGAAGTCCGTGGGCGCCGTGAAGGACGCCGGGCTGCGCGCCAAGACCATGGCCATCCTGGACAACCCCGCGCCCTCCCTGGCCGCCCGCCTGGACGCCAAGTCCCGCGCCGAGGTCTTCGCTGAGCTTACGGCCAAGGGCTACCTGAAGGACTCCTCGGAACAAACCTTCCTGCCCGCCACCAAGGACCCGGCCAAGTCCTCCCAGCCGTTCCTGTCCGCCCCGGGCAGCGGCTACCAGAGCCACCACTCCTACCCCGGCGGCCTGGCCACCCACACCGCCGCCAACCTGATCATCGCCCTGGCCATCCACGACGCCTACAAGGACATCTACGGCTTCAGCCTGGACCGCGACGCCGTCGTTGTGTCCCAGGCCCTGCACGACCTGCACAAGCCCTGGGTGTTCCAGTGGGAGGCATCGGGCGAGTCGCGCAAGGAGAACCCCCTGGCCGGAACCGGCGAGCACCACGTGCTGGGCGTGGCCGAGAGCATCGTGCGCGGCCTGCCCGCCCAGGTGATCATGGCCCAGGCCTGCGCACACAACCATCCGGGCACGGATAAGGACGAGGCTGAAGTGGTCGGCTGGCTGAACGCCGCAGCCATCATCGCGGGCGTGGACCCGGTGAAGGCCGGGCTTCTGGCTCCCGGCGGCAAGACCCTGCCCGAACCCAGACGCATGGAAGGCTTCGTCACCCACCTGGGCGACCACGACTTCGTGCTCACCGTGCCTGCGGCCAAGTGGACCATCACGGCCATGCAGGACGTGGCGCGCAAGCAGTACGGCATGTCCGAAGCCGACCTCACGGGCGCGAAGTTCAACGCCCTGCGTAACTACGCCTTCTCCCAGGTGACCGTGGAAGCGCTGTACCGGGCCTACTCCACCAAGGGAGCAGACGGTCTGGCCGCCGCCGTGGGCAGCGCGGTCAAACCCGCGTAGTATTTCCGAAAGACGCGAGAGCCTGGGCGATCGCGCGCCGCATCCGGCGCACGTTTCCATAAAAACGCCGCCGGCCTCCCCGGAACTTCCGGGGCGGCGCGGCGGCGCGCTCTTTCCCAATATTCCCGGCTATCTTTTCTTGGGCGACAGCTTCGCGGAAATCCAGGCCGCATTGTCGTCCACGTAGGCGGCCACCTTCACGCTGAAATACCAGCCCAGCGCGCCCAGCACCACGAACTTGAGCCAGGGCGAGAACGAGGCCACGGGCACGTCCAGGTAGCTGAGTATCGGCTGGTGCAGGAGATAAATGGCGTAGGACGCGCCCGAGAGCCACAGCACCTTGGGGTGCGCCCCCAGGCGGGTGGCGAGCGGCAGGGCGAACAGCACCACGAACACGGCCAGGGTCCAGGCCACGTTGGCGAACCAGGGGCGCGGCACGCCAAGCATCCACAGGACAAGGCTCACGCCGCAGGCTCCGAAGATCAGCCCGCCGAGCTTGGCGTCAATGGGCCAGACCCGTTCGGGGCGTTCCTTCCAGAGCTCGGCCATCCACATGCCGATGAGAAACTCCGGCAGGCGCGACGGCAGGTTGAAGCTGGAGAGAAAGGCCAGGGTGTCGCCGATGCCGCCGGGAGCCGTGCGGCCCCAGATTTTCAGCGCCTCGGTGAGGGGCCAGACGACGAGCGTGACGGCGATGGTCAGTTTTGCCGCGCCGAATTTGCGGTACTGCTTGAGGAGCCACGGATAGGCCAGGGTGAACTGGATGAGCAGGCCCAGCCACCAGTAGGCTGCCGTGTTGGACATGAAGGACTGGGGCCTCAGCGGGTCCAGGAAGAAGATGTGCGACAGGGTCGAGGGCAGCCAGGCCGACAGGTCGATGACCCGGTAGACCACGGCGTTGCCCAGCACCACCAGCGCCACGGCGATGTAGTAGTGCGGGCACAGGCGCGCCAGGCGCTTGGGCAGGAAATCGCGCAGCGTGGGGATGGGGGCGGGGTTTGCGCCCACGTAGGGCATGGCCAGCAGGAAGCTGGTCATCACGTTGAAGACCACCACCCCAAGGGCCATGTCCAGGAAGGCCTCGCCGATGAGGGTCCCGGCCTGGGCGTCGCGCAGGGGGCCTATTCCTTGAAACAGATGGTGCAGGAAGATGCCCACCATGGCCACGGCACGGATGAAATGCAGTTGGGGAATGTCTCTCTTCACTGGGAACGCCTCCTGATGGTCTCCAGGGACGATACCCGAGCCCCCATACCCCTGCAAGGGCGACCTCCCGCAATGACGCTGGATTGTGAAATTTACAACAATGTAAGAATTATTCTTGCCATCGGTTTGTTCCCCGGATAAATCCGCCTACCATTGAGAAGTGGCGTTCCGGTCCGGCTGGGCAGCACGGACCTTGCCTTCACGGCAACGTCAGCGACAGGCAGCACGAGACACATTGCGACACCAGGTCACCCGGACGCGTCCCAACAGCGCGAACGGGCGAGTTTTGCCAAACGAAAATCCGCCCGAGGGCGGCTGGGAAGAGGTGCGTCCAGAGTGGTCACCATTGCGGAAGAATGGCTCAATTCGTGTTCGGGCTGCGAAATCGCCCTGCTGAACCTTGGCGAGACCCTGCTTGATCTCCTGCCGGACCTGTCCTTCGTGCACATCCCCGTGCTCGCAGACAACAAATACTACGGCCAGACCGGCGAGCGAAGCGCCCTGGAGATCCCCAAGGCCCAGGTGGGCATCATCTCCGGGGGCGTGCGCAACGAAGAGCACCTGGAAGTGCTGCACGTCATGCGCAAACAGACCGACATCCTGGTGGCCCTGGGAACCTGCGCCACCGAGGGCGGCATCCCGGCCCTGGCCAACCTGACCTCCACGGCCTCCATGCGCGAGATGGTCTATCGCGGCCAGCCCTCCACCGTGCCCGGCCCCGATCCGGACACCGAAGCCCACCACCTGCCGCGCATGCTGGAGCGCTGCGACGCCCTGCACCAGCACGTGGCCGTGGACCTGTCCATCCCCGGATGCCCGCCGCATCCCGACTGGATCGCCGAGGCCATCGGGGCGCTCCTGGCCGGACGCGCGCCGAAGTTGCCCAGCCGCTCGGTCTGCGACGGGTGCCCCACGTATCGCACCGGCAAAAGCAGCTCCCCCGCCCTGCACCGCCTGCTGGACCAGCCCGCTTACGACGCCGACCAGGGCCTGGACGCCATGCAGTGCCTGCTGGAGCAGGGCTTCATGTGCCTTGGCCCGGTGACCCGGCGCGGCTGCGGAGGCCGCACGGGCTCGCCGCGCTGCATAAGCGCGCGCGTGCCCTGCCGGGGCTGCTACGGGCGCATCTCCGCGCACACCATGCCCATGGTGGACTACGTGGGCGCGCTCACCTCGGTGGGCCAGAATTTCGCCGCCATGCCCGACAAGCAGGGGTATCTCTCCCGCTTCGACGGGTCCGAGGCCATCCTCAAGAAGTTGGAGGACTAGACCGACATGTCACAGACCATCCGCATCGCGCCGCTCACGCGCATAGAGGGCCACGCCGCCCTGGACATCCACCTGGACCAGGACGGCGACGTGTCCGAGGCCCGCATGACGGTCATGAGCCTGCGCGGGTTCGAGAAATTCGTGGTGGGACGCCCCGTGGAGGAGGTGCCGCGCATCGTCACCCGCATCTGCGGCATCTGCCCCTGGCAGCACCATCTGGCCTCCACCAAGGCCGCCGAGGCCTGCCTGGGGGTCACCCCCACGCCCACGGCCACCAAGCTGCGCGAGCTCTGCCAGATGCTGGCCACCATCCCCGACAAGATCCTGCACTTCTACTTTCTGGCCGCCCCGGACTTCGTGCTCGGCCCCGACTCCGACCCGGCGGGCCGCAACGTGGTCGGGCTGGTGGGCGCCGCGCCGGAGCTGGCCCGCAAGGCCGCGCTCATGCGCTACAAGACCCAGATGGGGCTCGAAAAGTTCGCGGGCAAGGTCATCCATCCGGTGGCCGTGCTGGTGGGCGGCTTCTCCAAGCCGCTCATGGAGGAAGACCGCCGAGAGCTGACCGCCCTGGCCCAGGAAGCCCTGGCCTTCAGCCTGGAGAGCGTGAAGCTGGCGCGCGAGCAGATTTTCCCCAAATACCTGAAGCTCTTCCAGGAGCTCGGCGAATACCCCAGCGCTTACCTGGGGCTCGTGAACCCAGACGACGGGGCCATGGCCCTCTACGACGGCATATTCCGCCTCATGGATCAGGACGGCTCCTACGACGAGTTCCCGGCTTCGGACTATCTGGCACACCTGGCCGAGAAGGTCGAACCCTGGAGCTACCTGAAATTCCCGTACATGCGAAAGTCCGGCAGGCTGGTCATGGACGAGAAAGCGCCCGTCGGCGTGTACCGCACCAACTGCCTGGCCCGCGTGAACGTGTGTGAGGGCATCTCCACCCCCCAGGCCCACGGCGAGCTGGAAATCTTCCGGCGCGAGTTCGGACGCCCCGCGCACCAGGCCTTCCTGTACCACTGGGCGCGGCTCATCGAGCTGGTGCACTGCTGCGAGCGGGCCCTGGAACTGTTGGCCGACCCGGAAATCATGGGCCGCGACATCCGCACCCAGCCCATCGCGCCCCGCGCGGGCGAAGGCGTCGGCTGCGTGGAGGCCCCGCGCGGCAGCCTGATCTATCATCTGAAGACCGACCACGAGGGCATGGTCACTGCCGCAAACCTGCTGGCCGGAACCACCCACAACAACGCGGGCATGAACCTCTCGCTCAAGCAGGCGGCCAAGACGGCCATCCGTGGCGGCGTGTACGACCAGGGCCTGTTGAACACCGTGGAGATGTGCGTGCGCGCCTACGACCCGTGAATGAGCTGCGCCACGCACCGCCTGGACGGCGGTGTCGACATGACCGTGCGGCTTCTGGATACCAAGGGCGAGGTGCTCGACGTGCTGAGGCGTTCCTGATGGACTGGTCCGCCATGTTCAGCGCGCCGGTCGTGGTGCTGGGCTGCGGCAACACCCTGTTCGGCGACGATGGCATCGGGCCGAGGGCCGTTGCCGAGCTGGCCGACGAATGCCATCCAGACAGTGGAGCCGTATTCCTGGACGCGGGCACCTCGGTGCGCACGCTGCTGGCCGACCTGCTGCTCTCGGGCGCGTCGCCCAGGCGGCTGATCGTGGTGGACGCGGTGATGGAGCCGGACCGCGAGCCGGGGAGCATCCTCGAGTGGCCCCTGCGCGACAGTTCAGACCCCGGCAAGCGCCCCGCCAGCCTGCATCAGGCCCCCACGCCGATGCTGCTGGAGGCGGTGCGCAGCCGCCTGGGCTGCGAGGTGCGGGTGCTGACCGTGCAAGCCGCGCGCATCCCCGAAGAGATGGACGAAACCATGAGCCCCGAGGCCCTGGCCGCTCTCCCAGAACTCAAGGCCGCCATCAGGCGGCTGTGCAGCGCTTCAAGGAGTGACGCATGAACCGCATCGACCATCCGTCCCTGTCCATGGACATGGACCGCCTGATTCACGACTTCTCCCTCTGCCACGGCTGCGGCCTGTGCGGAGAGGTCTGCCCGCGCGGGGCCATCACCGTGGACAGCGTGCGCGAGCCCTCCGGGGGCCTGGGCAAGCACCCCCACCTGGACGAGAGCGCCTGCATCCACTGCGGACGTTGCGGCTCGGTCTGCGCCAGCGGCGCAATCGGCCAGGAGAAGTTCACGGAGCTGGTGGAGCAGATGCAGGCCGGGAACGAGGATCATCTGGTGTTCTTCTGCCGCGCGCTCAACCTTGCCCAGCCAAGCATCCTGGAATCCGGCGAGTTCGGCCTGAACACGCCCCTGGTGAACGTGCGCAAGGTGCCCCAGCTCTCGCGGGTCGCGCTCCCTGACGGCGTCAAACTGGTGGACGTGCGCTGCACGGGACGCATCGGGGCGCGCACGCTGCTGTCGCTGTTGCTGGCCGGGGTGAAGGGCGTTTTGATCTTCGCCTGCCCACCCCACGACTGCGAATACGGCAGGGACACCTGTCTGGCCGCGCTGCACGTGGATGGTCTGCGCTCTCTGCTGAAGGCCTACGGCATGGGGGATTCGCGGGTGGAGATACTCTTCGAGCAGCCCGCCAGCCCGGCGGAGGTGGAAGCCGTGATCGAGCGATTCCGCCAGGGACGCCTGAAGGTGACCGGGCAGGCCCTCCGCAAGGACTCTTCAAACAACCGGGTCAGCGGCTTCTGAGCCCGACTTCGACGCACTGAAACCCGAAGCCCCTTTCCGGTCCGCCGGGCAGGGGCTTCGCTCTTTTGCGGCTTATTCGAACCGGATGACCACCAGGGTGACGTCGTCTTCCTGCGCGCCGCCGTCCAGGAACTCGCGCCAGTCTTCCGTGATGGCGTCCAGGATTTCCTGGGCGGACTTCCCAGCATCCTGAGCGGCGCTGCGCCTGATGACCTCGCGCAGGCGGTCCTTGCCGTACATCACCGAGCCGTCGGGGCTGAAGCTCTCCCACAGGCCGTCCGTGCCGAGCACCAGCACCTTGCCCTGGGGCCATTCCCCCAGGCGGCGGGCCATGTAGGAGCTCTCCTGGTCCACGGCCAGGGGCAGGCCGCGCCCCATCAGTTCAGAGAACTCGTCCGTGGCCGGGTCGTAGATCATGGCAGGGTCGTGCCCCGCGCGCACCCACTCCAGGCGCTTGTTCACCGGGTCCAGCACCAGCATGAACATGGTGATGAAGTGGCTGCTGGAGGCCACGTCGCGGGACAGGTGGCGGTTCAGGGTGGTCACGATGCGCGAGGTGTCCGACAGGCACAGCGCGGCCTGACGCAGGAATCCCCTGGCAGAGGCCATGAGCAGGGCCGAATCCACGCCGTGGCCGGATACGTCCGCCACCACCACGGCCAGATTGTCCCCGGCCAGCTCCAGAAAATCGTAGTAGTCGCCCCCGGTCTGGCCGGAATAGATGGCCGTGGCGGCCATCTCCATGCCGGGGCGCAGGGGGATCTTGCCCGGCAGCAGGCTTTGCTGCACGGCCTGGGCCTGATCCAGGGCCTTCATCAGCTCGGTGCGGTGCCGTAGCCCCTCGATCATGGCGTTGGTGCGCGCGGCGATCACCCCGAACTCGTCCGCCGTGGCCACGGGGATGAACTTGCTGAGGTCTCCCCGGCTGACGGCCTCCAGCACTGTGGTCTGCTCACCCAGGAGGCGACGCAGGTTCTCGGAGTAGCGCATCACCAGAAGGGCCACCGCCACCAGCAGAATCACCGTGACGTACACCACTTCCAAGGTCACGGCGCGCTTGGCCTCGGCCAGGGCCGCCGGGCTGCCGGTCTGCCCGGCCAGCCAGTCCACGCCGTTGGTCAGGATGACGGTCAGGAGCGCCGAAACCACCACGGCCGACCCCAGGCCCGCCACGGCGAACTTGCGGGCCATGGGGCGGATGCGCTCCGGCGGGATGCGCCAGTTCTTGGTGCAGGCCCGGTCGATTATGCGCCGCTGGCGCGACAGGGTGGAATCCATTGCCAGGAAAAAGGCCAGGGCGGCCATGCCGATCCACAGCTTCACCCCGCTGAACAGGGGGAAGTCCAGCACGATGGCCTCAAAGCTGAGGGCGAACGCCCCGCCCAGGAATCCAAGGCTGAAGTCCAGCACGAACTGCCAGCGGGGTTGATCGAAAATGTCGCGGCTCTCCACCAGGGCCTTTTCCAAAGGCGACCGGAAGAGCAGCGGCAGCGAGAAGCCGCCCAGGATGATCGCCCCCAGTTCCACGGGGGGCAGGGCATCCATGAAGGGTCAGACCCGGCCTCCGTAGATGGCCAGAAGAACCGACCCCAGCAGGTAGCCAAGCCAGAGGCGAAGCGTCGGAGACATTTTCATGCCCTTTCAGATACCCCAGAGCGCTGCGGTAGGGAATATCAAAATCATCCAGCCCCGCTCGTCTCAAGCCGTTCGCATGCCCCGCGAAGCCCACTGAGGGTCCAGGGGGATCATCCCCCTGGCGGGTCCAGGGCAGCGCCCTGGCGGGTCCGGGCGGAGCCCGGTGTGAATGAATCCGGCTTCTATCTGAAATTCTTGCTCTTTATATCGTCAAGAAAGCCTCCGGCGGCCAAAGGGCTTCGCCCTCTGGACACCCATATAGGAAGGCCGGGTTCTCTGCTGGTGTGCAAAGAACCCGGCCTGAACCGATACGTCAAGACGAGAAGCGTTTATGCGTGCGGTTAGCGTCCGGCCATGGCGCGCAGCCTGCGGATGCGCTCCTCGGTGGGCGGGTGGGTGGAGAACAGCCCGGCCACTCCGCCGCCGCTCAGGGGGCTTATGATGAACATGTTCTCCGTGGCCGGGTTCGCGCCATGCATGGGGATGGCGTGGGCGTAGTCGTCCAGCTTCTGGAGCGCTCCTGCCAGGGGCAGCGGGTTTCCGGCCAGCTTCGCGCCGGTCTCGTCGGCCAGGTACTCGCGCGAGCGCGAGATGGCCATCTGGATGAGCATGGCCGCGATGGGGGCCACGATGGCCATGAGGATGGCTCCGAAGGCTCCGCCTCCGCCGCCCTCCTCGTCGCTCGAGCGGCCCATGCCGAAGATCGCGCCCCACTGGAGCATGGTGGCCACGCTGGTGATGGCTCCGCCCACCACGGCGGCGATGGTCTGCACCAGAATGTCGCGGTTCTTGATGTGAGCCATCTCGTGGGCCAGGATGCCTGAGAGTTCCTCGGGCGACACCAGGCGCAGGAGCCCTTCGGTCACGGCCACGGCTGCGTTGGCGGGGTTTCGCCCGGTGGCGAAGGCGTTGGGCTGTTCCTGGGGAACAAGATAGAGCTTGGGCATGGGCAGGCCCGCGTTGGCCGCGAGCTGTCGCGTCAGGTCGAAGAGGCCCGGCGCGTCTTCCTCGGAGAGTTCCTGGGCGCGGTACATGGACAGGACGATCCTGTCCGAGAACCAATAGCTGCCCACGTTCATCACAACGGCCATCACCAGGGCTATCACCAGCCCGGTCTTGCCGCCCATGGCAGAGCCCATGAGCACCAGCACGGCGGTCAAAAGGCCGAGCAGAAGGCCCGTCTTCAACTGACTGGTCATCGTCTCCTCCCGATCCGGAAGCGGTCTTTCCTGAGTTTTTCGATACGGTCCGTCGCGCAGCGGGCCGCCCCGCCGCGTGGCGGACGGGGCGTCGCCCGAGGCGATCAAAGCCTAGAGAATCTGGATGCGCCGACAGCGGGCCTCGTGGCATTCCTTGGGCAGGGATATCTCCAGCAGGCCGTTCTTGAACACGGCTCCCACGGAGCTGCGGTCCACGCCCTTGGGCAGCACGAAGCGCCGGGCAAAGGGGCCGTAGGACCGCTCCAGCGAATGGTACACGGCTTCGGCCTCGCCCTCGCACCCTTTGGCGAAGCGGCGCTCCCCGTAGACCCACAAGGTGCGGGTCTTGACCTCCACGGCCACGTCCTCGCGCTCAACGCCGGGCAGTTCAACGGTGATGACGTAGGCGTCTGCGGTCTCCAGAACATCGGCGGCTGGCGCCCAGAAATACGCCTTCTCGCTCACGCCGCTTGGGGCGCGGCCCCTGCGGGCGGCCTCGGACATGACCCGTTCCACTTCGGCCTTCATGTCCGCCAGCCCCATCCAGGGATTCCAGTTCAGCTTGGCCATGCGTCACCACCTCGATCCATATGGGGATTCATCAGCATTCAGGGTATTTAACCAGAGCGCGCCCCATGTCAAGCATCAGGATTTGGCCTGGCGCTCTCCGGCCTGCCAGCGGGAAAGCTCCACGGCTTCCTCGATGAGCATGATGGGGATGTCTTCCCGGATGGGATAGACCACGGCGCACTTGGCGCAGACCAGGCCGTCGCCTTCGGGGGTGAGGGCGATGTCCGACTTGCATTTGGGACAGGCCAGGATTTCCAGCAGTTCAGGGGCGATTGGCATGCGAGCCTCCGTTTCGTTTGTGGATGTCATACGCGAGCTTGGCCCGCGCCTCAAGGCTTGCGTTGACGCTCGCGCCGATTGCCCCTACCCTTCCTGAACAATGACAATCATCGACCTGCACACCCATTCCAACGCGTCAGACGGCGAAATGGCCCCCGCCGAGGTCGTCCGGCTGGCCGCGAAGGCCGGTCTGGCCGCCGTGGCCCTCACCGACCACGACACCCTGGACGGCCTGGAACCGGCCCTGGCCGCCGGGGTGGAACATGGCATCGAGGTGATCCCCGGCTGCGAGCTCTCCGTGGTGGACGGCTCGCGCGAATTGCACATCCTGGGGCTGTGGGTCCGCCCCGGCGACGGGGAGCTTGAGAACATCCTGGAGTATCTGCGCGACGGCCGCGAGGAGCGCAACCGCATCATCGTGGACAAGCTGACCAAACAGGGCATCGCCATCGAGTACGAGCAGGTGCTGGATCTGGCCCAGGGCACGGTGGGCAGGCCGCACATCGCGAAAATCCTGGTGGAGCGCGGCATCGTGCGCACCTACGACGCGGCGTTCAAGCGCTTCCTCGGCCGCCAGGGCAGCGCCTTCGCGCCCAAGCGCGAGCTGGAACTGGGCACGGCGGTGGCAGCGCTGCGGGCAGTTGGAGCCACGGTGGCCCTGGCCCACCCGTACCTGCTGGGCGAGAACGGCAAGAAGCTGGAAGACCTGGTGCGCGGCTACAAGGAGCTCGGCGTGGACGCCATTGAGGCGCACTACACCGAGCACTCCGACCAGAAGACCAGGGAGTTCCTGGAACTGGCCCGCCGCCTGGACATGGGCGTGTGCGGCGGCTCGGACTACCACGGGGCCATCAAGCCCGGCATCAAGCTGGGCGTGGGCAAGGGCAGGCTGGCCGTGCCCGTGGCCGTGCTGGACGCCCTGAAGGACAGACGCCGGTCGCAGGGGCTGTGGGCCTGAACCGCGCAGGGCGCTCCCGAATCGTCAAACATCCTTCACTGCATCTCAATATCCGCGAGCTACCAAACCTCCCTACACTCTGAGGGAGGCGTCATGCTGCACACGTTTTTCCTGGGCAACCTGCCCTACCAGACCGACGAGGACATGATCCGCGAACTGTTTCGCCCTTACGGGACCGTGGACGCCGTCAACCTGGTGGGCGACCGCAAGAACGGCGTGTTCCGGGGCTTCGGGTTCCTGAAGATCGACACCCCCGACCCACAAGCCATCATCGCCAACCTGGACAACATGCCCCTGGGGCAGCAGCGGCTCATCGTGCAGGAGCTGCACAACACCGACGTGACCAGACCCGCCGCCGAGTAACGCAGCCCCGGAATGCAAAAGGGCGCGGACCTGCGCCCGCGCCCTTTTTGCGTTGTAATTGCCGCCCTAGCTGCCCGTTGAAGAAGTCGATTCTTGCCGCCTGTTCAAAAACCTCGCTGGCAAGGCGCAGGAAAAAGTCAAGCCCGATGCGTATTTGGCATACGTGAGGGTTTGGCTTTTTCCATGCAACGCAGCCAGCGAGGATTTTTCAACAGGCTGCTAGCGCAGCAGGTTGGCCACGAACTTCACCCCGCGCTGCTTGTGCGCGCAGGACGGGCAGAGCTCCTGGTCCATGCGCGCGCTCGAGGCCAGCTGCTCGCCCATGCGCTGGCGCAGGTGCTCCAGGTACTGTTCGGCGGGCAGGGGTTCGCCGCACTCCGCGCAATGCGGCGTATGGATCTCGCTGATGGCGTGGCCGGTGAAGGCGATGGCCGTCTCGCCCTTTTCCAGCACGAGGCGCATGGCCCCGGTGGGGCAGATGCGGGTGCAGGCCCCGCAGCCCACGCACTTCTCCGTGGGGCGGTCGAAATCCTCGAAAACAAGACGTCCGCCCACATCCTTGAAGCGCAGGGCGTCGCCCCCCGCCTCCGAACACACCAGCTGGCACAGGCCGCAGCCGATGCACACGTCGCAGCGCAGGCAACGCCGGGCCTCGGTCTCGGCCATGTCCTGGGTCAGGCCCAGCTCCACCTGGTCGAAGTTCAGGGCGCGCGCCGCCACCGTCATCATGGGGATTTCCGGTCGCACGTGCTCGGACCAGCCGCACCCGTGGGAGGAGCACAACAGTTCCTGCTCCCAGCGGGGTTTGGGCTCCACGCTGGCCGGGTCGAAAGGCTGGCCGGTCAGGAAGGCGTCGATGGCGTAGGCGGCACGCTTGCCATCGCGGATGGCCTCCACCACTGTGGCCGGTCCCTGGGCCGCGTCGCCGCCCGCGAACACGCCGGGGCGGTCCGTGGCCAGGGTGGCGGGGTCGATCTGGATGGTCTTCCACTTGGTCAGGCAGACGTCGCCCAGGGTGCCGTCGCTGCCCTGGCTGAAGGATTCGTCGCAGAACTGGCCGATGGCGGAGATGATCATGTCGCAGGCGATCACCCGCTCGGACCCGGCCTTGGGCTCCGGGCGGCGGCGGCCAGAGGAGTCGGGTTCTCCCAGGGCCATGGTGACCACCTCCATGCCGGTGAGCTTGCCGCCCTCGCCTTCCAGGCGCGTGGGCGCGGCCAGGAAGGTGAAGTGCACGCCCTCGTGTTCGGCCTCCTCCACTTCCTCTGGCGCGGCGGGCATCTCGGTGCGCGAGCGCCGATAGACCACGCGCACTTCCTCGGCCCCCAGTCGGATGGCCGTGCGGGCGCAGTCCATGGCGGTGTTGCCGCCGCCGACCACCACCACCTTGCGGCCCACGGCGGGCTTGCGGCCAAGGCCCAGCTCCACCAGGAACTCCGTGCCGGAGACCACCCCGGCCAGGATGCGCTCGCCCTCCAGGCCCAAGGCCCGGCTGGTCCACGCGCCAAGGCCCAGGAACACCGCCTCGAAACCCTGCGCGGCCAGGTCGTCCAGGGTGTAGTCGCGCCCCAGGGCCTTGTTCAGCACTACCTCCACGCCGTTGCCGGTCACGGTGGCGATCTCGGCGTCCAGGATGGCCTTGGGCAGGCGGTACTCGGGGATGCCGTAGCGCATCATGCCGCCGAGCGCGGGCATGGCCTCGAAGAGCGTCACTCCGTGCCCCTGCATGCCCAGGTACGACGCGCAGGCCAATCCGGCCGGGCCGCCGCCCACCACGGCTACGCGTTTCCCCGAGGCCGGAGCCTTCTGGCACACCGGGGGATAGCCGCCGGTGGCCTCCATCACGGCCCTGGTGGACACGGCCTTCATGGCCCGGATGTGGATGGGCTTGTCCACCTTGCCGCGCAGGCAGACCTTCTCGCAGGGGGCCGGGCAGATCAGGCCGCAGGCGTAGGGCAGCGGGTTGTCGCGCACCATGATGGACACGGCCTTGGAGTGCTCGCCCCGCCCCGTGAGGGACAAAAAGTTGGGGATGTCGATGCCTGCGGGGCAGCGTTCCTGACAGGGGGCCACGCGCCTGCCCCGGCAGGCTCCGGGGGTGCAGTTGCCCGCCGCGTGGTCGATCCATTGGGCGGAAAAGGACGCAAGCGAGCTGCGAAGCGTCCTGGCCGCCGCGAGCCCCGCCTCTTCCAGCAGATGCGCCGCCTGTTCCAGCTCGATCAGCTGTTCGGGGCCGCCGCGCCCCAGGGCAAGCTCCGTGGCCAGCCGGGCTGCGCGCGCCAGAAGCCCGCGATGGGGATGGCCTTCGCGCACCGCCGCCATGCGCCAGTGCTGGTACAGGGCCTGGCGGGCGAGATCCACCGGGCACTCCTTCGCGCCGATGGCCCGCACGCGGCTCACGCCCGGATTAAGCCCCAGCCCGTCCATGAGCTCCGGGTCCAGGGGCAAGGGGGCTCCTGCAGCCGAGAAACCGGAAAGTCCTTCGTCCAACGCAAGATCGCCGGTCTCTCCCAGAGCCTGGGCCAGATCGGCCCCCAGGGGGACCTCCACGGGCTTCTGGCCGTGCAGCAGAAATCCGGCGCGCGCGGCGTCCGCGCCGCAGGCTGCCGCCGAGGGCATCCGGCACCAGGCCCGAAGCCCCAGCCGCAGCTCAGAGGGGTCCAGGCAGGGGACGCCATACTCCGGCGATCCCGGCTCCGAGGCCACGATGAGCACGAGCCCGGAGCGTGATACGCCCGGCAGGCTGCGCGCCTGCTCCAGCCGCTCGGACAGTTCGCGGCCAAGGGCCTCGCGCCCCGGCGAGACCAGGATGCGCACCTGGCGTCTGCCCAGGGCCAGCCCGGCCAGGGTAAGAGCTTCCAGCAGCGCGAAGGGGACCGAGCGCAGCAGGTATTCCGGAAGCGGGTCTCCCTGGCAGGCATCGCGCGCGTCCACGACCAACATTCCCGAGCCCGCCTTCTGGACGCCAAGCGCCATGAACACGGGCCAGCAGGGCGCGCGGTCGTCCCGAAGGCCGCTTGCGCGCAGGGCCACGGCCAGCGCAGTGCGCGACAGTGCCTCGGAGCCGGACAGCGCGGAGAACCCTCCGGCGTCGAGGTAAACCTGGAGATCGGCTCCGGCGCGCGACTCGCACATGGTCAGAAAGGATGCCTGCGCGCAGGCGGAAGTGTTCCGTATATCGGACATGAAACCCCCCGGGGATGGTAGTTCTTTCGACATGTCAAGCGGATGCTGCTCCGGGAGCGGTCGGCGTCAATCGGGGGAGGACCGATCGGCGTCGCCGTTTCCGGGCATGGCGGCTGGCTGGCAATCAAGGCGGTATCGGCAGGCCTGCGCGCGTCGCGCCCGGGCCGGTCCTTTCCATCTGTCCGGTTTCAGCGCTTGTGGAACGCCACCCGGTTTCTTCCACCCTGCTTGGCCTGGTACAGGGCCTCGTCAGCGGCGTTGACCAGCCGCTGCTCCAGCATGTCGCTCCATTCGTCTTCCAGGCAGGCCACGCCCAGGCTGATGGTCAGCTTGACGCCGGATTCGAGAATCTCTCCGTCCACGTCGCGGATGACGAAGTCGTAGTTCTCCACGCGCATGCGGATATGCTCGGCCAGGGACATGGCCTGCTTGAGGGCCATGCCCTGGGCGATGACGGTGAACTCCTCGCCGCCGTAGCGGGCCGAGAAGATCTGGCCGCCCCGCTCCACCACCTGGCGCTGGCATTCGCGGATGACCGAGCCCACGGCGCTCAGGGCCTGGTCGCCCACCAGATGGCCGTGGCGGTCATTGAAAATCTTGAAGTGGTCCACGTCGGCCATGATGACGCACATGGGCCTTCCCGACCCGCGCGCCTGCCCCACGGCCTTGGCCAGCGCGTCCTCGAAGGCCCGGCGGTTGGAGAGGCCGGTCAGGGAGTCGGTGTAGCTCAGCTGTTCCAGCTTCTCGGCGTCCTGCTCCATCAGGCGGATGACGTCGTGAAAGCCCTGGCGGATCTCGCTCAGCATGGCCTCAAGGTCCTTGCCGCCCTGCACTGTGGCCACGGTGGTCGTTTCCAGCTGCTGGATGTCGCCCTTGCGCTTGCGCAGGATGCCCCGCGACTCGGAGATGGCGTGGGACAGGTCGTCCAGCGCGTTCTTGAGCTTGTCGCGCCACGGCCCGGAGAGGATCTCCTCGTTTCGCTGCGACATCTCGGAGAAACGCTCCTCGCTCAGGTCGCGGTCCTTCAACACCTCCACGACCAGCTCCTGCACCTGGCGCTTCTGCTCCGGGGTGTAGATGTCGTAGTCCCTGATGGAGCGCATGAACAGGATGAGCGCGCGCCACTTGGAGTTGCGCGGCACTCCCAGCTTGTTCATGGTCTCGCAGATGCCGTCGAAACAGTGCTGGGACGCGCCGGATCCGTGAGGGTGCTGATTCATGCGCAATCAAGTACCGGATACCAGCTTTGTTGCCAAGCCCTCCGCAGCAATCCTCAGCGCCATCCCAGGCGAATTCTGGCCGGGCCGCCCAGGGCCGCCACCACCACATTGCCGGGAGACTCGATGCGGGCGGCCTGACCGGCGCGCAACTGCACGTCCCTGCCCTCGGCCGGGCAGGTTATCCAGGCCGCTCCGGCCAGGCATTCCACCGTGGCCGGGAGGGCGCCGTCCAGGGCCAGGCACTGCCCCTTTTCCAGGGTGGCGCTCATCCGGCCTCCTTCGGTTCCAGGAGAAGCGGAGCCCTGGCCCCACATCGCAGCCAGGAACCTGCCAAGCCGCCCGAACAATCCGGCGCGCCGCACCGCGTCCGCCACGTCGTCCAACAATCCCCGGGGCTCCGACGGCCACCGGGAGGGTGTGCTGTCCTTGGACATGATGTCCTCCTTCTGTTCATTTGCCGACGCTTTTGCCTGCTGCCGGACATTCTCGAGGGTTTCCGGGCTTAAGCCGATATCGCGCATCAGCCGTTCGCAAAGGCTCCCCCCCAGCGCTTCCAGGTCCATCCTGCGTTCCATGCGGGCCCTGGGTCCGGGCCTTCCCGTGCGTGTCTTCTCCGGAGCCATGGGAGCCTCCTCGCTTTTTCCTGCTTCTCTTCAACCACTTGATCTGTTACCGGTACAGACACAGATTGCATAAAAATCAACCGGAACAGATACCATGCCATCCGAATCCTTCCGCTACGAGGCCGTGCGCCAGAGCGTCGTGGACCTGATCGAATCCGGCGCGCTGGGACCGGGCGACAAGGCCCCCTCCCTGAGAAACCTCGCCGCGCGCATGCGGGTGAGCCTGTCCACCGCGTCCCTGGCCTACGGCCAGCTGGAGAGCGAAGGCGTGCTGGAGGCGCGCCCCAAGTCGGGCTTCTTCGTGCGGGCCGCCCGCGCGGGCCTGCCGCCGCCCAGCGCCCCGGACTGCGAGGCCAAGACGCCCGAACCCCTCAACCGGGCCATGATCATCCACAAGGTGCTCGCGGACATGTCCCGCCAGGACATGGTGCCGCTTGGCGTTGCGCGCACCGCCGAGAGCCTTTTGCCCCTGGCCCAGCTGAACCGGATTCTGGCCCAGGTGCTGCGCGACGAGGGCGAAAAAGTGGGCTTTTACGGCTCCGTGCAGGGCCATGAGCCGCTGCGGCGCCAGATCGTGCTGCGCGCCCTGGAGGCCGGCATCGAGTGCGCCCTGCCCGAGACGCTCATCACCAGCGGGGCCATGGAGGCGCTCTACATCGCGCTGCGCTGCGTGGTGCGCACCGGGGACACGGTGGCCATCGCCTCGCCCACCTACTATTGCTTCCTGCAACTGCTGGAGAACCTGGGGCTTCGGGTCATCGAGATCCCCTCCCGCCCCGGCGAGGGCGTTCGCCCGGCGGATCTGGCCCAGGTGGTGGACCGCTTCCGGGTTTCGGCCTGCGTGCTGACCCCCAACTTCAACAATCCCGACGGCACGCTCATCCCGGACGGGGCCAAGGCCGAGATCGTGAGCCTCCTGGCCCGCCACGACATCCCCCTCATCGAGGACGACGTGTACGGGGACATCCACTTCGGCCCGGAGCGCCCCAAGTGCAGCAAGGCCTTCGACCGCAAGGGGCTGGTGCTCACCTGCGCGTCCTTCTCCAAGACCCTCGCGCCGGGCTACCGAGTGGGCTGGCTCCTGCCGGGGCGCTTCATGGACAAGGCCCTGGAGGTGAAGGCCACCACCAGCGTGTGCACGGCCACGCCCACCCAGATGGCCATCGCCGAGTACCTGGGGGCCGGGCACTACCACCGCCACCTGAAGCGCCTGCGCCCTGCGGCCAAGGCCCTGATGCTCTCCATGCACGACCTGGTGGGCCGCCACTTCCCGCCGGGAACCAGGGCCAGCAAGCCGGGCGGCGGCACGGTGATGTGGGTGGAGCTGCCCGGCAGGGGCGACGGCGTGGAGTTCATGCAGCGCGCCCTGGCCAAGGGCATCACGGCGGCTCCGGGCGCGATCTTCTCCTCGCAGGGGTGCTTCCGCCATTTCGTGCGCCTGAGCTCCTGCGTGCCCCAAGGCCCGGAGCTGACGCACGCCGTGCAGACGCTTGGGGCCATCGCCCAGGATTTGCTGGTCAAGGGACATGAGGACCGGATACCAGACCCCTGGGCGGACGATCCAATCGCAATGCCTGAAGTCTCACCCAAGGATTCGTGAAGACCATGGAACTCTACCACCTGCGCACCTTCGTCACCGTGGCCGAGGAGGGCAACCTGTCGCGCGCGGCCGAGCGCCTGCATCTGTCGCAGCCCGCCGTGAGCGCCCACGTGAAGTCGTTGGAAGAGGAGCTTGGCGTGAGCCTTTTCAGCCGCACCGCCAGGGGCATGGCGCTTACCGACAGCGGCAGGCGGCTGACCCTCACCGCCCGCGAGGCCCTGGGCTGCGCGCGCGACCTGATGGAGCAGGCCAGGGCCATGCGCCAGGGCATCTGCGGCGAGATAATCCTGACCCGCAACACCGACGCGGATTACCTGCGCCTGCCCCAGGTGCTGGACCATCTGTCCGGCGCGCACCCGGACTCGGTGGCCCGCGTGGACTGCCGCGACTCCTATGAAGTGGCGCGGGCGCTCAAGGACGGAGCCATGCACGCGGGCTTCGCCTACGGGGATTTCTCCGGCGACCCCCAGGTTACGGCCCTGCCCCTGGGCATGGCCTCGGTGCGGGTGGTCGGCCCGGCAGAGTGGGCGGACAGACTGCAAACCGCCACGGTGCGCGACCTGGCTGCGCTCCCCTGGGTGTGGTTCCACGAGAGCTGCCCCTTCGTGACCATGGCCGAGAAGCTGCTGGCCGAAGAGGGCGGCAAGCCCAAGACCGCCGCCGTGATAAACGACGAGCACACCATCCGCGCCCTGGTGGCCTCCGGGCGCGGCCTGTCGCTTCTGCGCGAGGACTTCGCCCGCGCCGACGTGCTGGGCTGCGAGCTGGCCGTGTGGCCGGGCGGCGCGCTGCCCATCGCCATCAGCCTGGTGGCCCTGACCAGCCGCCTGGGCGAGCCCGAGGTCAAGGCGGCCATGGACGCCGCCGCGTCGGCCTGGGGCCTGGGCCGGACCTTGGACGGCATCGTGAATGAAGGAGCCGCCCGGGCATGACGACCTTCCCCCACGGCGGCGACGTTCGCGGGCTGGCTCGCGCCCTGGGGTGCGACCCCGGCGACATCCTGGACTTTTCGGCCAGCATAAATCCCCTGGGGCCGCCCGAATGGCTCCGCCCGGCGATCTCGGCGGCGGTGTCGGAGCTGGTGCACTACCCGGACCCCCACTGCCGGGAGCTTCTGGAAGCGGCCAGCGTCCGACACGGGATCCCCACGGGCCAATTGCTGGCGGGCAACGGCACCAGCGAGCTGCTCTTCGCCCTGGCCCAGGCCTGCGGACACACGCGGGCCGTCATCCCCGTCCCGTCATACTGCGACTACCGCACCGCTGCCGAGCGCGCCGGGATGGCGGTAGAGCTCTTCCCCATGCGCGAGGCCGACGATTTCGTTCTGGACGTTCAGGCCCTGTCGCGCCGCCTGCACGAACTGCCCGGCCCGGCGGCGGTGTTTCTGGCCAGCCCCAACAACCCCACGGGGCGCACCGTTCCGGCTGTGGCCATCCGGGAACTCGCCGGGAACCATCCGGACTGCCTGCTGGTGGTGGACGAAGCCTTCGGCTCCTTCGTGGAGGGCTACCAGAGCCTGCTCGGAAACCGCCCGGCCAACACGGCCCTGCTCCTGTCGCTCACCAAGATGTTCGCCATCCCGGGGCTTCGCCTGGGGCTTAGCTGCGCGGACGAGACACTGGTGGAAGCCACGCGCCAGCGCATCGCGCCCTGGTCCGTGAACACGCTGGCCCAGGCCGTGGGGCTTCGCGCCGTGGCCGATGCGGACTTCGAGGCCCGCACCCGTCTGGCCGTGACCGGCCTGCGCGCCGGGATGGCCACGGAACTGGCGCAGATGCCGGGAGTCACGGTGTATCCGGGCGCGGCCAACTACCTGCTGTGCCGCCTGGACGAGCCCCGCGTGCCCGAACTGCGGGCGAAACTTCTGGAAAAACGCATGGCCATCCGGGACTGCTCCAACTTCGCGGGCCTGGACGGGCGCTTCTTCCGGCTGGCCGTGCGCGCAGAGGCGGACAACCAGCGTTTGCTGGACGCCATGCCCCAGGCTCTGGCCGGGGTGATGCCCGGATTCGGAAATGTGCCCCCGCGCGCGCCCAAAAAACGCCGCACCCCGGCCCTCATGATGCAGGGCACGTCCTCCAACGCGGGGAAATCCGTGCTCACGGCGGCGCTGTGCCGGATTCTGCGCCAGGACGGCGTGCGCGTGGCCCCGTTCAAGTCCCAGAACATGTCGCTCAACTCCTTCGTCACCGCCTGGGGCGAGGAGATGGGCCGCGCCCAGGTGCTCCAGGCCCAGGCCGCCGGGCTCACCCCCCAGGCGCGCATGAACCCCGTGCTCCTGAAACCCTGCTCGGACACCGGCTCCCAGGTGATCGTCATGGGAAAGCCTGTGGGCACCATGCGCGTGCGCGAGTACGTGGCCTACAAGCCCACGGCCTTCGAGGCGGCCAAACAGGCCTACGACTCCCTGGCCGATGAATTCGACGCCGTGATCCTGGAGGGCGCGGGCAGCCCGGCCGAGGTGAACCTCAAGTCCCACGACATGGTGAACATGGCCATGGCGGCCTACGCGCGCTCGCGGGTGCTGCTGGTGGGCGACATCGACCGGGGCGGCGTGTTCGCAGCCCTGGCCGGGACCATGGAGCTTTTGCCCGAGTCCGAGCGCGCCTTGGTGGGCGGCTACGTGCTGAACAGATTTCGAGGCGACCCCACGCTTCTGGACCCGGCGCTCTCCTTCATGCGCGAGCTTACCGGCAAGCCCGTGCTGGGCGTGATCCCCAACCTGAGCGACCTGGGCCTGCCCGAGGAGGATTCCGTCAGCTTCAAGGCGGGCGGCTTCGGCGCGGGCAAGCCCGGCTTCGCGCAATGCGACCTGGACATCGCGGTCCTCGACCTGCCCCACATCTCCAACTTCACGGACTTCGACGCCCTGGCCGCCGAGCCGGACGCGGGCCTTCGCGTGGTACGCCGCGCGGACGAACTGGGCCGCCCGGACGCTGTGCTGCTCCCCGGCAGCAAGAACACCCTGGCCGACCTGGCCGCGCTGCGCGAAGCGGGGCTTGACCGGGCGCTTGCGGCCCTGGCCGACACTGCGTGCGAGATCGTGGGCATCTGCGCCGGGCTCCAGATGCTGGGCGAGACGCTGCTGGACCCGCTGAAGCTCGAATCCGGCCTGGGTGCGGTTCCGGGCCTCGGGTTCCTGGCCCTGGAGACGGAGCTTTTGCAGGAAAAGACCCTGTTGCAGTCCACGGCCACGCATCTGCCGTCGGGCCTTGGCCTCACCGGCTACGAGATCCACCACGGCGTCACCCGCACGCTCCGTGACAACGCGGCGGCGCTGGCCGTCCGCCCGGACGGGCAAAGTGTCGCCTGGGGCCGTGCGGGGCGCGTCTGGGGGACCTATCTGCACGGGGTCTTCGACTCCGGGGAGTTCCGGCGCTGGTGGCTGAACGGCCTTCGCGAACGAAAAGGCCTGCCGCCGCTTCCCGCGTCCGGACCGGGCGTGGGCCTGGACGCAGCGTTGGAATCGGCCCTGGACCGACTGGCGGCCACGGTGCGCTCCAGCCTGGACATGGGCGCGGTGTATGCGCTTTTGGGCCTGTAGCCGCATCGACCGGGGCACGTGACGCTTGAACCCGGTCAGGGAAGAGTCTAAGGGAGTGTACAGGTCGAGCCTTGCTCGGCCCGCAACCACACCATGAACACCCAGACGCCGCGATCCACCCCGAGCCTTCTTTCGCGCCTCCCCGTGAGGCGGCTCCTGGCAGCAGCAGTGGTGCTGGTCGCGCTGGCCTACGCCCTGCCCCCGGCGGCCACGCGCGTCATCGGGCAGGAGGTCCTGCGCGCCCACGCCCAGGCCGCCCTGTCCGCCGCCCTGGACCGCAAGGTGGACGTCTCGGGTGACGTAAGCCTGACCATGGCGCCCTGGTTCGGGCTGCGCACCGGCCCGGTGACCATCCCCAACGATCCGGGCTTCGGGCCGAAACCGCTCCTGAGCGTCGACTCGATCACCATCGGGCTGGACCTGTCCGCCCTGATCACGCGCCGCATACTGGTGGACTCCATCTCACTGGCCCAGGCGGAGCTGAACCTGGGACGCGACGAGACAGGCCGGGAAAACTGGCGCATCCCCCCTCCCGAACCGGGCAGCCTGCCCCAGGCCCCCAGCGGTTGGAAGGTCGAAACCCTGCCCACTGGCCTTCGCCTCTGGAACGCCTCGCTCTCCTTCACCGACCGCATCACCGGACACACCGTGGAGGTGCGCCGCCTCAACCTGAACACAAGTCAGTCGCGCCCGTTCGATTTCTCCGTGTCCTGCGAAATCTCCGTGGATTCGCTGGGCGTCGCCGGGGAACTCCACGCCCAGGGCGTGGGCAGCTACGGCTCAGGCGGCGGCCACGTGCATGTTCACTCCTCCGACGCCGCCGGGTGGCTGACCCTGCCTCCAATGGACGGCATGCCCGCACAGCGCCTGGACATGTCCGCCAAGGTGATGGTGCACGGCGAGGCCGGGGCCTTCGAACTGGGAAATCTGGTGCTGGACGGTCTTGGCGTGCACCTGACCGGGCAGGTGAACGCGGCCGGCCTGTACGAAGCCCAGCCTTACGTCCACCTGAATCTGGCGGCCATGGGCGAACGGCTCGGGGCCTGGGCAAGGCTCCTGGGCGTGGCCCCCGCGCCGCCCGTGCGCCGACCCGTTTCGGGCGCAACTCCCTCCATCACTCTGCCGACCACGGCAGACCCCGTGCAGGCGGAGCTGGTGCTCTCTTCCACTCCCAGCGGCTGGCTGGCCAGCAAGGCCGTGCTGCGCGACGGCGCGGGGAGGCTCGAAGGTACGGCCAGGAACATCGGCGGACACCTCTCCTTCGACGTGACCGCCTCCGGCCTGGACATAAGCTCCTGGGTGCCAGGCCGGAACCTGCTGCAATTCGACAAGGCCACCGGCGTTTCAAGCGTCCGGGGCCGCTTCACCGGAAACTCCCTCAAGCTGGGCGAACTGGACATCCTGGACATGGAGGTCTCCACAAGCGGCGACAAGGGCGCGCTGCGCCTGTATCCCTTCACGGCCCGCAGCCATCTGGCGCTTTTGACCAGCGACATCCGGTTCAGGCCTTCGGGCGCGGCCACCGCGTTCTCCGGCACGGCCCGCGTGCAGGCCCTGCCCCCAGACGCGGCCCCGACAGCCGGACACACGCCGCCCGTGACCGTTCTGGAAGCCAGCCTGTCCGGCGAGGCCGGAGCCCGGGGCATTTCCGGCAAGGCCTCTGCCAAGGTTGCGGATTATTCCAGGCATTTCAAACCGGCCTGGCTCTCCGAGGACACCCTGAAAGCCTGGGAGCTTCTGGGCGGCGGCAGCGCCGGGGCTTCCTTCGCGGTGCAGGGCGGCGCGGACTCTTCCGGAGGGGCGGCCAGAGACCTGGCTTGGGAGATCACCGACCTGGACCTGAAGACCTCCGCCTCCCACATCACCGGCCGGGTTTCCGACGCCGGGAAGAGCGGGGACAAGCCCCGCAAGACCACCTTGGACCTCCAGGCAGACCGGCTGGAGCTTGCGCGCCTGCGCCAGTTCGCGGCCATCTTCGGGTATCAGGATACCGACGGCGGTTTCGCTCCCTGGCCCATCGACGCCAAAATCGCGGCCAAGCGCTTCGTGGCCCAGAACAACATCGCCATAGACGACCTCCAGGCAGCCGTGCAGGTGTCGCCGGACGCCATCAAGGTGTCGTCGCTGTCCGGCTCGACCCTGGGGGGCAAATTCACCGGCGGGGCGGACCTGGAGAACGCCGCCGGGCGCAGGACGCTCACGGCCACCCTGGCCCTGGCCGGAGTGCAGAGCGCCCACCTGCACCAGTTCTGGCCGGATCTCCCCAAGTCCAGCGGCCCGCTGGAGTGCCGCCTGGGTCTGGACGCCACTGTCCAGAACGACACGCCTCTGTGGCAGGCCATGCGCGGACAGGCTGAGCTCCAACTGGGCCAGGGGACCGTCACCTTCTCTCCGGATCAGGGCGATTCGCGGCCCTGGCCGGTGACCCGGAGCTCGGCCAGCCTGAAATTCTCCACCAAGCCTGTGCCCCCAAATCCCCAAGGCCAGGACAAACCGCGCGAAGCGGTGCTGGCCGACGTGGCCGGAACGCTGCGGGTGGATTCGCCCGGCGTGGTGCGCTCTTCACAGCTGGAGATCAAGGGCCAGGCCGGGCTGGACGGGACCGGAAAGCCCCTGTGGTACCGCCAGCCCCGCGTCGAGGGCGCGCACACACTGGCCCTGCCCTTCCTCCCGGCGGGCAGGTCCACGCGCGCAAGCTGGGCCGGACGCTTCGAGGCCGACATCGAGCGGGGAAGCTTCACCCTGGCCGGGTTGGAGCTGAACGTGGGGGGCGTTCCGGGCCGGGCCAGCCTGAACGGGCAGCCCGTGCAGGGCGCGACCGCGCTGACCGGCTCCCTGGACATCCCCGAGTTCAACCCGCGCGATGCGGCCCCCCGCCTGGGCCTGACCGTGCCCGAGCGCTCCGACCCCGCCCTGTGGCGGCGCGCGCGATTGTCCGCAGAATTCGGCGGCACCCTGAAGGAGGTGCGCGTGAACCATCTCCAGGCCGCCCTGGACGACATGACCATCACCGGACTGGCCGCAGTCAGCGGCCCCAGAACGCGCCTGGACCTGGCGGTCAACGCCCTGGACCTGGACCGCCTGGCTCCTGCCGCGCCCCAGAGCCCCAACCCGGCCAAACGTCCGGAGACGCCGCTGCCCCTGGCGGAGCTGCGCGAGCTGTCCCTGGACGCCAAGGTGCGCTTCGGGCGGCTGGTGAAGGACAAGCTGACCTGGGAGAACGCGCTAACCGAGTTTTCGGCGCAGGGTGGGCGCTTCCAGCTGCGCCAGACTTCGCCGCAGTTCTACGGCGGGCCGTACTCGCTGGACATCAGGGGGGACGCGCGCGGGCAGGAGATGAAGGCGCACATGGAACTCAAGCTGTCCGGGTTCTCGGCCACGAACCTCCTGCGCGATCTGGCCGGGGGCACCAGCCTCCAGCAGGGGCTGACCAACTTCTACGTGAACGTGGAGACCCACGGAGCCACGGACCGGGCGCTTCGCCGCCACGCTGACGGCAAGGCCGGATTCGAGGTGCTGGGCGGCAGGCTGTCGGTGCGCGAAGCCGGCGGCAGGAAGCAGAGCACGACCCCCGCGCCGGGCGTGATCAGCAACCGGGACGACGCCCCGCCTCCGTCTCCTCCCACGGACGGCCTGCCCTTCACGCGCATGGGCGCGGACTTCACCGTGCGCGGCGGACTGGCCATAACGCGGGACTTCGTGCTTGCGGGAACGGGAATCACCGCCAAGGGCGACGGCTGGGTGAACCTGGACGACGAGCGCATCGACCTGTACCTGAGCGCCACCGTGCCCGACGTGGGGGACATCCCGGTGCGCATCAGCGGCAACCTCTACGATCCCCACATGGACATCGACAAGTCCAAGATCCTCGGGGACACCATCGTGAACATATTCAAGGGCGTGTTCAGCATCCCCGGCGATGTGATGAATCAGCTGCGCAGCATTTTCTAACTCCCCGGTTTTATAACACGGGGAAAACCCGCCCCCTACATGTTCAGCTGGGCCAGCAGGTCGTCCACCTCTGACTGCGACACCTTGGCCTTGGCTTCCTTCTTCAACTCTTCCAGGGGCTGGGCCGGAGCCTTCTCCTTGGCCTTCATCAGGATGCCCGTGGACACGTAGAGCTCGGCCACCATGTCGCGCACCTTGCCCAGCATGTCGATGACCCGCTTGATGCGCTGGCCGGTGAGGTCCTGGAAGGACAGGCAGGTCATGATGCCCACCATGTCCTCGGAGAGCCTGCGGCACAGGGCGTCCGCCTTTTCACGCGCGGCGGGGTCGGCCACGTGTTGCTGGACCAGGGCCTGAAGCTCGTCGGGAGCGCCCATGTTGCGCTCCACCAGCTCGATGATTTCGAAAGTGGCCTTTTCCGTGGCCTGGATCACCTGGTCCAGCCGCTGGGAGGCCTCCACCATGAGCCCCTGGGCCTGGGCCACGTTCTCGGGGTTGCCCTGGACCCCGTTCGGGGTCTGGAAGGTGGATATCTCGCGGTAGATGTCCCCGAGGCTCCCCATGATCTCCTCGTTCAGGCGGCGGAAGAAGTCCTCGCCCGCGACCTCCTTCCCGGCGATCTGGGCGATCTCGGCGCGTACGGCCTCGCGCACGCCGGTCTGCACCACGTCGCACACCGTTTCCCGGATGAGGGGTTTCAGGGCCTGGGCCAGCTGCGCCGCCAGGGCGTCGAAAGATGCCGTGTCCATGCTCTCCCCCTCACTCGAAATAGTTGGATTCATTGTAGAAGGAGTAGCCGTTCTTGCCGGATTTCTTGGCCACGTACATGGCCTCGTCAGCCTTTTTCAGCAGGGTTTCCGGGTCGGAGCCGTCGGTGGGGGCAACGCTTATGCCAAGGCTCGCGCTCACGCTCACGGTCCTGCCTTCCCAGGCGATGGGCTGGGTGATGGCCTTTATGGTGCGGGTTCCGGTCAGGCCCGCGTGCAGGCCGTTCTTCAACTCCCCCAGCACCATGACGAACTCGTCGCCGCCGATGCGCGCGGCGGTGTCGTCGCTGCGCAGCACCGCCTGAAGCCGCCGTGCCGTGACCCGCAGCACCTCGTCGCCGCACTCGTGGCCGAAGGTGTCGTTTATGGGCTTGAAGCCGTCCAGGTCGATGAACATCACGGCGGCGAAATCCTGATGGCGCTTCACCCTGGCCAGGGTCTGGCTCAGGCGGTCCAGCAGCAGCACCCGGTTGGGCAGGCCGGTCAGGGCGTCGTGCAGGGCCATGTGCTCCACGCCCTCGGCCGGGATGAACGCCGCCGTGGGGCGCAGCACCAGCGCCAGGCGGCCGCTGTCCTCCAGGCGAAGACAGCGGGCCTCCATGGGCATGAAGACGCCGTCCCTGCCGCGCATTTTGAAACGCTTGAGCAGCGATTGCCCGCTCCCGGCGTTGCGCGATATCTCCAGGAAGCCGGATTGCCCGATGAGCCCCGGCAGGGTGACCCCGGCCAGATCGCCCGGCGAGAGGCCGAAAGCGTCCTGGAACGCCTCGTTCACAAAGAGCAGATGGCCGTTGGAATCGGCCAGACAGGCGGGATCAAAACTCAGGTTGAGGATTTCGCGAATAACCATGGCGGAACTCCGGCGGACAGATCGGACCGCGTGATGATGGCCGATTTTACAAGTCCTCGCAATGTCGGAATTGTTACGGTCACTCGCCAACGCTTCGGGAATGCGAGAAAACCCCGGCCCGCCTCAATCGCGACACGCGGCGACAGCCGCCTGCTTGCGAGCCACATCCTCAAGCAGGGTCTTTTCCAAGGCCTCGCGCATGGCAAGACGCGCCTGCTGCGGATGCTTGGCCGCCAATTTTCCCAGGTTTCCCCGGCTGTTGCCCGTGGCCTGCGCGTTCTGGTTGAGGAGCGCCCCCGAAAGCCGGGCGTGGCGCACCCCGCAGTGCCCCTGGCAGACCGCCGTAAGCCCGAGCGCGGCCATGCGCAGGTCGTGGTCCAGGTCGTCATACTGGGTGGGGGAGAAGCGGATGTCGAAATCGCCGCAGCGGCGCAGCATGTCTGCCCGAAACAGATGGAAGCACCCCGTGACCGACAGGCAGGGGCGCAGGGCGTCGAACTGACCGAAATCCAGGTCCTGCGAGCACAGCGTGGCAAAGGTCGGCTCCGGGCCGTCGTCGCCGTAGAGGTTGACCTCGGCGTGCTGGATGCGGCCCGGCGCGGCCAGGTCCACCACCTTGCAGCCCCAGACCCCGGCCTGGGGATACGCGCGCACAGCCTGGGCCAGACGCGCCTGCCAGTCCGGCGGGACCAGGGCGTCGTCGTCCAGGTAGGCCACGAAGTCGCGCCCGGCCACAGCCTCGTGGCGCATGAGCCAGTTGCGGGCGGCGGGCGCGCCGATGTTCACGGGAAGCGTGATGGCCGTGAGGGCCTCCCCCATGCGGTCCTTCCAGGCGGAGAGCACCTGGGGCGTGGCGTCGGGGCTTGCGTTATCCAGCACCACCACTACCGCGCCGCCCAAATCCGAGGCGAACAGGGCCGCAAGCGTGGCGTCCAGCTCCGAAGCCTTGCCGCTGGTGTACAGGCAGATGGCCGCGCTGCCGGGCAGGACGTCCCCGCCCGGCGCGTCCAGTCCGGCCAGCCGGTCATGCAGGCGCAGGAGCAGGTTCACGTTCCAGGGAGCCTGGGCCAGGGCCATGCGCCACTGCCCGGCAGCCTCGTCCGGACGTCCCATCCTGAAGAGGCTCTGGCCGCGCCGGAACAGGGCCGGTCGCAAAGGGCGCGCCGCAGCGTAGCGCCTCTCGGCTCCGGCGAAATCCCCCTGCTGGAACAGGACGTCGCCCCGGAAAGCCTCGCGCACTGCGGCCAGGGCTTCGGGCCAGGGGTCTGCCAGCGCGCTTTCGGCCCGCACCCAGTCGCAGAGCAGATAGGCCGTATCCAGCAGGTGTTGACGCCAGTACAGATTCTGCGGCTGCGCGCGCATGTTCACGTCCAACCAGTCCAGCAGGGCGGCGTGCTCGCGCCGGACCGCGTGGTCGGCCAGCACCGCGCCCGCCTGGGGCGGTTCGCTCCAGCTGGCTGCGGCGGCCTCGACCATGGCCCGCGCCCTCGGCGGCAGAAATCGCGCCCGCTGATCCATGGCGGCGAGCGCCCCGGCCAGCCCGCCGTCCAGCGGTCCGGCCTCCCAGGCGGCCAGCAGCAGGTCCAGGCCCAATCCCAGCGTGGCTGCATCGCCCAGGGCAGCCTGGGCCAACCCGGTCAGATGCGGCTTGCCCACGCCGCCAAGAAGCAGCCCGTAGCGCAGACTCTCCGGCAGCCCCTGCGCCCTTGTGCCCCAGTCGAAATCATTTCCCCGCACGCGCCGCCTCCTGCCAGACCTTGAAATATCCTTCGGCTCCGGCCCGCAGCCCCCAGTGGGCCAGCACCTCGGCCCTGGCGCGCTCTCCCATTTCCTGGCGCAGGGTTTTGTCCTCCACCAGCCGCATCAGGGCCTCCTCCCACAGGTCAGGATCAGCCCCGGCCTTGAGTCCGGTCTCCCCGTGGCGCACCGGGTCGTACGGCGCGAGGTCCGCGTACACGCCCGCCGCGCCAAGCGCCGAATACTCCAGCCACTTCACGGCGCTCTTGCAGCGGTTGAAGGGGGTGTTCTCCAAAGGGGCCAGGCCGATGTCCGGGGCCAGATTCTTCAGGTCGCGGGCGTAGGCGGCGTAGTCCTCGCTGAAGGGCAGCTCGCGGGCTTCCAGGCCTTCTGGCGGAGGGCACCCCAGGAACACCAGCTCCACCCCGCTGCCGCAGCGCTCCTTCACGCGGCGAAGCGCCGGAGCGATGCTCCTCACGTCGCCCGCGTGCGAGGGCGTGCCCGCGAACACCACGCGCACCGGCGCACCGGCTGCCGCCTCTTCGCGCTCGCGCGGCGCGCAAAGCCACAGCCGTTCCTCCAGGTAATTGGGCAGCACCGCCACGCGTTTCGCCAGCCCGGACACGGCCCGGGCCAGCTCCGCGCAGCTGACCGTGACCAGCGAGGCGCGCGACAGAAGCTCCCTGGCGTAAGGCTCCACCGGGTCCAGCCGCGCCTTCATGGGATGTTCGGACGGCACGGCCAGGAAGTTGTCGTCCACTTCGTAGATCACGGGGATTCCCGAGCCCAGGACCTGTTCCACCAGCGGCCAGGTTTCTTTCATGGGAAAATAGCGCTGGAACACCGCCGCGTCCGCGCCGTTCATGACCGAGGGATCGATGGCGTAGTCGCGGCCATTGCTGGCCGCGCCCCAGCGCAGGTCGATGCGCCCCCGCAGGGTCAGTGCCGGGGCGATCAGGCGCAGTCGTGCGCAGGCATAGGAGGGAAGGTCCAGGGAATAAGCGGCCAGTGTGAGCATATGCGTGGTCCCAGCTTGGATTCAATCTGTTTGCCTCCCTGGTACTCCCGCCCGCCCGCGAACGCCAGCGCCGCATGTGACAAGTCTCGCCCAAGCGTGTTAGAAGCTTGCTCAAAGGAGACGCCATGCACGCGTTCCGCTTCGAACTGAGCGACACGGAAAAAGAGTTCCTCAAGCGTCTGGTGCGCGAGAGCATCGCGGCAAAGCTGTCCGGCGACTCCGTCTGGCAGCCGCCCGAACCGCCCACGGACACCCTGCGACAGAACTACGGGGCCTTCGTCACCCTGACCCTGGACGAAAACCTGCGCGGCTGCATCGGCCATCTCGTCGGCGACCAGCCCCTGTACCTGACCATCGCCGGGATGGCCCAGGCGGCCGCCTTCGAGGACCCGCGCTTCCCGCCTCTGACCAGCGACGAGTTCAAGCGCATCCACATCGAGATTTCCATCCTCGGCCCCATCACCCCCTGCCCGGACCCGGAGCTGGTGGAAGTGGGACGCCACGGGCTCATCATGCGCCAGGGCCACCGGCAGGGCCTCCTGCTGCCGCAAGTGCCTGTGGAGTGGCGCTGGGACCGGGAGACCTTCCTGTCCCAGACCTGCCGCAAGGCGGGGCTGCCGCCCGACGCATGGAAAATGGACGCGACAGACATCTACTGGTTCGAGGCGGAGGTCTTTTGAACATGCCCGTGTTTTCCCGGCTGCTCCTGCTGCTCGCCGCGTCGCTCTTCCTGGCCGCCTGCCAGCACGGCCCCCGGAAACCGGCCCTGTATCAGTATTCCACCCTGGCCGCGCTCATGGCCGGAAACTACGAAGGCCAGGCCACGGTTGGCGATCTGGCCTCCAAAGGCGATTTCGGCCTGGGCACCTTCAACGGCCTGGACGGCGAGATGGTCGTGCTGGACGGGACCGTCCGGCGCGCCGACTCCGGCCTGCGCCTGAACACCGCCGCCGCAAACACGCTCGTCCCCTTCGCCAGCCTGGTGTTTTTTGCTCCACAAGGCCAAGCCCAACTTCCCGGCCTACCCGACCTGCCCGGCCTCTCCTCCTGGCTGGACACACAGATCGCCTCGTCGCGCCTGTTCGCCGCCGCCAAGGTCCAGGGCACATTCGCGCGCCTGACCATCCGCAGCGTGCCCGCCTTTTCACCGCCCTATCCGGGGTTAATGGAAGCCCTCAAAAGCCAGACCGTGCGCGAACTGTCGGACGCCTCCGGCACCCTGGTGGGCATCCGCGCACCAGCCGAAACATCCGGCACCGCCGTGCCCGGCTGGCATTTCCATTTCGTAAGCGCCGACGGAACCACCGGCGGACACGTGCTGGCCGCCACCCCCGCCGCCGTTCAGGCAGCCTGGATGAGCATGGACCGGATGGTGCTGGACATGCCGACCACCGGCAAGGCCGGGACGGCAGCCGAGATCCCCGGCGAGACCGTGGGCGGCGCTACGAAATAACTGGGAAGGCCTCCGGCGGCCAGAGAGGGCTCTGCCCTCTCTGGACTCTCCCGCCAGGGGGATGATCCCCCTGGACCCTCAAGTAGCTTCGCGCCGCATATCGTCCCTGCGGACGATATGCGGCGCGATGAATTTTAATCGTTCAACCCTGCCGAGTGCCTACTTGCCGTACTTCCTGTGGCAATACTGTTCGCACAGGTCGGTCGCGCCTTGGATGGTAGCGCGGCACTCCTCGCCAAGATACTGATTGTATTCCTGAAGCTGCAGCTTGTTGCAGGCGTCGGTGCATTCCTTCAGGCTCGCCTGCGTTCCCGTAATAATGGGCAGATAGTCGCTGCACACGGCCTGATCGTTGTCGCACTGATCGCGGCCTCCGGGGAATATGCACTCGCCCATGAAGCCTTCGGGAGTCATGGGTTTTGGCTGAACGCATCCTGAGACCAGCATCAACGCGACCAGGGCCATCCCAAGGGACGTAAATTTCATGCCTGCTCCCATATCCGTGGTGACCGCCGCTGCGTCACCAGCCTGAGGTTGACCGCCTCCACCGGGATACTTCAGCCCAAGCACACCAGTCTTCTTCCCCGGCAATACAAACGGTTTCCGACGCGAAGCTACTTAAAAGTTTTTGAAGGAGAGTCCAGAGAGGAAACTTTTTTCAAAAAGTTTCCTCTCTGGCCGCCGGAGGCATCTTAAACTCTTACTCTCCTACTCCCTCGTCCTACTGGGCCATCTTCCGAATCTCCACGGCGTACGCTTCTTTCAAATCACGCACGTACTGCGCGTCGATGGGCCCCTTCCAGGTGACGACTTCCAGATAGCGTTTGGGAATCGTCACCTGATCGGGGTCGAAGCCTGTGGCGAACTTGGTCTTCCAGCGCAGCTTCTGCACGGTGGACGACGCCGTGGACAGGTTGGCTGCCACCTCGGGATAGCCCATGACGTCCAGGGCCTTGCCGAGCGATTCCTCGGTGTAGGCGGAGCGCGCGAACAGACAGGAGACCATGCTGGTCAACACGCAGCGCTGGCGCTCGTCTTCCAGCATGAAGGCCACTGCCTTGGCCACGTCCTTGTCCGTGGCCTTCTGGTCGTAGGAGTAGCCTGCGCTGTCCAGGTGGGAGTGGCGCATGCCCATGGCCTGGGACACGAAGAAGACCTCGCCCGTGGCGTACCCGGCCATCTCCTGCCCCAGCACGCAGGCGTAGTCCTGGCCCTTGTAGCGCTCGGCGGCCACCAGGGTTCCCTGGGCCAACAGGGTGTAGAACTCATTGGGGGGCGTGCCCAGATGCTCCAGCGCCCTGCGATAGTTGGCGGAGTCCCCGAACTTGAGGGGCACCAGGGTCTCCGCCTCGGTGACCGCCCCCTTCTCCAGGGCCTCGGTGGCCCAGGCCAGGGCCACGCCGCCGGAGATGGCGTCCAGCCCCTGGCGCTCGATCTCGTCCAGCACGCCGAGCACGTCTGAGGCGCTGGTCATGCCGAGCATGGAGCCGGTGGCGAACACGGGCTCGTGGTCATAGGCCACCTGCCGGTAGAGCACGTCGTTCTGCTTGGCGAACTGCTCGCGCAAAAGGCCCACGTGGATGCAGCCCACGGGGCAGCCGGTGCAGGCGGTCTTTCGCAGGAGCAGCTCGCGGGCGAAGGTCTCGCCGGAGATGCGGTCGATGTTCTCGTCGTCGTGGGTGGTCTGCATGTTGCGCCAGGGCAGTGCGTGCAGCTTGTTCATCACGGCCATGTTGGAGGCGGTGCCCAGATCGTGGTACTTGGTCATCATCTGGGTGGTGGTGAGCTGCATGTGGATTTCCTTGTACAGGGCGGGGAAATCCTTGCCCTCGGGGGCGGGCATGGCCGAGCCGCCTTCCACCAGCACGGCCTTCAGGTTCTTGGAGCCCATCACCGCGCCCGCGCCCAGGCGTCCGAAGTGGCGGTAGGAGTCCACGTTGATGCAGGCGTAGGCCGAGAGGTTCTCGCCTGCAGGGCCGATGCGGATGATGCTGCGGTTTCCGGCCCCGCTCTTGTGCATCTTGCGCAGCATCTTGCCCGTGGTGAACACGTCCATGCCCTTAAGGTAGTGCACGTCGGAGATCTCGAACTGGCGAAGCCCTGCGGCCAGACTGGACAGCGTGGCCGCGCGGCCCTTGATGACCAGGGCGTCGATGTGCGCAAAACGCATGGACAGCGCCAGGCGGCCGCCCGCGTGGGACTCGGCGAAGCGTTCGTTGTAGGGCGACTTGAAGCCGCAGACCACCTTGCTCATCATGGGGAAGCAGCCGGTAAGCGGCCCGATGGCGAAAATGAGGGGCTGCTCCGGGGCCAGGGCGGGCAGGTCGGGCCTGCCGTACTCGGCGTACAGGGCAGCGGCCAGTCCGGAGCCGCCAAGCACCTCGCGCTTGTCTCCGAAGCGGCGGTATTCGCCCTTGCCTGCGGTCAGATCGGCCAGGAGGATGCGGAAGGAGTAATCAATCTGCATGGCTGGCCTCCTGCGCGGTCGCCTTGGGCGCGGGGTCCCGCTCGTCTTTATCTTCGTGGGGGGAGTTCACCATCTCCAGGCAGTTGAGGGGGCAGAAGGGCACACAGCGCCCGCAGTGGATGCACACGTAGGGCAGGTTTGTTTCCGGCTCCATGTAGATGGCGTCCACGGGGCAGGCCTTGGCGCACTCGCCGCAGCGGATGCACAGGGATTTATCCACCTTGACGCCGCCGGACTTGCGCTGGCTGTAGGACCCGGTGGGGCACGCCTTGACGCAGGGCGCGGGGTCGCAGGCCAGGCAGAGCTTGGCTTCGAAGCCGGTGGACAGCCCGCCGGACGATACGATGCGAATGCCCGCCGTGGACCAGGAAACCCGTTGATGCACCAGACGCGCGCAGGCCAGCGAACAGGACTGGCAGCCGATGCAGCGCTCGATGCGTGTTGGCCGCAGGATTTTCATGTTCTTCTCCGGTTTGGTATATATACGCGTGTAGGCTGGTTGCGCACGGCGGTCAACGGTTAGGGGGCCGATTCGTTGACGCATCGGGGCACGTTGGCCTAATGAATACGCAGAATCCGCCCAGAACTCGTTAAGGAGACTCCCATGACGACGCTTCGAGCCGCCCTTCTGCTGGCTTTGGTATTTGCCTTGGGCGCATGCGCCAGCCCCCCCTACTCCAAATCGGGCGTCTCCAGGGACGTCGCCATGGCCGACTACCAGGACTGCTACTCCATGGGAGCCCTGGAACACTTCACCCCCGAAATCCATGCAAGCATCAACAAGTCCACGCGCGCCTGCATGAAGGCCCGGGGCTACAGCGGCAGCCTGGACTTCCCCTGCTGGTAGCCGCCAGCGCGCATGCCACGCGACAACGAATGAAAAAACCCCGCCAGGATACGATCCCGGCGGGGTTTTGCCGTTGTTGCGGGCCGGATCAGAACGGCTGGCAGTGGTGCTTGATGGACACGCCCTTGACCACGAAGATGGCTCCCTCGGCGATGTTGGTGGAGAGGTCGCCCACGCGCTCCAGGGAGCGGGCCACCATGACCGTGCGGATGGCGCGGTCCAGGTTGGCCAGGCCGCAATCCTGGGATTCGGCCTCCATGGCGTCCTTGAGCACGCACATGTTGAGGTCGTCGGCGGCGGAGTCCATGGCGCAGACCTTGCGGGCCAGCTCGGCGTCCTGTTCGCGGAAGGAGCGAAGCGCCATGCGGTACATCTCCGTGACCTGCCCGCCCAGGGCGGCCACGTCGGGCACCAGCGCCTTCTGGGAGGCCTGGGAGAGCAGGATGGCCTGCTCGGCGATGTTCACGGCCTCGTCGCCGATGCGCTCCAGGTCCACCACCATGCGCATGCAGGACACGATGAAGCGAAGGTCCATGGCCACGGGCTGGTCCAGGGCCAGAAGCCGCAGGGACAGGGTGTCCACCTCGCACTCCATGGCGTTTATCTCGCGATCGGCGTCGATCACCTGGCGGGCCAGGTCCACGTCGCGGTTCAGGAGCGCGCCGAGCGCCTTTTCCAGTGCCCGGTCGGTGTAGGCCGCCATTTGCAGCACCTTGACCTTGAGCTGCTCCAGTTCTTTTTGAAATCTCGGGTCCATATGTTCCTCCCGCAGGCGCGCCCGCGCCGGGCGTGCGTCTTCTTCCTGTGCGTGCGCGCCAGGAGCATGCCGTCAGTTGTGGGTGAAGCCTCGTTGCGTGCCGGTGTCCATCAGCCGAAACGGCCGGTGATGTAGTCTTCCGTCTGCTTGTTGCTGGGACGGGTGAATATGGTTTCGGTCTGGTCCATCTCGATCAGCTTGCCCATGTAGAAGAAGCCGGTCATGTCCGAGACGCGGGCGGCCTGCTGCATGGAGTGGGTGACGATGATGATGGTCAGGTCCTTCTTGAGTTCGTGGATGAGCTCCTCGATCTTCTGGGTGGCGATGGGGTCCAGCGCCGAGGCCGGTTCGTCCATGAGCAGCACCTCCGGGTCCACGGCCAGGGCGCGCGCGATGCACAAGCGCTGCTGCTGGCCGCCGGAGAGGCCCAGGGCGTTGGTGTGCAGCCGGTCCTTCACCTCGTTCCACAGGGCGGCCTGCTTGAGGCTCTTTTCCACCTGGCGGGCGATCATGGCGTTGTCGCTCACGCCGTTGACGCGCAGTCCGTAGGCCACGTTCTCGAAGATGGTCTTGGGGAAGGGGTTGGGCTTCTGGAAGACCATGCCCACCCGGCGGCGCAGCTCCACCACGTCGATTTCGCCGCTGTAGATGTCCTGCTCGTCCAGGGTCAGCTCGCCCTGCACCCGCGCGATGTCGATCAGGTCATTCATGCGGTTCAGGCAGCGCAGGAAGGTGGACTTGCCGCATCCTGACGGGCCGATGAGCGCCGTGACCTGATTCATGAGGATGTCCATGGACACCGCATGCAGGGCTTGGAATTCGCCGTAGAAAAAATCCAGGTTCCTGGAGGTCATCTTCACTGGGGTCGTCATAAACCGATCCTTGTCTGATCCTTGCGAACTTTAAGACGCCTCTGGGAGGCTGAAGCAGAACGCCGCGCCGCTGGGGCCTTCCTGGGCCTGGTCCACCCAGATCCTGCCGCCGTGCCTTTCCACGATATGCTTGGCGATGGCCAGCCCGAGGCCGGTTCCGCCCTCGCCCTTGTTGCGCGGCCTGTCCACCCGGTAGAACCGTTCGAACACGCGCTGACGCTCGGCCTCAGGCACCCCGGGACCGGTATCTTCCACGCAAAAGGTGACATCCGCGTGTCCGGGATGGTGCGACACGATGACTCTGGAGCCTTCCGGGCCATATTTTATGGCGTTCTCCAGAAGATTGCGGAACACCTGGGTCAACTGCCCGGCATCGGCCAGGACCAGCGGCCCCGCGTCGGGCAGGCGGTTGTCCACGGTCACGTTGCGTTCTGCGGCCAGGGTGGCACACTCGCGCATGGCCCCGCGCAGGCTCTCGGAGGCCTTCACGCGGGACTTGCCGGGCGGCTGGCGGTCGTTCTCGATGCGCGCCAGGCTCAGGAGCTCGTCCACCATCCGGGACATGTGGTTGGCATTTTTTATGATGACGTCCAGGAAGCGCCGTTCCTGGCCGTCGCGAAACTTTTTCTCGCCCAGAAGCGTCTCGGCGTAGCCCTTGATGGAGGTCAGGGGCGTGCGCAGCTCGTGGGACACGTTGGCCACGAAGTCGCGCCGGACCTTGTCCAGGCGGCGGAACTCCGTCAGGTCGTGGAACACCAGCACCGCCCCAAGCCCCGAGGAGCGCTGCACCGGGCGCACCAGGCTCACGTCGAAGTAGCGGTCCTGGCCGGGTTCGATCTGCACGCTGACCACGGCCGGGCGCGAGTCGTCCTTCCAGTTGAGCACTGTGTCGGCGGCGTTCTGGAGTTCCGGGCAGGGCACGGCCTCGATGGGCAGCCTGCCCGCGCTGTCGGACGCCGTCGGAAATATTTCCTCGAAGGCCTTGTTCACCAGCATGATGCGCCCGTCCTCGCCGAGCACCATCAGGCCCTCGCGCATGCCGCCAAGCACGGTCTCCATGCGCATCTTCTCGGCCTCCAGGGAGGTGATCTGCGCCTCGATGCCGCTGGCCATGGCGTTGACGCTCTGGGCCAGCTCCTCCAGGGCCATGCCGGACTGCGGCCAGAGCCTGCGCCCGTAGTCGCCGTCGCCCACGGATTTGAGGACCTCGGCGCACTTGCGGATGAACCGGGCGTGCCTGACCGAGAGCGCGTAGCTGGACAGGGCGGAGCAGGCCAGCAGCACCCCGAAGGCCAGGGCCAGCTTCGAACCGTCGGCCTCGCCCCGGCCAAGCGCCAGGATGCCCAGGCTCCCCGCAACGAGGTGGGAGAGGAATATGCGAAGCCCCAGACCTATCATTCGTCCATCCTGGTGTTGAGTGCCCGGAATGCGTCCATCCACGCTGCGCGTCAGGCCGGGACGGAGCCTGACGGCTACAGGCCGGAGTTAGTCCTTGAAACGATAGCCCACGCCGCGCACGGTTTCCACCAGGGCGGCGTGGGAGCCGAGCTTCTGGCGCAAGCGGCGCACGTGGGTGTCCACGGTGCGGGCGTATCCCTCGAACTCGTAGCCCCAGACGGTGTTCAGGAGCTGGTCGCGGGTCTGCACCCGGCCAGGGCTCTTGAACAGCTCCGCGAGCAGCTTGAACTCGGTCGCGGTCAGGGGGATCTCTTCGCCGCCGGACTCGGCCTTGTGGGCGTCCATGTCCACGCTCAGGCCGTCGCGGCGCAGCACCTGCTTGGGTACGGCGTCCGGGTTCAGGCGCTTGAGCACCGCCCTGGCTCGCAGGATAAGCTCGCGCGGGCTGAAGGGCTTCACCACGTAGTCGTCCGCGCCAAGCTCCAGGCCCACTATGCGGTCCACTTCCTCGCCGCGAGCCGTGAGCATGATCACGGGCACCTGGGCTGTCTTGGGATCGCGCTTGATGCTCTTGCACACCTCGAAGCCGTCGGCTCCGGGCAGCATGATGTCCAGGAGCACCAGGTCGGGGCGCTGGCGGCGCAGCTTGGCCAGGGCGTCCAACCCGTCGCTGGCGGTGGTCACGTCGAAGCCCGCGTTCTGGAAATTATATTCGAGTAGCTGGAGGATGTCTTCGTCATCCTCGACAATAAGCACGCTCTCCTTGGTCATGGCCATATCCTCCGATGTGCCCAAAGATCACGGCCCGGTGACGAGGGCGTGATTGCTATGTTACAGTTCGGTGACATTTCCCCCGGCAAAGCGCAAGAACCCCCGCGCGTCCAGCCCGCCCATTGTGACAGCCCGCCCGGGGTCGCCTGTAACATGGCGAAATCCTCAATTGCCGTGTATGCTCCCGGCAACGCCTCATCACGACAACCGCTAACGGAGGACCTCATGCCCGAGCTCAAAGGAACCGAAACCGAAAAGAACCTTCTGGCCGCCTTCGCCGGAGAATGCCAGGCTCACGTCCGCTACGCCTTTTTCGCCAAGCAGGCAAAAAAGGACGGTTATGAACAGATCGCCCACATTTTCCTGGAGACGGCGGAACAGGAACGCGTCCACGCCCGCAGGTTCCACAAGCTCATGGACGGCCTGGATGCCGAGGTGACCCTGTCTTTGCGCTCTGCCGGAGTCGGGACCACGCTCGAGAACCTGAAGCGCTCAGCCGACGACGAGCAACGAGAGAGCGGACGCGACTACCCGACGGCAGCCGCCACGGCGCGGGAGGAAGGGTTCACCGAGGCGGCGCTGGTGTTCGAGAACATCGCCCTGGCCGAAGAGCGCCACCGCTCCCGCTTCCAGGCGCTGGCGGACAACATCGAGGCTGACAGGGTGTTCGTGCGGGACTCCCCGGTGCTGTGGCGCTGCCGCCACTGCGGCTGGGCGCGCGAAGCCAAGGGCGCGCCGGAGAGATGCCCGGCCTGCGCGCATCCCAAGGCGCATTTCGAGGTCAGCTCCGAGGACTGGTAGGCCTGCGGGGAGGGGGCTTGAGGCTTTGAAGGTGCCCGGCTGTAGGGGAACATTTGTCTTCAATCCAAAAGCCCCGGAGCAAAGCCATGAAAACGCTTGTAGGTTCTGCTCACGAGGCGGGAATCATTGTACCTGAAGCTCTTGAGGAATTTTCAAATCTCTGGGGGTTTTTGAAATATGATCGTTATCGTAGTAGCTCCAGGCTCTGAGAAGTCAGCAAGGATATCCCCATTCTGAGCTTTCGCCATGAGCATGGCTGAATATGTCCCGATTCCTGTCCCATTTCTCTTCCCGGATGTCACAAATTTATCAAAAAAAACGTTTCGTATTGTTTCTGGAACTTCACCAAAATTGTGTATTGAAATTTTACGGTGATCATTCTTTTCAAAAGCAACCTTAATCTCCGCCCCGACAGGGGAGGCCTCAATGGCATTGACTAGTAAATTATTCAAAATAATATTCGTCATGGACAAACAGCAGTAGATATAACATGTTTTAGCAACATGGCCATGTGCTCCAGATGGCGGAGGCAAGGAAAGTTGTTTATCATTTATAATTTTTTTGTTCTGAGAAATGACAGACATGACGACATCAACTGCATTGACGACTTCCAGTGCAACCTCAAAATCCCCACATTCTATTTTTGACAAAGACAAAAACATATCCACAAACCCGAGTATACTTACACCCGAAGCCTTTGCCTCTCTAAGTATTTGAACCCCTTGCTGTGACAATCCTGGTTCTGCGAGCAATAAATCCGCAGTATTGAGCCACATTACGATTGCACCTCGGATGTCATGATTTACAATATGATATTTGTCCTCAATTAATTTCATCTCGGCGGAGAGGGTGGATATTGTTTTCGAAAGACTCTCGACCTCTTGCATTAACATGGCTTCATGTTTTCTCTCTTCATGAATTGTATTTTGTTGCTGATATATTATGAGCTCGTGGGCAGAACTGTTGAATGCAAGCTCCTTAAAACGATGGTTTTGAACCGAGTCTTTGGTTTTCATTATATTTAATTGAGTCGTCAAAGACGCAATCAATTGCCGAGAATTAGCCAGCTCAGTCTGAAGCTCGGTAAGTAGCTGTTTCTTTACTATTTTTCTTGCTTCTTCCGTTTCTGATCCCATAATGACTCCTGATTGAAGCCACACCTCTTGATACATACTACTAGAAGCACACATTCATCTTACCAGCAAGAAATATTTTCTCCATACCTCTTCGATTTTCCTGTTTGCTTCCATTATTTCTTTCGCATGCAGCACGGAATGGCAACTATCTGCACGCCAACAGCATGATGATGGACGTGACCTGTCGGGAAAACGTCAGGTTGTAAATCCCAAACAAGCCTAATGCTTTTCACGAAACAGAGAAATGGCTGTCTTTGACCGGGTTCGAATACCCACTGAACGAAGGGAAGGGTATAAACTCAGGGAACAGACTGGAGCACGGCCGCCAGGGCCCCCGTGCTCACGGGCTTTTGCAGCACCGCGTCGGCCACGCCAAGCACCGCGCCGGACTCGTCCCGGTCCGTGAGCAGCACCAGCACCGCGTCCCGGCGCAGCTCCCGGCAGGACTTCAGGAAGCCCCGGCCCGACATGCCGTTCAGGTCCTCCCCGGCCAGCACCAGCCCGAAGCTATGCGGAGCACGTCCGAACGCCTTGAGGGCCTTGCCCGCGTCGCGCATCATGGCGCTCTTGTAGCCGAGCTCAGCCAGGGTCATGCCCAGGGCGCGGCGCGAAAATGCCTGGGTGTCCACCACCAGGGCGCGGCGCCGGAGCCCGCCCCGGTCCAGGTCCACGTCCGGCCCGGCCAGCGGCAGGTACACCTCGAACAGGCTGCCCTTGCCGAGCGAACTCTCCACCCGCACCGCGCCGCCCTGGGAGCGCGCGATGCCGTACACTGTGGACAGCCCCATGCCGGTGCCCTCGCCGGGCTTCTTGGTGGTGAAGAAGGGCGTGAAGATCCGGTCCAGAAGGGCCTGGTCCATGCCGTGCCCCGTGTCGGAGACCGCCAGCATGGCGTACTCGCCAGGACCGGGCGCGACTCCCCCGCTGCCCTCGCCCTTGGGCACCACGCGCTTCTCCAGGCGGATCTCCAGCCTGCCCCCGCGCACCTGCATGGCATGCAGGGCGTTGTCGGCCAGGTTGGTGACCATCTGGTGCACCAGGCTCGGGTCGGCCATCACCTCCAGCGGTTCTGCCCCGGCGTCGAAGCGCACCTCGACGTCCGGCGGCAGGGAGGAGCGCAGCAGGCGCAGCGCCTCCTGGACGATGGGCGCGAGCTCCATCCTGGCCGCGCGCAGGTCCCCCCTGCGGCTGAAGGCCAGTATCTGCTTGATGAGCTGCCGGGCGCGGCCCCCGGCCTGGATGATCTCCTCCAGGGGCCTTCGCAGGATATCCCCGCGCCCCAGGAGCTGCATGCCCACCTCGGCGTTGAGCAGGATGGGCGTGAGGATGTTGTTGAAGTCGTGCGCGATGCCCCCGGCCAGGGTGCCCACGGCTTCCAGCTTCTGGGCGCGGCGCAGGCGGTTCTCCAGGCGGTCCTGGTGGGAGACGTCGCGCAGGAGCACCACCGTGTTGCCCACGCGCCCGCAGTCGTCGCGAATGGGGGAAAAGACAGCCTCCACGGCCACGGGGCGCAAGTCAGGGCGCACGTCGCGGATGAGGCCGGTCCACTCCTGCCCGGCCAGCATGGCCTGCTGGATGTCGCGCGCCGGAACCGAGGTCCGGCGCGATCCGAAAAGTTCGAAGAACACGCTGCCCAGGAGCTCGGACCTCTCCAGGCCCAGGATGCGCCCGAAGGCGGGGTTGGCGTATTCCACGCGCCAGGTCCCGCCGGTGACGATGGCCATGCCCTCCCCGGCCTGCTCCACGGCAGTGGCCAGGAGCATACGCTCCGACTCGGCCATCTTACGGGCCGTGATGTCCTCCATGACGCCTTCGATGCGTTCCACCGCGCCGCCCTCGCCCATCACGGTCCACATGCTGAGCGACACCCATATGGCGTGGCCGTCGCGCCTGCGCAGGCGCACCTCGCGCCGCTCCAGGATTCCTTCCTGTTGCAGCGCGGTGAGCACCGCGTTGCGCGCACCGTCGTCGGCGTAGAACTGGCTTGCGATGTCGCGGATGAGCACGATCATCTCCGCCGGGGAAGTATACCCGAAAATGCGCGCGCAGGCCGGGTTCACCCACAGGAAGCGCCCCTGGGGCGTGGATTGGAAGATCCCCTCCACGGAGTTCTCGGAGATGCTGCGCAGTCGCGCCTCGGACTCGCGCAGGGCCTCTTCGGCCTGAACCCTGGCGGTGATGTCGCTGATGACGCAGAACAGCACGGTGCGCTCGCCCACATGGATGCGCGTGGTCCTGATGTCCACGTCGCGCACGCTGCCCTCGGCCACCCGGTGGCGGCACACGGCCTCGCGGCTCCCGGCCTCGCGGCAGACCTGCACCATCGCGTTGTGGCAGGCCGGGCCGTCCTGGCAGACCTGGCGGAAATTCATGGCGCGCAGCTCCTCCAGGCTCCAGCCGTAGAAGTGCAGCGCCGCGTGGTTGGCGTCCAGCAGGTCCAGGCTGTCGGGGTCCAGGAGGAGCATCACGGCCCGGTGTTCGCGGAACATGGCCTCGAACAGGGTCGCTTCCTGGCCGAGGACACGCTCCCGGAGCTTGCGGTCGTCGATGTCGTAGGCGCAGCCCACGATCTCCAGGGGTTTGCCGCCGGAGTCGCAACGCAGCACCACGTCGTCGCGTATCCAGCGCCACTGGCCGTCCTTGCGGCGCAGGCGGTACTCCAGGGATATTTCGCCCGCCTCGAACAGTCGGGGATAGATGCCGAAAACCTCCGGCGCGTCCTCGGGGTGCAGAAGCGACCGCCACAGACCCGGCGGCGCGAGGAACTCCTGGACCGTGTAGCCCAGTTCGCGCTCCACGTTGGAGCTCACAGTGGTGGTGTGCATGGTGGCCGGGTCCACGGTGTAGACCACCACCGGACCGTTGTGCATCAGGTGGCCCAGCGCCACGCCAGCGGAAGACGCCAGGTTATTCATGCGTCATGGGGGCCAGGGCCTGCCTGGCGGGTAAGACTCGAATGAAACACGAAGCTGGAGCGGATGTGGTTCTTCACGTAGTACATGGCCTCGTCGGCCTTCCTGACCAGCTCCCAGGGGTCCGTGCCGTCATCGGGGGCCAAGCTAATGCCGATGCTCCCGCCGGGTCCCTGCTCACCCTTGAGGCTCTCGTAGGGCAGGTGCAGGGCGGCGATGATCTTGCGCGCCACCTCGGACGCGCCCGATTCCCCCCGCTGGCCGGGCAGCACCACCACGAACTCGTCCCCGCCAACGCGGGCCACGGTGTCCGAGGCGCGCACCTGCCCAAGCACCCGTCCGGCAGCCTCCTTGAGCACAAGGTCGCCCACGGCGTGGCCCAGGCGGTCGTTGACGGGCTTGAAGTTGTCCAGGTCCAGAAACAGGACGGCCACCTTGGTCTGCTCCCGGCGAGACGCCTCCAGCACCCGCGAGAGCCGGTCGATCAGCAGCAGCCGGTTGGCGAGCCCGGTGAGCGGGTCGTGCAGCGAGGCGTGCTGGGCCTTCTCGGCCATGGTCTTGGCCTCGGTGACGTCCTGGATGATGCCGTCGTAGAAGGCCACGTGGCCGAACGCGTTGCGCCGGATCACCGGGGTGTTGCGCACCCATCGCTCGCTGCCGTCTTTGTGCAGGATGCGGTGGTCCAGGGGCTGGACGTCCTCGCCGCGAAGCAGGCGCTGGGCCTGCTCCAACACGGCGGAGCGGTCCTCCGGGTGGACCATGGAATACCAGAGGGTGGGGTCTGCGTCGAAGTCGCCCGGAGCATAGCCCGTGATCAGCTCGCACCCGTCTCCGTGGACCGTGGACACCGCGCGCCCGTCCTCCACCTTGACCGTGTAGATATAGCCGACCACCGTGCCCAGGAGCTTCCGGTAGCGCTCCTCGGACTCGCGCACCGACAGCCAGGCCTCCTCCAGCCTGTCCGCCCGGAGCCTCAGCTCGCCGATCTCGGCGAGAAGCTCCTCGGATGTCCGGCACGCTTCACTCATGGATTCCACGTTGCTCCAAGCGGCTTGTCCCGTCAACCAGGACCATTTTACGATTTGGTTTCAGGCGTAGGCATGTTACATCATCGTCAACGCAAAAGCAAAATACAGGAGACATCCATGAAAGACGCCCTCAAGCCCAAGCACTACGAGATCATGCGTTCCAAGTTCCCCGATTATATCCAGGCAGTGGAGACCCTGGGCAAGGCCGTGCGCGACGCCGGACCGCTGGACGAGAAGACGCTCCTGCTGGTGCAGCTTGGCGCGGCCTGCGCAACCCACTCCGAAGGGTCCGTGCTGTCCCACGCCCGCCGGGCCATGGCCGCCGGAGCCAGCCTGGACGAGATCAACCACGCCCTCATGGGACTGACCTCCACCATCGGCTTCCCCACCGTGGCCGCCGCCATCAGCTGGGTCAGGAAGAACCTCGAGAACGATTAAGCGAGCCCACGCACGACGGAGAAGAAGCCTCCGGCGGCCAAAGGGCTCCGCCCTTTGGAAACCCTTATACGCTTCGCGACTATCCCCCCACCGCCAGGATGGGGGCGATGGCCGCGAGGTCCCCAAGCCATGAGCCAAGAAGCCAGGAACCACTCCGCCTTCCTGCGCGACCCCGACCTGCCCTTCCTGGAATCGCGCGATTCCAGGATCGCGGGCAGCCCGTTCGGCGTCCACACCCACGAAACCTTCGCCATCTCCGTGGTGACGGGCGGCGCAACCATGCTGGACTGTCGGGGCGGGCAATGGCTCATCCCGGCGGGCTGCGTCGTGTTCCTGCCCCCCGGTGAACCCCACGCCTGCAACCCGCGTCCGGGCGGGGAATTCGTCTACCGCATGTTCTACGTGGAGCGGGCATGGTTCGAGGCCCGCTGCGCGAACGTGCCAAGGATGGGCGGCCTGGACCTTGAGCATCCCGCGCTTTTGGAAGATCCCGCCATGATCCGCACGTTTCTGGATTTCGCAACCTCCCAGGACCGGCGCGCCCAGGCCGCCGAGAAGCTGGCCCTGTGGGAACGCGCCATGGACGCGCTGCTGGGCTGCGCCCCCAGCCACGTCCTGACCGGAGGACAGGCCAGGGCCGAACGCCGGGCGGCCCGCATGGCTGCCGACGTCATCGCCGAGCGCCCGGCGGACCAGCTCAGCATGGCAGAGCTGGCCCAGGCCTGCGGCGTCTCCCCCACCCATCTGCCCCGCATCTTCCGCCAGACCCTGGGCCTGACCCCCCTGGCCTACCAGAACCAGCTGCGGGTGGAGCTGGCCAAGCGGCTGCTGGCCACGGGAACGCCCATCGCCCAGACGGCGGCCCAGGCCGGATTCGCCGACCAGAGCCACCTGAACCGGGTGTTCCGCCGCTACGCAGGGGCCACGCCGCGCCAGTACCTGCTCGGTTCGCGCCCCGGCTGACCTCTGCACCGGACCCGCTGCACGGTCTCTTCAGTCGGCCTTCGCCAACATTGCGCGGCAAGAACGCCGCGCGCAATTTCGTCCAAGAAATACCCCGCCAGCCGGGCTAAGCGTGCTCCCCATCCGACATCTGGGGAGATCGCATGCCACGCCATAACATAGCCGCCTACGCCGCGCTTTGCGCCTCGGTCCTCTTCTGGGGCCTGTCCTTCACGGCCACCAAGGTGGCCCTCACACACCTCGCGCCTTTCACCATCCTGTTTCTGCGCTTCGCCCTGGCCTGCTCCGTGCTGGTCCCCGTGGCCGCAGCCGGGAGGCTTCGCGGGCTTGGGCTCGCGGACCACGCCAGGATCTTCGGCATCTCCATCCTGTTTCCGGGCTGCTACTTCGCCCTGGAGACATTTGCCCTGCGCCTGACCTCGGCCACCAGCGCCTCGCTCATCTCGGCGGCCATCCCCATGGCGGTGCTGGCCCTCTGCGCGGCGGTGGCCAGGGAGAGGCCCCCCCTGCGAAACGTCCTGGGCGTGGCCGCCTCCCTTGCGGGGGTGTGCCTGCTGGTGGGGCTTCGCGGCGGCGCAGGGAGCCCCATGAACTCCGGGGACGCCCTGATGCTCGGGGCCGTGGCCTCGGCGGCGGCGTACATGGTGGCCGCGTCCCGCCTGTGCCGCAGCGTGTCGCCGCTGGCCCTCACCACGCTCCAGATGTTCTGGGGCACGCTCTTTTTCCTGCCCTTCTTCCTGGCGGACCTGCCCGAATGGGGGCTTGTCCCGGCTGCGCCGCTCCTGGCCGTGGCCAGCCTGGGCCTCTTCGCCACGGTGGGCGCGTTCCTGGCCTACAACTTCGCCCTGTCGCGCGTTCCGGCGCAGACGGCCTCGCTGTTCATCAACGCGGTGCCGGTGGTGGCGGTGTTCGGGGCGCACCTGGCGCTGAACGAGTCCGTGGCCGTGACCCAGCTGGCGGGCGGGGCGATGATCCTGGCCTCGGTTTACGCCACGGCCTCGCGACCGGCGCGGGAGCGGGTCTCCAACACTTCTTGACGCGACGGGGCATTTCACGCACACGGGACAAAACTGCGACGACAATTTCCCGCACCCGAGGTTTTTCCCATGATAATGGACTGCATGAAGACCGCCGATCCCGCGATGATCGAGATGTTCCGTCCCTTCGGCCTGAAGATGGAGGAGCAAGGCATTCCCCCCATCGTGATCAACGTCTTCAAGTGTTACTATTCCCGGCTGCTCTACGGCGCGCAGGGCAAGCTCCCCGAAGACGAGCTCCTGCCCCTGACCGACCGCGAGGCCCCGGACTACGAGTCCCTGTCCAGCTACGCGGAAGTGGGGCGCCAGGCCATGGGTCACGCCGTGGTCATCAAGCTGAACGGGGGCCTCGGGACCTCCATGGGCCTGGAAAAGGCCAAGAGCCTCATCACCGTGAAGAACGGCATGAGCTTTCTTGACCTGATCCTCGGCCAGATGCGGATGCTGCGCGAAAAACACGGCAAAAACATCCCGCTGCTCTTCATGAACAGCTTCAAGACCCACCTGGACACCATGCTCAAGGTGGAGGGCTTCGACAACGGACCCGGCGGACTGCCCCTGGCCTTCCTGCAGCACCGCTACCCCAAGATACTGCACAAGGACCTCTCCCCGGCCACCTGGCCGGGCAACCCGGAGCTTGAGTGGAACCCGCCGGGACACGGCGACCTGTACACAGCCCTGGTCACCTCCAAGGTGCTGCGAAAGCTCCTGGAGCGGGGCATCCACTACGCCTTCATCTCCAACTCGGACAACCTGGGCGCGGTGATGGACGAGCGGCTTCTGGGCTACATGGTCAAGGAGCAGGCCCCGTTCCTGATGGAAGTGGCCGGGCGCACCGCCTCCGACCGCAAGGGCGGCCATCTGGCGCGCCTTCGCACCAACGGGCGCATGGTCCTGCGCGAGATCGCCCAGTGCCCCGAGCGCGACCTGGACGCCTTCCAGGACATCGGGAAGCACCGCTTCTTCAACACCAACTCCCTGTGGGTTGACCTTCGGGCCATGGAGAAGGTGTTCGTGGCCAACGGCATGATGCCGCTTGACCTCATCCTGAACCCCAAGACCCTGGACCCGCGCAACCCCAAGTCCCCGGAGGTGATCCAGATCGAGACCGCCATGGGCTCGGCCGTGTCCGCCTTCGAGAACGCCCAGGCCGTGAAGGTCCCGCGCACCCGCTTCGCCCCGGTGAAGACCACCGGGGACCTCCTGGTGGTCATGTCCGACTGCTACGACATCAGCCCCGACAAGACCGTGGTGCCCTCCCCCTTGCGCACCGACCCCATGCCCGTGGTGCACCTGGACGCGCGCCACTACAAGAAGATCGACGACTTCACGGCGCGCTTCCCCTACGGAGCGCCGTCGCTCATCGGGTGCGAAAGCCTCGCCGTGAAGGGCGACGTGCTGTTCGAGGCTGGAGTGACCGTCACCGGCAAAGCCCATGTGGTGAACGATTCTGAGACGCAGGCCGTGGTGCGCCAGGGAACTGTCCTGGACGGCGAAGTGAGGCTCTAGTGCGCATCCTACTGGTGGAGGACGACCCTCAGGCTGCGGCCTATCTGGTCAAGGGCCTGAAAGAGCAGGGTCTGGCCGTGGACCACGTGGCCGACGGGCGCGAAGGCTTGTTCCGGGCCTCCGGCGGCGGCTACGACGCGATCATCCTGGACCGCATGTTGCCGAACATGGACGGCCTGTCCATCCTGAAGACCGTGCGCGCGGCCGGGGACAACACCCCGGTTCTGCTGCTCTCGGCCCTCTCCGACGTGGACGCCCGCGTGGAGGGCCTGCGCGCCGGGGGCGACGACTACCTCACCAAGCCCTTCGCCTTCGCGGAGCTCATGGCCCGCCTGGAGGCCCTGGGGCGGCGCGGACGGCCCGAGAAGCCCCTGACCGTGCTGACGCTTTCCGATCTGGAGCTGGACCTGACAGCGCGCACCGTGAAGCGCGCGGGAAAGCCCATCGACCTAAAGCCCAAGGAGTTCGCGCTGCTGGAATACTTCATGCGCCACGCCGGGCAGGTGGTCACCCGCACCATGCTGCTGGAGCGCGTCTGGGACTACGCCTTCGATCCCCAGACCAACGTCATCGACGTGCACGTGTCCAGGCTGCGCGGCAAGATCGACAAAGACTTCGAGAAACCCCTGCTGCATACGGTGCGCGGCGCGGGATACACGCTGCGTGATCCGTCCGAAGCTCCTTAAGACCTTCAGCTTCCGGCTGGCCCTGTGGTATGTGGGCCTGTTCGCCGTGTCCGCCACGGTGGTCTTCGGATTCATCTGGTGGGCCGCCGTGACCTTCATGCTGCGCCAGACCGAGGAGATCATCGAATCCGAGGTCTGGAGCCTGGTGGAGCAGTACGACGAACGCGGCCTGGCCGCGCTCTCCATGCAGATCTCTGGACGCCAGCGCAGCGAGGCCTCTCGCTCCAACATCTACCTGCTGGTGGACCGCGAATTCCATTATCTGGCGGGCAACATGCGCCAGTGGCCCCGCACCATCGAGCCCAAGGGCTTCCCCGAATGGCACACCATCCCCGTGGCCGCCGAGGACGACCCCAAGCCCCTGGAGGCCAGGGTGCGCGTGGTGACGCTGTTGGGCAAGGTGCACCTGCTCGTTGGGCGCGAGCTCTCGGACGTGTTGCGCGCGCGGGCCATCATGGCCATCGCCATGGCGCTTGGTATCTTCTTCACGGTGATCATGGGGCTCATCTGGGGCAACGTCATGAGCGTCAAGCTCCTGGCCCGCCTGGAGAACGTCAACCGGGCCAGCCGGGAGATCATCGCCGGAGCCATGTCGCGACGAATACCGCTCTCGGGCTCCGGCGACGAGTTCGACCGCCTGGCCGAGAACTTAAACGACATGCTCGACCGCATCGGCGAGCTTTTGACCACGGTCAGGCAGGTGTCGGACAACATCGCCCACGACCTGCGCAGCCCGCTCACGCGCCTGCGCTCGCGCCTGGAGCTGGCCCTGCTGGAGCAGCCCGACCCCGTCACCCAGCGCCAGGCCATGGAGGAGGCAATCGACCAGGCCGAGTCCATCATCGCCACCTTCAACGCCCTGCTGACCATCGCCCAGGCCGAATCCGCCGCCGCGCGCGGGGGCTTCGAAAAGCTGGACCTCACCATGCTGGTGCGAGACGCCGCCGAACTCTACGAACCCTTGGCCGAGGACAAGGACATCTGCGTCACCGTGGATGTGCAGGACGGCCTTGCGGTGATGGGCAACCGGCACCTGCTCTCCCAGGCCGTGGCCAACCTTCTGGACAACGCGGTGAAGTACACCCCGGAGGGCGGCGCGATCCGCGTGGAGGCCAGGCGCACGGCCGAGGGCGTGTCCATGAGCGTGGCGGATTCCGGCCCCGGCATCCCGGAGCAAGAGCGGGAAAACGTGCTCAGGCGCTTCTACCGCCTGGACGCCAGCCGCAACACGCCCGGCTCGGGCCTGGGGCTGTCGCTGGTGGCGGCGGTGGCGCGACTGCACGGGGCGCGGCTGGAACTATCGGACAACGCTCCCGGACTGCAAACCCGAATGGTCTTTACCGCATGAACTTCTGTTAATTCCCTGGAAATATCCCTGTCACGTAACTCCCCTATTTCTCAGCATCACGGAACGTGACCGCGTTCCCCACATCAGGAGAGAAGCAATGCACCGGACGAAATTCCTACGGAACACTCTTTTCAGCGCGCTCATCGTCCTCGTGGCCGCAACCCAGGCTCTGGCCGATCTGCCCAAGTTCGCGGACCTGGCCGAAAAGGCCGGCCCGGCCGTGGTGAACATCTTCACCGAGACCGCCCCCAAGCAGACCCCGGGCAAGCCCCGCATGCAGACCCCGCGCGGCACGCCCTTCGACGATTTCTTCGAGCAGTTCGACCAGTACTTCAACCAGCAGCAGCCACAGCGCCGTACCCGCTCGCTGGGTTCGGGCTTTTTGATCTCCGCCGACGGCTACATCCTCACCAACAACCACGTGGTGGAAAAAGCCGACAAGGTCAGCGTCAAGCTGCAAAAGGGCGAAAAGACCATCCAGGCCAAGGTCATCGGCACCGATCCTGAGACTGACCTGGCTCTCATCAAGATAGACAACGGCTCCTCCCTGCCCTTCCTGAAGCTGGGCGATTCCGCCAAGATGCGCGTGGGCGAATGGGTCATGGCCATCGGCAACCCCTTCGGGCTGTCCCACACCGTCACCCAGGGCATCATCTCCGCCAAGGGCCGCATCATCGGCGCCGGGCCGTATGACGACTTCATCCAGACCGACGCCTCCATCAACCCCGGCAACTCCGGCGGGCCGCTTCTGAACCTGGACGGCGAGGTCATCGGCATCAACACCGCCATCGTGGCCGCCGGGCAGGGCATCGGCTTCGCCGTCCCCGCCAACATCGCCAAGGACGTGGTCAACCAGCTCAAATCCAAGGGCAAGGTCAAGCGCGGCATGATGGGCGTGACCATCCAGCCCGTGGACGAGAACACCGCCAAGGCCCTGGGCCTCGCCGGAACCAAGGGCGCGCTGGTCAGCCAGGTCGGCCCCGGCAGCCCCGCCGAGAAGGCCGGACTGACCTCCGGCGACGTGATCACCGAAGTGAACGGCCAACCCGTCAGCGACGCCCACGAGCTGACCACCAAGGTCGGCGCCATGGCCCCCGGCGAGACCGTCACCGTCACCTTCCTGCGCAAGGGCCAGTCCAAGACGGCCAAGGTCACCCTGGTGGAGCGCGACGTGAAGCAGCTGGGCCAGGCCGGTGAAGAGTCCGGCGCGCAGGGCGACACCCTGGGCATGGCCCTCTCCACCACGGACCCGCGCACCAACAAGCCCGCTGGCGGCCTGATGGTGGTGGGTCTGGAGCAGGGATCCCCCGCAGCCGAAGCTGGCATCCGCAAGGGCGACGTCATCGTGGAAATCAACCAGAAGCCTGTCGCCACTCCCCAGGAAGCCGCCTCCATCATCGAGCAGGAAGGCAAGGCCAAGGGCGCGGTGGTAGTGCTTCTCAAGCGCCAGGGACAGCCGGTGTTCCGGTCCATCCCAGTGCAATAACAACTGTCTCATACGCTGGTCCGGGGAAATAAGCCGCCCCCGGACCGGTCCTCCTCCACCCTCGCATCAGCCCCCCCACCACCCTGGGGGGGTTGGTGTTTGTGGGGCCTGAACGAAAGAACGCCCGGCCTTCCCCTGGAAAGCCGGGCGTTCTTTCGTTCCTATTCCTGCGACGTCCGCCTACGGTTTCATCCCGCAGCCCGAGTACCAGCTCTCGCAGCTGGAGATGCAGGCCTCCACGTCGTAGCGGCTTTTGTTGTCCGGGTCGGATTTGCATTTGGCCACGCACTGCTGGTAGCGGTTGCGGCAATATTCCGGGGTCTCGACGGCGTTGGAGGGCGGGCGGCGTTCTCCCTTCACCGACGGCGGGGGCACCGGCGTGAGCGCTCCGTTTCCGTCCACCAGCCTGAGCCTTGCGGAGCAGACCATGTTGCAGTCCACGCACTCGTAGTTGCAGGTCACGCTCGGGTCGCCCGAGGTGTCCGTCACGGTGCACACCACGGTTCCGTCCGGCCTGACGCACTGGTAGACGTTCTGCTGCTGCGCATGGGCCGTGGCCGCCAGGCACAGCAATGCCACAAGAATGACAATCCGTTTCATACTCGCCTCCCTGGAATTTATGGGATATTCCGGAGCATAGCCCTCCTGGCGCGTCTGCGCAAGGCGGGAGGGGAATCTTCTCGTGCCGTTTGACATCGTTCCATGCGCAACGATAGGAACGTGCGTATGAGCACCCCTCACGGCCTTGAAACCTCCCACTCGAAAAGCACGCTTGTCATGGCGCTTGGCGCGCTGGGCGTTGTCTATGGCGACATCGGCACCTCGCCCCTCTACGCCGTGAAGGAGTGCTTCCACGGCCTGCACGCCATCGAGCTGACCACCGCCAACGTCATGGGCGTTCTCTCGCTGATTTTCTGGTCGCTGACCGTGGTCATCACGGTCAAGTACGTGTCCTTCATCCTGCGCGCGGACAACAAGGGAGAGGGCGGCATGTTCGCCCTGCTGGAGCTGTTGCCCGCCAAGAAGCTCGGCGCCAAGACCGTGGCCGTCACCATGCTGCTCGGCCTGTGCGGAGCGTCTCTTTTGTGCGGCGAGGCGGTGATCACTCCGGCCATCTCGGTGCTCTCGGCCATGGAGGGCCTGGAAGTGGCCACCAATCAGGCCGGGCCGCTGGTGGTTCCGCTGACGCTCATCATCCTGCTTGGGCTGTTCATGGTGCAGAAGCACGGCACGGCGGGCATCGGGCGCGTGTTCGGCCCGGTGATGATCGTGTGGTTCCTGGTGATCGGAGGCCTTGGGCTCGCGCAGATCATCGCGCACCCCGACGTGCTGCTGGCCTTGAACCCGGTCCACGCCGTGGACTTCTTCGCGCGCAACCACTTCCACGGCATCCTGGTGCTGGGCTCGGTGGTGCTGTGCATCACCGGCGGCGAGGCCCTCTATGCGGACATGGGGCACTTCGGAAAGCGCGCCATCAGGATGTCCTGGCTGTTCTACGCCTATCCGGGCCTGCTGCTGAACTATTTCGGGCAGGGCGCGGGGCTCATCGCCAGCCCCTCCATCGTGGCCAACCCCTTCTACGGCATCGTGCCCATGGCCTTCGTGTTCCCCATGGTCGCCCTGTCCACCATGGCCACCATCATCGCCTCCCAGGCCATGATCTCGGGCGTGTTCTCGCTGATACGCCAGGCCGTGCAGCTGGGGTATTTCCCTCGCGTGCGCATCGTGCACACCTCGCACCACATGGAAGGCCAGATCTACATCCCGGAGATCAACACCATGCTCATGTGGGCCTGCATCGCGCTGGTGCTCATCTTCAAGGAGTCCAGCCGTCTGGCCGCCGCCTACGGCATCGCCGTGACCGCCACCATGACCATCACCTCCTGCCTGTATTTCCTGGTGGCCACCAAACGCTGGAACTGGCCCGTCTGGAAGGCCGCCCCCATGCTGGCCCTGTTTCTGAGCTTCGATCTCTCCTTCTTCGGCTCCAACCTGCTGAAGATCTTCGACGGCGGCTGGATTCCAGTGGTCATCGCCACCGGAATCGTGGCCTGCATGAGCACCTGGAAGGCCGGACGCGCCGCCCTGAGCAGGGTGCTCAGCGCCGGGGCCGTGCCGCTGGAACTGTTCCTGGACGACGTGGCCGCCAAAAAGCCGCACCGGGCCAAGGGGGCGGCCGTGTTCCTGTCGGTGTCGCCAACCGGCACGCCGGTCACGCTGCTGCACTTCTTCAAGCACACCAAGATGCTCCACGAGAAGGTGGTCATCCTGTCCATCCAGTCGTCCAGCGACCCCTACTCCAACCTCGGGCAGAACCTTTCCATCTCCTGCCTGGGCGAGGGTTTCTACCGGGTGATCGCCACCTACGGCTTCATGCAGACCCCAGACGTGCCCCAGATACTGGACTTCGCCCGCAGCGCGGGCCTTGAGGCCGACCCTGCCGACACCACCTTCTTCCTGGGGCGAGAATCGCTCTTCACCACGGGCAGAAGCCACCTGCCCGGATGGCGCAAGCGGCTGTTCGAGTTCATGAGCCGCAACTCGCGCCCGGCGTCGTCATACTTCAACATCCCGCCGGGACGGGTGATGGAGATCGGCGTGCAGGTGGAGTTGTAGGCGCAAGGCGCGCCCGAAGCGGAGTTCCATCAGACGTCGCGGCAGGGGCGGACCGATACGCCAACAAGCCCTGGACCAAACTGCGCACACGAGCAACGCATACCCGCATGCGCGGCCAGACCAGCGGAGCCTCTCATCCTACGCGGACTTGAGCTCGTCTTCGGCGCAGGCCCCATCATCGGCTTGCGCACCGCCATCCGGTTCGGAGGCCGACGCGGGCGCAGGTCCCAGGCCGCCCGGCGGCAGCATGCCAAGCGCCCCCAGAAATACGGCCAGCAACTCGCTGTCCAGGGGCTTGGTCATGTAGTGGTCCGCGCCGCAGGCATACAGGGCATCTATCTTGGTGTCGCGCTCCTCCACGGAGGAGAGCATGATGATCTTGGGGCGCTGTTCCAGCGGGATGCGGCTCTCGTTGTAGCAATGCACGATCTCTCGCACGGTGGTCAGCCCGTCCAGTCCGGGCATCATCACGTCCATGAAAATCAGGTGATAGCCGTCCCCGGAGGCCAGGGATTCCTTCACGCGGGCCACGGCGTCCATGCCGGAATAGGCCATGCGCACCCTCCCCAACGGCTGGAGCAGCTGGTTGGCGTGAAACTGGGTCACCTCGTCGTCATCCACCGTGAGCACGTTCAGCATCGTACCCCCGCTTTTTCATGATTATGACCCACATTTCGCACAATTCACCGCCCCTCGCAACGCAAAAGGCCCCTTTCGGGGCCTCAAACGTCGCAAACAACAGTCGCTCAGAACGAAAGACCCGCAAGACGCTCCATTGTTTCGTGGTCGGTGAAGTCGAAACGCAGCGGGGTGAGCGTCATGAAGCCTTCCGTCAGCAGCGCCCTGTCCTGGCCGGGAAGAACCCGGTCCGTGGGGATGACGCCCGTGAGCCAGTAATAAGGGCGACCCCTGGGGTCCACGCGCGCGTCGTACCAGTCGTGGTAGGCGGCGTGGGTCTGGGGGCAGACCCTAAGGCCGCACACCTTATCCATGGGAAGGTCCGGGAAATTCATGTTCAGCACGCAGTTGCCGGGCAGGGCGTCCCAGTCGACTTTCGCCAGGAACGAGGCTGCGAAGTCCGCCTGCGCGGACAGGTCGCCGGGGCTGAAGCTGTCGTAGGAGAGCGCCAGGGCCGGAAAGCCCATGAGCGCGCCCTCGGTGGCGGCGGACACTGTGCCGGAATAGAGGATGTCCACGCCCACGTTGGCCCCGGCGTTGATGCCGGAGACAACCAGATCGGGCGGCGACGCAAGCAGCGTGGTCAGGCCGAGCTTCACGCAGTCCGCCGGGGTGCCGGATACGCCCTGGCCGTAAAAATCCTTTTCCTCGAAAATTTTTACGCGAAGCGGTGCAGCCAAGGTGACGGCGTGTCCCACGGCGCTCATCTCCGTGACCGGGGCCACCACCTGCACGTCGTGACCGGCGCGCACCAGCGCGTGATAGATGGAGCGCAGCCCGATGGCCTGGATTCCGTCGTCGTTGGTGAGAAGTATTTTCATGGGTTTCTTTCGCGATGCTCCGATATTTGTGCAGTTCGACGCGTGGGCGTCCCTTCCCCCCGCCGGGCCACTTGCCCCGGCCTTGGAAATCTGTAACTCTTTGCGTCAGTTGGACGCATACTAGATTACCCCTGTGAGGCTGGCAAGCCGGTGACCGAAAAACGCATCTTCGTACGTGACCTCTCCGTGGGCGACCAGGTGAGCGAATGCTTCCTGCTGGCGCAGGCATCCAAGGGCCAAGCCCGCAACGGCCCGTTCTGGTCGCTCAAGCTCCAGGACGCCTCCGGGGTCATCGAGGCCAAGCTCTGGTCGCCCGGCGCGGCCGCCATCGACGACCTCCCCGCCGGGCAGTTCGTCCTGGCCACGGGCACGGTCACCAGCTACCGCGACCAGCCCCAGCTCAACCTGGACCGCCTGGAACCCCTGGGAACATCCCCCGAGGGCGTGGACTTCAGCCACTTCCTGCCCGAGAGCGAGGAGAAGCCCGAGTCCATCTACGCGAAACTCGAAGAGTTCCTTTCGTCCAACATCGGCCACGCCCCCTGGCGGCGCTTCTGCCGCAAGGTGCTGGGCGACCCGGAAATCCGCGAGAAGCTGCTGGCCGCGCCCGGCGCGAAAGCCATGCACCACGCCTACCGGGGCGGGCTCCTGGAGCACACCCTGGCCGTGTGCAAGGTGGCCCAGGCGCTTTGCGAGCTCTACCCGGCCCTGGACCGCGACACCCTCCTGGCCGCCGCAGCCTTCCACGACATGGGCAAGGCCTGGGAGCTCTCCTCCGGCCTCACCCGCGACTACACCGACGAGGGCCAGATGCTCGGCCACATCGTGCTGTCGCTGACGCTCCTGGAGCCCTACCTGCGCAAAGCCAGGGACCTGGACCCGGGTCTGATCCTGCATTTCAAGCACATGCTCCTGAGCCACCACGGAGAGCTGGCCTACGGTTCCCCCAAGACGCCCATGACCCCCGAGGCCATGCTGCTGCACTTCGCGGACAACATCGACGCCAAGGTGCAGCAGTTCACCGGCGCGGTGGAGAATCCGGACAAGATCGGCGTGGCCGGTTTCGTGCGCGGCCTGGACCGCTATGTGTTCAACCCGGTGCGCGTGCGGCCCGAGGCCCCCGCTCCCAAGAAGCCCCAGGACAAAGGTCCCAGCCAATGTTCGTTACCTTTGAAGGTGTAGAGGGCGCGGGAAAGTCCACCCAGATCGCCCTGGCCGAGTCCTGGCTGCGCAGCCTGGGGCACACGGTGCTGACCACGCGCCAGCCCGGCGGCTGCGGCCTGGGCCTGACCCTTCGCGCCATCCTGCTGGACGCGCGCAACACCCACCTGGATTCCACGGCGGAACTGTTTCTCTATCTGGCCGACCGGGCCCAGCACGTGGCCGAGGTGATCCGCCCGGCCCTGGCCCAGGGCGCGGTGGTGCTGTGCGACCGCTACCATGATTCCACCGTGGCCTATCAGGGCTTCGGGCGTGGCCTGGACGTGGAGCGCCTGATTTCGCTTGGCGAGATGGCCACCGGGGGGCTCGCCCCGGACGTGACCGTGGTGCTGGACCTGCCCGTGGAGCAAGGGCTCGCGCGGGCCAGGAGCCGCAACTCGGGCGCAGGGGCCAGCCAGTCCGAAGGGAGATTCGAGGCGCTGGAGATGGCCTTCCACCAGCGGGTGCGGGACGGCTTTCTTACGCTGGCCGCGCGCGAGCCGCATCGCTTCGCCGTGGCCGACGCCACGGGCGATCCGCAAGCGGTGTTCAGCCGGGTGCAACGCGCCATCGGGCAGCGTCTGTAACAGGCGTGTCCCGAAGTGCCGCGCACAATTGAGAAAAGTCTTTCCTGCCGCGCTGCTTCTGGGCTAGAAGGAAGATATTCCCACGCACTTTCAGGAGGATTGCCATGCTTCGCAGGATAGTCTTCATCATGCTCGCCCTGGCCTTATGCGCCCAGGCCGCCCTGGCCCAGGCGCCTTTCGATATCGCCAAGCAGAGCCTGCTCACCGAGATAGTCAACCGTAAGAAACTGGTGGTGGGCATGGAGCTCAAGTATCCGCCCTTCGAGTCAACCGACACCAAGGGCCAGCCCGTGGGACTGGATGTCGAGCTCGCCCGCATGGCCGCCAAGGACCTGGGCGTGGAGCTTGAAATTAAGGACATGGAATGGACCGGCCTCATCCCGGCGCTGCAGACCGGCAAGATCGACCTGATCATCTCCGGCATCACCGGCACCCTGGAGCGCGCCAAGACCATCACCTTCACCAGCGCCTACTTCACCACCGGCCTGTGCGCCCTGCTTTCCAGCAAGCGCGCCGCCGACGTGACCTCCGTGGAACAGCTGGACGACCCCAAGCGCGTCATCGCGGTGAAGACCGGCACCACTTCAGACCTGCTGGCCGCAAAGCGCTTCCCCAAGGCCACCATCAACCGCTACAAGGACGAATCCGCCTGCGTGGCGGAAGTGGTCAACGGGCGCGCCGACGCCTTCATCTACGACCAGCTGTCCATCGCCAAGCACGCCAAGGAGTTCCCGGACGCCACCAAGGCCATCCTCCAGCCCTTCACCTACGAGCCCTTCTGCATCGCCATGCGCAAGGGCGACTTCGACCTCTGGAACTGGATGGAAATGTTCGTCACCCTTCGCCGCGCAGACGGCTCCCTGGAAGCGTTGCGCAAGCAGTTTGTCGGCCCCCTGCTGAAATAACCCTTCGGAACCGGCCCGGCGCGCCGCAACCGGCTGCCGGGCCGGACCGTTCTTTCCATGCACAATAAATACGCCGTCCGCCTCATACTGTTCAGCATCGGAACAGCCGCCCTGGTGGCCCTCTTGTCCACCATCCGCTACAACTGGAACTGGTGGGTGGTCTGGCAGTACCGCGATCTGTTCATAGAGGGCTTCGCCACCACCATCATGGTGTCCTGTGGGGCCATCACCCTGGGGCTGGTCATCGGCATACTGGGCGGCCTGGCCCGCGTGTCCGAGAACATCTGGCTGCGCGAGGCGGCCACGCTCTACGTCTGGGGCTTTCGCGGCACGCCCCTGCTCACCCAGATCTACATCTTCTATTTCTGCTTCGGCGTGGTGGTCCACGTGGACAGCCCGTTTCTCATCGGCATGGCCACCCTGGCCTTTTTCGCCGGGGCCTACATCACGGAGATGGTCCGCGCGGGCATCGAATCCATTTCGGACGGCCAGTGGGAGGCCGCGCGTTCCACGGGCCTGACCCACGCCCAGGCACTTCGGCACGTGGTCTTTCCCCAGGCGCTGCGGCGCATCATTGCGCCGGTCACGGGCCAGTTCGTTTCGCTCATCAAGGACTCCTCGCTGCTCTCGGTTATCGCCGTGCGCGAACTCACCAAGGGAGCGGAGATAGTAAACGCCGCAACATACAAGACTTTTGAGTCGTATCTGCCACTGGCGCTCTTTTATCTGCTGCTCACCTACCCGCTCTCCATCTTGACCTATCACCTGGAAAAGCGGATGAATTACCAGTCCACGCCGCGAACCAAGTCCGCCGCCACACTCAAAGGAGCCGTACCGAGATGAAAAACGTGAAGATCTACGCTCTCTCCACCTGCATCCACTGCAAGCACTGCAAGGAGTACCTTGACGAGCGCGGCCAGCCCTACGAATGCGTCTACGTGGACAGGCTTGCCGGGGAAGAGCGCAGCGAGACCATCGCATCCATCAAGAAGGTCAACCCGAACCTGTCCTTCCCCACGGTCATGGTCGGCAGCACGGTGATCGTCGGCTTCGACAAGGAGCAGCTGGAAAAGGCCCTGGAGGACTGAGCACATGGACGCCAAGGAACTTTACGGCAAGCTGAAGGATTTCCAGGAGAAGAAGGGCTATTATTTCAACCGCGACCAGAAGATGGTCATGGACCTTCTGGAGATGCTCCTGGTGAACAAGGAGCGCTACGGCCACATGGCCTGCCCCTGCCGCCTGGCCTCGGGCAACTTCGAAATGGACCGGGACATCGTCTGCCCCTGCCAGTACCGCGAGGCGGACGTGGCGGAATACGGCACCTGCTTCTGCGGCCTCTACGCAAGCAAGGAGTGGAACGACGAGAAGCGCCCCCTGCGCGTGGTGCCGGAGCGCCGCCCGCCCGAAAAGGTGCTGGCCGGACTCGGACTGGAGTAGGGTGGCATACTTGAAAAACATGAATATGTTTTTCAAGTGTAAACACCATAATTTCAGACAATTATCCTCAAAACAAGCGCATATTGATTTTGAGGAGCCATACTGAGAAAGGCGCGAAGCGTGCTGCTCAGGTAAGGCGTGTCGGAAGATTAGCCTCCGCAGGCCTTAGGGCTTCGCCCTTTGGAAACCCTCATTATTTTTGCGTTATCCGCGCCCTCGGCACGCGCCCGGACACGACACCACATCCCGCCCAGCCGCGCTCGGGCATCCGACAGATACTTCATTAGAAAACAAGAACGGGAGGCCCAAAGCCTCCCGTTTGTTTATTTGCTCGCCCGCAGTGTTGCAGGCTTTGCGGCCAGTTCCCTACTCGCCCTGCCTGGGCCTCATGCGCCTGTGCACGACGGCCATGATCGCCAGCCCCAGGCCGCCCAGGATCAGCGTTCCCGGCTCGGGATTGGGAACCGGGGCAGGGTCGGGGTTGCGCTGTTCATTGGGATCGGGAAGCACTTTCTCGAGTGGCGTGCCCATCAGGGGGTCGGCCTCGGGGACGAAAGAGGGCTGGGGGATATGGGTAGTCTGGGGCAGGATGCCGAAATCGTCATCGCTTGCCGGATTCTTGGAACCGCCGTTTCCCGCCTCTTCCAGGCCTGTCATCAGGCTGGCGAGGACCAGATTCTGGTCCAAGGTCCCGCCCGAGGAACCGGGATTGCTGCCGGAACCGCCTGAACTGCCCGAACCGGCCAAGCCGCCGCTGCCCGGGTTGCCCGAACCACCCGAACCGCTGCCCGGATTCCAGGACGAACCAGAGTGAATCGAGGCTGCCTGCTGGGAGTGCGCCGGGTTCCCGGCTCCGGACACGAACCCGCGAGCCTGGGGACCGGAGGGAGCGGAGTCCTGCGGGAACGTAAGCGACGCAGTCATGTCAGAGAGGTAACCCGCCTGGGCCACCTCGAAAAAGTCCTGGAACACTGCGGGGGACAAGCCCGTTCCGCCGTTCGGCACGGCTGACGAGCGCCGCTCGTCCTGGCGGGAAGGCTCAGCCTTCACCAGATTGGCGACATCCGGCTGCCTCTTGGATGAAGACTTATCGCTCAGGATATTCAACACCGTCTCAGGCAGAACGTTATGCCCCATGGCGCTGGCAATGCCAATGCAGGCAAGCACGGCAACGATCAAAAGCGGGAAGCCCAGACGGTATCTCATGGTCTTCAATCCTTCTGTTTGCGAACCGGCAGTTGCCTTCTGAAAATCGATTCAGGGGCGCAGCGCCGCAGGTTACACGCTCTGTAAAAAAAACTTACAATTTTCTTGGATTGTTGACACATGTCGGCCACAATCCGGTGATTCACACGAACGTCAGGCTTTGAAAGCAAGTCGTGTACCGAACAACACGTTGTTTTGACGGTCATTCGCATTTTCTTGGCCGAAGAGGCGCTCAGGGGTATCAGGGGGCGCAAAACGGAAAGGAGGCGAACGCCTGCACAAGGGACGACAAAAGCAGAAGGAGCAGCATAAGGGCGATACGCACAAGCATCACACACCCCCTTCCAGATAGTGTCGCGGGCCGCACGCCTCGGCTGGAACGCCCGCCTGCCGGAAACCTCGCCTCAACCTCACAAGACCCCTCAGGTGTAAACATTTCCGCCAGATGTCAAAATTTTTGACATTCTTTCAACATTTTCAAGGTGATGAGTGCACCTGCCACCGGATGCTAGCAAATATTGAGCCTGATGGACAATCCGTGGGCCTCGTCCGGCACAAAAAAAGGCCGGGACAACCCGGCCTTTGGTGGAAGCGAGAAGGAAACGCGATCTTATTCGTGGAAATTGAAGGTCTTGAAGCCTTCGCTGCGGCACATGTTGTCGCGCTCGGCGTCGCGCAGGTCGGCCTTGACCATCTCCGAGACCATCTGGTCGAAGGTGATGCGGGGCTTCCAGCCCAGCTTGGTGTGGGCCTTGGTGGGGTCGCCAAGCAGGGTCTCCACCTCGGTGGGACGGAAGTAGCGCGGGTCCACGGCCACCAGGCACTTGCCGGTTTGGGCGTGGTAGGCCTTCTCGTCTACGCCCTGTCCCTCGAAACGCAGGGGAATGCCGAGCTCCGCAGCGGCGGCCTCCACGAACTGGCGCACGCTGTACTGCTTGCCCGTGGCGATGACGTAATCATCCGGGGTGTCCTGCTGGAGCATGAGCCACATCATCTCCACGTAGTCGCGGGCGTGGCCCCAGTCGCGCTTGGCGTCCAGGTTGCCCAGGAACAGGCAGTCCTGCAGGCCCAGCTTGATGCGCGCCATGGCCCTGGTGATCTTGCGGGTGACGAAGGTCTCGCCGCGCAGGGGGGACTCGTGGTTGAAGAGGATGCCGTTGCAGGCGTACATGTTGTAGGCCTCGCGGTAGTTCACCGTGATCCAGTAGCCGTAGAGCTTGGCCACGGCGTAGGGGCTGCGTGGGTAGAACGGGGTCTTTTCGGTCTGGGGGGTCTCCTGCACAAGGCCGAAGAGCTCGGAGGTGGAGGCCTGGTACACGCGGGTCTTTTCAGTCAGCCCCAGGATGCGGATGGCCTCCAGGATGCGCAGGGTTCCGAGCGCGTCGCAGTTGGCGGTGTACTCCGGGGTCTCGAAGGACACGGCCACGTGGGACTGGGCGGCCAGGTTGTACAATTCGTCCGGCTGCACCAGCTGGATCACCCGGATCAGGTTGGTGGAGTCGGTCAGATCGCCGTAGTGCAGGATGAACTTGCGCCCCGTGACGTGGGGGTCCTGGTACAGGTGGTCGATGCGGTCCGTATTGAACAGCGAGGAGCGGCGCTTGAGGCCGTGGACCTCGTAGCCCTTCTCCAAAAGCATCTCGGCCAGATAGGCCCCGTCCTGCCCGGTGGTTCCGGTGATGAGGGCGACCTTCTTCTTCATATGCAGCGCTCCTTGGCGGACAACATCTCCCGTTCGGCCCCGATCATGGCCCGGACCACCTCCGGCATGGCCATGCTGGCCTGCCAGTCCAGAAGCTCGCGCGCCTTGGAGGGGTCCGTGCGGCTGTAGAGGATGTCCGAGGGCCTGAACAGGCCGGGGTTGGTGTCCACGTGTTCGGTATGGTCAAGTCCCAGCTCCGCGAAGACCTGGGCCGTAAAATCCTGAAGGGAAAAGCTCTTGCCCGTGGCGATGACGAAATCGCCCGGATCGTCCTGCTGGAGCATGCGCCACATGGCGTCCACGTACTCCTCGGCCCAGCCCCAGTCGCGCACCACGTTGGTGGACCCGAGCGAGAGGCGCTCGCCGGACCCCGCCGCGATGCGGCACGCCGTGGACACGATCTTGCGGGTGACGAAGCGGGCCGGACGCAAGGGCGACTCGTGGTTGGAGAGGATGCCCGAGCAGGCGTACAGGCCGTAGGCTTCGCGGTAGTTGGACACGGCCCAGCAGGCGGCGGCCTTGGCCACGGCGTAGGGGCTGCGCGGCCTGAAGGGGGTCTCCTCGCTGGCAGGCTCGGGGGCGTTGCCGAAGCATTCCGTGGAGCAGGCGTTGTAGAGGCGCACGGGCTTGCCCAGAAGGCGCAGCAGCTCAAGGATGTTTATGGTGGCCACGGCCACGGACTCGAACGTCTCCAGGGGCTGCTCGAAGGAGAGGCCCACGGAGCTCTGCCCGGCCAGATTGTAGATTTCCTGCGGCTCCACCTTCTCGATCACCTGCCAGAGGCCGCGAAAATCCGTCAGCGACGCCGAATGCAGGCTCACCATGTCGGCCACGCCGAGGGCGGCGAGGCTTCCGAGGTTGGCCATCTGGGCGTCGCGCGAGGTTCCGGCCACGGCGTAGCCCTTCTCCAGCAGCAGCCTGGTGAGGTACGCGCCGTCTTGGCCGGTTATGCCGAGTATCAGGGCGGATTTCATGGGTGTTCCGGGATCGTATTCGTAAGCGGCCTTACATGTTCCAAAGCCTCGCCCCTGTCAATGCGCGTCACATTTCTCCCAAGTGCGGGTACGTGCACGTGCATGTGCAAAAGGCTGCACATGCACATTGCAATTGGCACACGCCACACAACAACATACTTATTTTATTCATAAAAACTATTGGCACGGATGCTGCTTAATGTCGGCAAAGAGCAGCCACGCGCTGCACGGAGGCACCATGAAACAGTTCACTCTCATTCTGCTGATGCTGGGCGTAGCCCTGGCAGGCATGGTTTCCATGGCCGAAGCGCGCGGCATGGGTCGCGGCGGCAACGCCAACTGCCCGGCCTGGAGCAACGCATCGTACACGCCTGGCGTGAACGCCGGAAACGGCATGCCCATGATGCGCGGAGCCGGGTACGGACACGGGTATGCCCAAGGCGCTGGCCACGGATACGGATACGGATGGATGCGCGGCGCGACCGCCCCGACCCAGGCCGTCCCCGCAGTACCTGCTCAGTCTCAGCAGTAACACATAGAAACGACCCTCATTCCATTCAGGAGAACCGCTCATGAAATCCCGTCTGATGATCCTGTCCGTCGCCCTGGTGGCCATGCTGGCCGCCGCCTCCCTGGCCATGGCCAACCCCTACGGGCGCGGCCCCGGCGCGTGGATGCCCGACATCCCGCAGGAGAAGCAGGAGCAGGTGGCGAAGCTGTACCGCGAAGGCCGCCAGACCCTCTACGAGCTTGAGGCCCGCAAATGGGCCAAGCAGGCCGAGCTGAACGCCATCCTGGCCGCGCCCAAGCCCGACAGCTCCAAGATCGAGGCCCTGGCCAAGGAGATCGGCACCCTGAGCTCCATGGTGTACCAGGAGCGCGTGGCCCTGCAGCAGCGCATCTTCAAGGAGACCGGCGTCAACCTGCCCCTGGCGGGTGGTCCCGGCTTCGGCCCCGGCGGTTGCCCCATGATGGGCGGCCAGGGCGTCGGCCCCAAGGGCGGCAACGCCCAGGCCCCCTGCTGCCAGTAACCCCTGAAACCACAACGTTCATAGTTCCATAGCCTCTACCTCCTCACCTCAGGAACCCCGCCCCCACCGGCGGGGTTCCGCCATTTTCAGGCGCATTGCCTTGCTTGCGCATGCGGTGATAATAGAAGAGGAAGACGGGCCGGGGCGCTGCCCCGTGCCGTGCAGAGGCGCGTGATTCACGCGTGAGCGCCAAGGTGCCTTTCGGACGCCGGACGCTTGCGGGGGGACGAGCGCCTCCACCTTGCCTTCTTCAGGAGCAAACGATGCTGCGCCGTATTTTCTGGTTGTTGTTCGCCTTCTCCCTGGCCGGGATGGCGGCCTCCTCCCTGGCCCTGTTCGCCGGGCCGTCCACCGAGGTGGCCTTGTGGTCGGACTGGAGCTTTCTTGGACTGTCGCGCCCCCGCTGGGAGGCCCTGCACTACGGCATGGGCCTTCTGCTGACACTCTCCGGGCTGATCAGCCTGTTCACGGGCGCGTCCCGGATGATGGCCCTGCCCACGGGCGACGCCGAGGACCGCTACGGCGCGCAGACCGCCAAGGCCTGGCTGACCGCCATCGTCATTTTCGTGGTGCTCCTGCTGGCAAGCGTGCTCATGCTGCCGCCGGGCGGAACCCTGGTGCACATGGCCTCCGGGCTCAAGTCCTGGCACGCCAAGAGCTTCGGCGAACCGCCGCTGGCGGGCGCGGCGTCCATGACCCCCACGGAGCTGGCCAAGCGCCTGAGCCTGGACCCGGCCAAGGCGCTGACCAATCTGGCGGCCCACAACGTGAAGCTGTCCTCCCCCGACGCCACCATCACCGAGATCGCCCGGCAGAATGGGCTGGCCCCGGCAGCCGTGTACGAGACCCTGCGCGGCGGCAAGGACCCCAGGCTCCCGGCCGCCCCAGCCGCTCCAGTTGCTGAAGCCCCCAAGCCCCAGGCCGCGCCCGCGCCGCCCCAGCTCCCCGCCGACCCGCCGCCGGGCCTGGGCAGGCTGAAGCTGGCCGACGTGTGCGAGCAGTACGGGCTGAATCTCAATGGCGCGGTGGACAAGCTGGCCAAGTCCGGCATCAAGGCCTCCGGAGACATGACGCTGCGCCAGATCGCGCAATCGAACCTGATGCTGCCCATCGAGGTGTACGACGCGTTGCGCGGCGCACCGGCCCAGACCCAGGCTCCGGTCTCTGCGCCTGCGGCTCCCGCGCCTGTTCCTGCCCCCCCCGTCCCGGCGACCCCGGCCCTTCCGGCGACGCCTCCGGTCGTCGAGCAGCCTCAGCCGGGCACGGCTCCCGGCGCGCCTGCGCCAGTCCCCGGACAGGTGACGCAACCCGGCACGCCCCAGGCTCCTGCGCCCGCCGCGCCAATCGTGGCTCCCGAGGGCCTCGAACGCATGACCCTGGCCGCCTTCTGCCGCGACCACACCATCGACACGGCCCAGGCCCTGGCCAAGCTCAAGGCCAAGGGCATCGTGGCCTTCTCGGACATGACCTTCCGGGAACTGGCCGTGGAGAACAACCTCACCGCGCAGCAGGTCATGGACCTCATCGTCAAGTAACTCCAGCAAGGCAGCGGCGTCCGGCCTCGCAGCCGGTCGCCGCGCCCTGCGCATAACCAAGGCTCACGCGAACAGCATGGACATCTCCACCCCGCGCACATCCCGGAGCCTTCTGGCCCTGGCCGCCCTGGCCCTGGTGCTCCTGGGCGCGGCCCTGTCCGCCGTCACCTGGCGCAATCTCGTGGATCAGCGCAGGCTGATCGACCAGCACGTTCTCTTCGCGTCCCGCACCATCCTGCGCGGCGTGGAGTCCAACCTCATGCGGATCATGCCCATGCTTGGCCGCATGCAGCCCGAGGTGGCCCGCGAACGCCTGGAGGAAGTCTTCCGGGAGATCGCCGATACGGGCGACCTGATCTTCCTGGGCGTGTACGACGCGCAAGGACGCCTGGTTCTCTCCTCCGCCCCCAAGGAAGCCAAGGACATGCTGGACGCCCCACTGGACCAGCTGGCGCTCTCCGACCTGGCCGTCACCGGCGAATGGTTCGGCACGCTGCCCATGGGCGGCACCACCATACTTGGCTACGCTGCGCTCATGCGCCCCGGCATGGCCCAGTTCTGCCCCTGCGACGCCACGCCGGAGCAAGGGGAGCAAGGCGAATCCGGGCAGCCACAAACGCCGCCCGCTCCCCCCCTGGCCGAGCCGCCCGCGCGCCAAGCCCAGCCCGAAAGGTCCGACCGGCCCGGCATGCCCGGCCGCGGCCACCGGGGGCCGCCCTCCCGGCAGGCTCCCGCCGTCCATGCCCCCACCTTGTACTTCCTGGTGGGCATGGACCTGGAACAGCACTACGCCCAGTACACCAACTTCCGTAACGCCGCCCTCATGCAGACCGGCTTCGTGCTGGGCACTGCGGCGCTGCTCTGGGTGACGCTTTTGGCCTACCTGCGCCGCCGCGAGCAGGGCCGAAGGCTCACGCGCCTGGAGAGCTTCCACTCCAAGCTCCTGGACGCGCTGCCCGAGGGGTTGCTCACCGTGGACGCTGCCGGGATGGTCTCCGCCGTGAACCCGGCGGCCAAGGCCATTCTGGGGGTCGGGGGAGCCGGGGGCGTCGAGGGGGCCGGGCTGGTGGGCCGGCCCGCGTCGGAGCTGCCCCTGGGGCAGAACCTCTCCGACGGGTCCGACGGGCGCGATCCCGAGGCCTTCTCCTGGCAGCAGGTGGAGCACGGCGGGCGCTGTCTGGAGACCCTGGCCGTCCCCCTGGACGGAGAGACCATGATCCTGGTGCGCGACCGTACCAAGCTGCGCTCCCTGGAGCACGACCTGGAGCAGACGCGCCATCTGGCCGCCGTGGGACGCCTCGCCGCAGGCGTGGCCCACGAGATTCGAAACCCCCTGAGCGCCCTGCGCGGGTTCGCCCAGTTCTTCGCGGCCAAGCTCAAGGGCAAGGACCCCGAGCAGTCCTACGCCGAGACCATGGTGCAGGAGGCCGACCGCCTGGGCCGGGTGGTCACGGACCTCCTCTATCTGGCGCGTCCCAGGCCCATGGAGCCGCAGGCCGTGGACCTCGCCACCCTGGCGGGCGAACTCTCGCGCCTGTTGCGCTTCGACATGGAGCGCGCCAAGGCCAGCCTGGATCTGAACCTCCAATCTCCCTCGGTCCTGGCCGACGCCGACGGCCTCAAGCAGGCGCTCATCAACCTGATCCTCAACTCGCTGGCCGCACTGCCCGAGGACGGGGGCGTGATCACGCTCTCCAGTTTCGAGCATGACGGCAGCATAAGCGTCAGCCTGTCCGACACAGGGCGCGGCATGAGCGAGGAAGAGCGCGCCCGCGCCCTGGAGCCGTTCTTCACCACGCGCAAGGAAGGCTCGGGCCTGGGGCTGGCCATCGTGCACAAGATCATCCGCGACCACCGGGGCGAGCTGGACATCGCAAGCACCCCCGGACGCGGCACCACCGTGACTCTCCGCTTCTCAGGAGCAGCGCCCCGATGACGCAGAAACTTTTGGTGATCGACGACGAGCCCGGCCATCGCCTGATGGTGCGGGCGGTCATGGAGGACGCGGGCTGGCGCGTTGCCGAGGCCGGTTCCGCCGAGGACGGCCTGCGCCAGCTGCGCGCCTGCACCCAGCCGGACTGTCCTTCCGTGATCCTCCTGGACATGAGAATGCCCGGCATGGACGGCATGCAGGCCCTGGCCGCCATCCACGAGCTGTACCCCGGCCTGCCCGTGGTGCTGCTCACCGCATACGGCACGGTCGGTTCCGCCGTGGAGGCCATGAAGCGCGGAGCCTTCGACTACCTCACCAAGCCCTCGGACAATGAGGAGCTCAAGGCCGTGCTGCACCGGGCCAGCGAATTCGGACGCCTTGTCTCAGAGAACCGCGAGCTGCGCCGCAAGGTCGGCCAGTCGGACGCCTCCTCCCGCATGATCGGCAAGAGCCGCGCCATGCGCCAGGTGCGTGAACTGGCCGAGCAGGTCGGCCCCGCCGAGGCCACCGTGCTCATCCTGGGCGAATCCGGCACCGGCAAGGAGCTGGTGGCCGAACTCGTACACGCGGTCAGCCCCCGGCGCGACCATCCGCTCATCAAGGTCAACTGCGCGGCCCTGCCCGGAGACCTCCTCGAAAGCGAGCTTTTCGGCTACGTCAAGGGAGCCTTCACCGGGGCCATCAAGGACAAGCCCGGGCGCTTCCAGCTGGCCCACGGCGGCACGCTCTTCCTGGACGAAGTGGGCGAGCTGCCCATAGGCCTCCAGGCCAAGCTGCTGCGCGCCCTGCAGGAGCGCATCGTGGAGCCGCTCGGGTCGGTCAAGCCCGTGGTCACCGACGTGCGCATCCTGGCCGCCACCAACCGCGACCTGCGCGCCGAAGTCGCCAAGGGGACCTTCCGCGAAGACCTCTACTTCCGCCTCGCGGTGCTGGAGATCGCCATCCCGCCGCTGCGCGAGCGCCTGGACGACCTACCCGAACTCACCGCGCATCTGCTGGACAAGCTTGGCACGCGCAACAAAAAGACCGTGCGCGCCGTGAGCCCCGCCTTCCTGGACGTGCTCTCGCGCTACCCCTGGCCCGGCAACGTGCGCGAGCTGGAGAACGTGCTGGAGCGCGCCGTGATTCTGGCCCGCTCCGACACCCTCACTCCCGATCTCCTTCCCCCGCATCTGTGCACGCCAGACAACGCCGCCTGCCGCATCGTCCCGGATTCCACGCCTGCCAACGGAGCCTCCCCCGCCAGCTTCGAGGAAGCCGAACGCCAGACCATCCTGGCCGCCCTGGACGCCAACGAGGGACACCGCGAACGCACCGCCGACGCGCTGGGCATCAGCCGCCGCACGCTGCAATACAAGCTCAAGCGCTTCGGGCTGGCCAAACGATGACCGGCTCGCCGCTCGCCGCCGTCCCCCCCGCCCTGGTTCCGCTGTTGGGGGAACTCTGCGACGCCCTGCGCCAGACCCTGGCCGATGCCCGCGACGCCCTCACCAGCAGCGACATGCAAACACTACGAGAATCCGCGCACGCCCTGAAAGGCGCGGCCATGCGCTTCGGCCTGCCCACACTGGCTGACGCCGCCGCCCGCGCCGAGGAAGCAGCCTCGCGCGGCAATCTCGAGGGCATGGAGGCTATTTTGAGTGAGTTCGAGAAAGGCCTGGACGAACTCGCCGCGCTTGTTTGAGCGGGTGATGCTGGGGCTTCGCCCCAGACCCCACCAGGGCTCCGCCCTGGACCCGCCAGGGGGATGATCCCCCTGGACCCTCAGTGAGCTTCGCGTAACGAGGCGATAGGCTTCAGATAACTCGCAAGAAAGCCCAGAAACGCGCAAAGCCGCGTTTCTGGGCTGTTATTTTTGGGTCTTATCTGGCCGGAGGCTGGGGCTGGTGGCTGTCACGGTCGGGTTCTGGCGGGCGGGCGACGAATCGTCTTCAAATCGGTTCGAGCCCGCCCGCCAGGACACGAACGGGAGAGCCATCAGCCCCAGCCGAAAGCACGGTGTGCCGTATATAAACATGGTCGGGAGTTTCCGGAGCAGCGCATCCCGGCTGCAAGCCAGCGTCGACCACGGTTTGTAATAAATAAAGACCGGAAGCGCGGCTTTGCGCGCTTCAGGTCTTTATTTTGGCGAAATGCTGTTTCGTAGCAGGGCGATACGCGAAGCGAATAGCCGGGTCCAGGGGAGGC
>NZ_KE386885.1:95099-150179 GCF_000429325.1 Fundidesulfovibrio putealis DSM 16056
GGTTAGCTTCGCGTAATAACCTGTTACGCTTCAAAAATCTTGTTCTAAAGCCCAGAAACGCGCAAAGCCGCGTTTCTGGGCTTCCTAATTCTTGAAATCATCGTGCCCGGCTACGGCTGTGGGTGGGTGCTGTCACGGTCGGGTTCTGGCGGGCGGGCGACGAATCGTCTTCAAATCGGTTCTAGCCCGCCCGCCAGGACACGAACGGGACAGCACCCACCCACAGCTCGCCGCAAATCTCCCGCCCACGACGCGAAGCGAATAGCCGGGTGCAGGGGAGGCTTCTCCCCTGGCGGGTGCAGGGCGGAGCCCGCCGGGGTGCAGGGGCAGCGCCCCTGCCGGGTTCGGGCAGAGCCCGATTACCTCCTCGCGGCCTCGTAAATCCGTTCCAGCTTCGCCGCCACGGCGTCCCAGTTCAGTTCATCCCGCACCAAACGCGCGGCGTTGGCCTGAATGGCCTCACGGCGGGTGGCGTCGGTGAGCGCCTCCACGATGCGGTCCCCGAAGGCCGCCGCGTCGGTGACGGGCGCCACGTAGCCGCAGTCGTACTCGCGCAGATAGCGCTCGATCTCCCCCACGGCGTTGGACACGATGGGCACGCCCGAGGCCAGGTAGTCGCCGAAGCGGATGGGGAAGCGCGCCTTCTCGATGGGGTCGTCGTCCATGGGCAAAAGCAGCGCGTCGGACGCGGCCAAGTAGGCGGGCACGTCAGTGGGCGGCTTCTCGCCAAGGCGCAGAATGCTGTTGCCAGCACGCTCAAGGTAGGGCTGCAAGCGGCGTTCGAACTCGTCGGGAATGTGCATCTTGCCCAGGAAGGCGAGCTTCAGGTCCGGCACGGCGACGCGGGCGCGCTCGAAGGCGTCCAGCAGCAGGAAGAGCGACTCGGTGTAGGTGTGGCCCATGGACAGCACCAGCGGCACGCCGGAAGGCAGGCCCACGTGCGCGCGGGCCTCGTCGCGGGTGAGCGGCGAGCGAGTCATCGTCGGGCAGTTGGGAATGGCGTGGATGCGGCTGTCCGGCACGCCAGCGGCCCGGAAGGAGTCCATGAGCATGGCGCTGGCCGCAGTGCACTGCTGTGCCATCAGGGGCATGTTGTCGTTGAACCAGCCGACCACTCGCTGATAGGGGCCAGGATGCTGGTTGGCGAAGCCGCCCTTCCAGAGGTCGTCGTGATCCAGCACCAGCTTGAGGCCGGGGCGCAGGTAGCGCGCGGCCAGGGTGGGCACGGCCATGGGGTGCAGCGGGAAGGCGAAGGTGTGCAGCACGTCGTAGCGCGAAAAGAGCGCGTAGGCCGTATTGTAGAGCATGCGCAGGGTGTGCAGCGTGTGGAAGCCGCGCAGCTTGTACTTGGGCAACAGCACCGTGGTCAGGCCGCCATCCACGCGTTTGGTGGTGGCCAGGGTGTCCTCGCGGTTGGCGCACAGGAGCGTCACCGTGTGGCCGCGCCGGGTCAGGCCTTTGGCCAGATGGTAGCAGCGGAAATAGGTGCCGTAGTTCTCGACGTTGTGATTCAGAAAGAGGATGTGCATCAGAGATTGGTCCGTTTGAAGAGGCATTCCGGCAGGTTGCGGATGATGAACATGATGGGCCGCCAGATGGCCTTGGTATAGATGGAATCCTTGCCGGAGCGCCATGCGGCGTGGATGTCTCGGGCCACGCGCTCGGGCGTGGCCGTGAGCGATGCGGGCAGGTCCAGGTGGGCGGTCATCTTGGAGCGCACGAAACCGGGCGTGACCGTGAGCACGTTGACGCCCGAGGCGAACAGGCGGTGGCGCAGACCCGAGAGATAGGCCGTCAGCCCGGCCTTGGCCGCGCCGTAGGCGTAGTTGGACTTGCGCCCGCGCTCGCCCGCCACCGAGGACAGGCCGATGAGGAACCCCTCGCGGCGCTCTTCGAAGTCCTTGGCGATGATTTCCAGGACGCTGGCCGCGCCGGTGAGGTTCACTGCCAAAAGGCGCAGCGGGTCGGAGGCTTCCAGCAGGCCGAAGGCCAGCACCGCGCCGTCCGGCTTGTGGGGCAGGGACTGGTAAAACGCGGCGTGGGAGGCTGTGTCCGTGGCGTCGAAGGAGACGACGTCCACCTCCACGCCGAAGTCGCGCCGGAGTTCGACGGCCTTGGAATCCAGAGACGCGGTGTCGCGCGATGCCAGGATCAGGTTGGAACTCTCGCGAGCGGCGAACTCACGCGCGATGGCCAGCCCGATGTCCGAGTTGGCCCCCAGCACCAGCACGCGCTCGGCCTTGGGGGCCTTCTTCGGCGCGCCGGACAGGGTGTTTTTCAGCAGGCGGAAGCCGAAGCGGAAGTAGTTGGCCAGGATGCGCCGGTCGGTTCCGGCCTGGAGGAGCTTTCGCCCGATGTAGCTCGGCCGCAGGTGGAACTTCAGCAGCACGTCGCGCCGGAACTTCTCGATTTCCGGCATGGTGAGGGTCATTGTGCCTACGGTAGGGGCGTTGAAGTAGTCCTTGCCCAGCACGGATTCCTGGATCAGGCCGCAGCTGACGGCCTCGGCGTGCAGCTCGGTGCCGGGATAGGGCACGGCGATGTGCAGCTCCAGGAAATCCGGGTCCAACTCGAAGATGTGGCGGCGGGTGGCTTCCAGGTGCTCGCGGCCCTCCCAGGGCATGCCGATCAGGAAGAACCCGAAGGTGAGGAGCCCCGCTTCTTTGGCCCACTTGGCGGCCTGGATGTTCTCCTCCGCCGTGGTGCCCTTCTTGGAGCGGGCCAGCGTCTCCGGGTGGCCGGATTCGTAGCCGAAGGCAACCAGCCAGCACCCGGCGGCCTTCATGGCCTTGAGCGTCTCCAGGGTCAGGGGCTTCACCTTGGAGTTGGCCACCCAGCGAACCTTGCCCGCCAGGTCGGAATCCAGGATGGCCTGGCAGACTTTTAACGTCCACTTCTGGTCGATGGTGAAGGTGTCGGACTTGAAGAAGAAGTCCCGGATGCCGTGCTTGTGGTAGCACTCGCGCATCTCTTCCAGGATGTTCTCGGGCGAACGCAGGCGCAGCTTGGTGCCCGAAATGGTGGGCGTGACGCAGAAGACGCAGCGCGAGGGGCAGCCGCGCGAGGTGGCGATGGTGGCCTGGGGTTCGCCGGTGTCCGGGCGCACGTAGAGATGATTCTCCATGAGCGAGCGGTCCGGGAAGGGCAGGCTGTCCAGGTCCGTCTCCCAGGAGTCGAAGAAGGTGCGCTGCCACGTATCATTCTGCTTGTACAGGATTCCGCGTATTGCCGGGACTTCCTCGGGCGCGTCGAAGTGCGCGGCGGCCAGCTTGCCCACGATGAAGTCGCTCTCCAGGCCGATCAGGTAGTCCACGCTGGCGAGGTCCAGCTGATCCAGCAGCCCCTGCTCGGGATTGAAGAAGATGGCCCCCTTGAGCATGACCATCAGGTTCGGGCGGCGCTTCTTGAGGTCCGCCACCAGCGTCAGGTCCCGGAAGATGGTGGCGTTGGTGATGGACATGAAGACGGCGTCCGGGGCGAAGCGGTCGAAGTCGGCCAGGAGGTCGTCGAGCGAACGCAGGCTGGTCTGGTAGTCGCGCAGGAAGACCTCGAAACCGTGGGCCTTGAGGGTGGCCGCGCCGTAGCCCAGGTCGTTGGGGGCGCGCATGGTGGTGGCCGTGGAGTTCTCCACGTTGCCCTGGGACCGGTCCTCGCCGCGCTGGTAGAATCTGCCGGGCGGGTAGAAGAGCATCACCCGCCGAGGTGCTTGTGTAGTGTGCATGCGCCGGGGAAGTTGGCCGGATTGCGGCTTTCCGTCAAGGGGTTCGTGGGGGGAGGGGGTATGCAGCGAAGCTATCATGCCTCGCTTGCGGCCCTGAAACAGAACGACCCGCTTTTCGAGCGCACCATGCACGTCATGGAGCACTACCTCGGCAAACTTCCTCAGGTAATCAAGAACATGTTCATGCCCGTCCTGGCGAGGGATTTCAGGCAATTCGTGTGGCTTTATGAGCACCTGCGCGAGGCTGCGGCCTTGGTGGAGAATCACGCGCATCACAAGCGTCGCAAGGAAAAGCGCAAGCAAGAGGGTGGTGCTGGAATACGCGCACCAGAAACCGGAAGGACTGCGGCGGACGTCTCGGCGCGCGATGCGGAACGCCGCGCCCTGGTCTCGCGGGTGAAGGCCGGTGGGGCCAAAGAGGGCGACCTGCTCAGGTATCTGGAACTGGTGGGCGCGGGCGAATAGCCCGGCCAACGACGAGCGTGCAAATAATACAAACAAAGGAGAAGAACTCATGGGCTTCAAAGCGATCGCCCTGGATTACATGATGGATAACGGCATGGCGGATGCGTCGCCGAAGACGGCTCTGGCGTGGTTTTCGCCGGAGGAGGCGAAAAAACAAGGTGATTTTCTTCAGCCGCTATCGGCTCAAGCAGGAACGGAACCTCAGTCGGATATGACCACCCCGCAAGACGGAGGCAATGGGATGACTTCTTTTGAGAGGGAGTCCCGAGGCAGCGCTGGGAGCGCTACGCCCGAAAGCCAACCGCCCGGGAACCGTAACACAGCTCAAGCAAACTCTAATCCCAGCATTACATCCTATAATGGGGTGATGGTTGACGTCAGGGATAATGGAGGTCGCCATTATGAACAAAATGGCAAAATTTTCTATAAGAAAGGCGAAACGTTTTACGGCGTCGAAAAAATACCCGGAGGCAACTACTCTGTTGCGGAAGTGCCAGAATCAGAAGCAAAAGGCATCATCGCCAAGGAAATCATGGACAATGGCAAGAGCCTTTACGCCAGAAACAGGATCTATTATTTGCACGACGGCACCGCATATGACATTGGGCAGAAGGCCGACGGCTCCACCGAAGCCTATGCCGTGTCGCCACATGAGGACGCGGACATCTACACCGTCGCTCACTCAAAAGGGCGATCCATGCCCACTGCCGAGGATCCGCTGATTGACCCTGTAGAGGTAGCAACCGCAGGTCTGATTGGTGGAGTTTCTGCTGCCGCAAAAACAGGAGGAACATTGATGGCACGCATAGGGGCTGGGGCTAAGTCCGCAGGCAGGGACATGGCCCAGGAAGCAGCCACACAAGTTATTCAAAACACTCTAAAGCGATGGTAACATTTTAATACAACACCGATGCCAGCCAGCCAAGAGCTGGCTGGCACCAGTATTGCTTGTGCACTTTGTTTTTTTACAAATGCATACATAGAATTCACGAACACAGAGGACAATGTCTTGGACCAGAACAAGCGCGACCGCCTGATAAAGACGCTCATTAACATTGCATACATAGTTGCATTCTCAACCACAATAAACTTGCTAAAGGAGTGCACGAAATGAAGTCTCAAACAACTACATGTTTCACGTCCCACGCCATTACAATTCAACATGACTGCACTTCTTACATGGCCGACACGGCATAAAATCCAACAACAGCGCACAAACAGGCAATCTACCAGAAATCATTTCCCACGCAACTGCCATGCCAACCCCTCTCCCTAGTCGACGAAATCGCTTTCCCGAATCATAAACGCCAAGCGCATGGCAATGGCAACCTGCGGGATGTGGCAGATCTCAAGCCCCACACGAAGCGCACGGGGGGGGGCGGGCCAAAAGGCGGCGGCTAACCTCCGCCATGCAAGTGGGCGAAGTCGCCCCCTTCGTTATTTGAAATGAAAAGTTCGGCAAAAGTTGAAATATGGCTCTATTTGAAAATAGTACAATATTACAAACAGCACAGTCTGCCCAACGACCCGCGAGATGGTTAGGTGTATGATGAACTTCATTTTGGGCACATGTCAAAGTATTCTGCGAACGCGTAATAAGTGAACACGAGCACATACGTATACCCATGCACCATGGACAGAACAAAATCTACGTAGTCTCCGCCTTTGTATACAAGCATCACCACCACCTCACAAACCTATTTATAAGGTAAATAGCAAGCACACTGAGGGGGATGGAGATGGCAAGCGGGACCACTGAGAGAAGAACCTTCTTCCAAATTGGCATTTTGTAGTATTTATGCATGCGTACATTCCTCTTCAAGACATTGCTGTAGTACTGGGCACAAGACCGTACTTTATGCGTTTGACTTGGGCAGCTTGATGCCAAATGGGCAAGCCCCTGGCCGAGCGCCCAACCGCACCGAATCATCATAAGCTTCTTCACTTAGGGCAGCTGGCAAAACAAGGCATTATTTTCCCATCTATAAGGGAATAGCAAAGCACTGCAACTATCAAAAAATGCAAAATTGTCATTGCAACAGCTTTGTTATAGCGCATCACTATCTTCCAAGAATTTTGCACAGGTTCATTGAATTTGCTATCTCTTCAAAATAATTACTCAACACAAGCCACACAAGAAACAGCATAGAAGAAATATTATTAACCCAGACGGTCCAGGCCGGGGGAGGTGATTCACCGGACGTGTCATACAGCCGAAGGTCCGACGTTATCGTCCCTTGGCCTGCCAGTTCCTCAGGCGACAGCGCCTCCCGCATGGCCGACGGCTCTATATTCTTTGACGGCTGGAACGGCCTGGGCTTGAACATCAGCAGGAGAAAGAGAATCGGAATAAGCGCGAGGGACACAAGCCAGACCATCGCCCAGAATTCATTCGCTACTCCACTGACCACATGGCCCTCTCTTTGATTCTTGATGAAAATCGCCTTCTCGAAAATACTACGCCAAGCACGTACTCAAATCAACGCCGCGCCAGCCCTCCCCCCTCTTGTAACCATCCCCCCGCCGTACCCCTCTTGCCTACAGGTGGCCGCGAGGCCTGCCCAATCAGCGAAACGCGCGAGGTCTCATGCCCCCGTTCTGGAAAAATCCGCTCATCCTCGACCCTGCCCTAGGCTGGCTCCTCGGCACGGTCCTTCTGGCCCCCATCTCGTTCTCCATCGGCAACGCCGAGCTGTTCCCGAAGGAGCACGTAATGGGCATCGCCTTCAGCCCCGTGGCCGTCTACCTGGACTGCGTCTGCCTGTTCGCGGGCATGGCCTGCGGCTGGTTGCGGCGCAGGGCGCAGCTTCACGCGGCCCGCCAGCAGGAGTTGCTGCTGGAAAAAGAGACGCTCCTGCGCATTCTGTCTCACGATGTGGCGGGCAGCGTGGACGCCGCCAGGACGCTGGCCGAGTCCGCCGCGCGCGACGGCGAGAGCCACCTCGGCCCCCGCGCCGGGGAGAGCCTGATGGCCGCGCGCCGCACCCTGGAGAACTCCTCGCGCCTGATAGATTTTACGAAGCGGCTGATGGCCATGGAGAACGGCAGGTGGGTGGTGTGCCTGGTCCCCGGCGACATGGCCGGGCTGACGGACGAGTGCGTGTCGCTTCACGAGCTTCAGGCGCGCGAGAAGGACCTGCTCCTGACCCGGACCTTTGCTCCCGGCCCTTGCGAGGCCCTGGTGGAGCCGGTGGGATTCCTCAACTGCGTGCTGGGCAATCTGGTGGGCAACGCGGTGAAGTACTCGATACCGGGCGGCGAGGTGCGCATCGAGGGCAAGCCCCACCCGCGCGGCTACCAGCTGGAGGTAGTCAACCGTGGGCCGGATATTTCCGCCGAGGCAGCCCGGAGCCTGCAAAACCTGTCCGGGCAACGCGACCCTGGCTTGGGCCTTGGCTTGTCACTTGCGGCCCGCTTCACGCGCCTCATGGGCGGGGAGCTCAGCGTGCGCTCCTGGCCGCTTGGCGGCGGGGCCTACGACACCATCTTCCGGGTGGTGCTGCCCGCGCCGCAGGCCCGCAAGGCCCTGACTCCGGCAGCAACCCACGGTGAGGCGCCCCGGCTGGATCTGGCCCGGGCCTGAGCCCATACGCTGAGATCCTTATCGTACATATTTGAGGCCCCGTCCCGGCGTCACGCGCCTGGGCGGGGCTTTTGCCGTTCCGCCCTGACCTGCGTGTGCCGGAAAACAAATGCGGCCTTGGCTGATACGATCCATGGTGCTATGAATACGTCCTTGAGTTGCAGGCTCGCGACGCCCCGGTCCGGCTCCAGGCTCCGACTCTGGCCCGGCCCTGCAGCCTGCCGACAGCTTTACGACGTACATCTCCACGGAGGACTCACCATGAAAGGCGGCACCCGCGCGATCCGAGGCACTTTTTTCGACCTGATCGACGACCCCTGGAAACATATCGGCAAGGAACAGGAGGCAGCGCGCTTCGTGCGCGACGGGCTGCTGGTGGTCAAGGACGGCGTCATCGCGGATTTCGGCCCCTTCGACGAGGTCTCGCCGCGCCATCCGGGTCTTGAGGTCACGCATCTGCGTGACCGCATCATCCTGCCCGGCTTCATCGACGGCCACGTGCACTTCCCCCAGGTGCGCGTGCTGGGGGCCTACGGCAACCAGCTGCTGGACTGGCTCCAGACCTGGATCTTCCCCGAGGAGCTCAAGTACCGCGACCGCGACTACGCCCGCGAGGCCGCCGGGAAGTTCTTCGACGCCCTGCTGGCGGGCGGCACCACCACCTGCCAGGCCTTCACCACCTCGAGCCCGGTGTCCTCAGAGGAGTTCTTCGAGGAGGCCACTAGGCGCAACATGCGCGTGCTGGCCGGCCTCACCGGCATTGACCGCTTCGCTCCGGCGGACTTTCTGAACACCCCCGAGGACTTCTACCGCGAGTCCAAGCGGCTGATCGAGCAGTACCACCGCAAGGGCCGCAACCTCTACGCCATCACCCCGCGCTTCGCCGTGGGCTGCACGGACGAGCTGATGCGGGCCTGCCGCCGCCTGAAGGAAGAGTACCCGGACTGCTGGATCAACACCCACATCTCGGAGAACCCCTCGGAGATCCGCACGGCCAAGGTCCATTACCCGGATTGCGAGGACTACACCCAGGTGCACGAGAAGCACGGCCTGCTGGGGCCGAAGTTCACCGCAGGCCATGGGGTGTGGCTCTCCAACGACGAGATGCGCCGCTTCTCCAAGGCTGGCGCGGCCATATCCTTCTGCCCGCTTTCCAACATGTTTTTGGGCAGCGGCCTGTTCCGCCTGGGCCGCGCCAAGGACCCCGAGCACCCGGTGCGCCTGTCCGTGGGCAGCGACGTGGGCGGCGGCAACGCCTTCAGCCTGATCCGGGTGCTGGAGGAAGCCTACAAGGTGGGCATGTGCAACAACACCATGCTGGACGGCTCGGTGAACCCGCGCGAGCAGGACATGGCCGAGGCCGAGCGCAACAAGCTCTCCCCCTACCGGGCCTTCTACCTGGCCACGCTTGGCGGGGCGCACTCGCTGTACCTGGACGATACCCTGGGCAACTTCGACGCGGGCAAGGAGGCCGACTTCGTGGCCCTGGACTGGAACGCGGGCCAGCTGGCCATGCGGTGGCACCAGTCCCTGGCCGTGGGAGGCGAAGGACCGCAGACCATCGACCAGGCCGCGCAGCTGCTGTTCGGCGTCATGACCTGCGGCGACGACCGCAACATCGACGAGACCTGGATCGCCGGGGAGCGCGCCTACAAGAAGGGCGAGAAATAGCCGTGGACATGCGCGTATCCCGTGCAACAGCAGTCGTGGTGCAACGGGTCCCCGCCGAGAGCGCCGAATGGTTCATGGAGTGGCAGCGGGGCGTCAGCGCCGCGTCCGAGGCCTTCAGCGGGCACCTGGGCACGGACGTCTACCCTCCGCCGGGCGGCAGGGGCGGCGACTGGGTGGCGGTGGTCAATTTCGAGGACGAAACATCCCTGAGGGCCTGGCTGGATTCGCCGGTTCGCAGGCAGTGGGTGGACAAGCTCCAGGCGCATATCGGGTCGTTCGACCTGAAGGTGACGCCGGGCGGGCTGGGGCCGTGGTTCGCGGGGTGCATGCAGGGATCGGGCGCAGCGGCCGTGCCGGGCTGGAAAATGGTGCTGGTGGTGCTTTTGGGGCTCTACCCCACGGTGATGCTGCTGACGCTCTTTCCTGGGCCGTACACCCAGCACCTGGGGCTGGCCGTGTCCATGCTGATCGGCAACGCGCTGAGCGTTTCGGCCTTGCAGTGGGTGGTGATGCCGGTTCTGAACGTGCTGTCCAAGCCGTGGCTCGCGGCCAACGGCGAGGAGCGAAAGACCTACTCGCGCGTGGGGCTTGTCGTGATCGTGACGCTGCTCTTTGGCCTGACCGTGTTCTTCCACGGGCTAACGGGGTGATGACGGGCTGACGCCCCGCACTGTGAGGGCGGGAGCTTGCAGTGGGGGAACGCCTCCGGCGGCCAAAGGGCTGCGCCCTTTGGAATCCGCAACCATCCCAGGTTGTTGCCCTGTCGTGCTTCTGTCTGGACGATGGACAGCGAAGAGTTTGGCACGTCCTGGTGCTCCATCCGGCGCTGCAAGCTAGCGCATGGACCCGCCGAAGGACCGCACCGCATCGATGACGCCCTGGACCTGGTCCTGGGACAGGTCCGGGCGGATGGGCAGCGACAACGTGCGCAACGCGAACTCCTCCGCAGCCGGGAAATCCCCGCGCGCGAAGCCCAGCACGCGAAACCTGGGGTGCAGGTGCAGCGGCACGGGATAATGAAGCCCCGTGCCGACCCCCATTTCGTCCAGGTAGACGCGCATGTCGTCGCGGTCGGGGATGGTCAGGGCGTAGATGTGGCGGTTGGGCAGGTTTCCGGGCAGCACGGCAAGCGGCTCGGTGTAGCCGGTGCCCACGAAGGCCTTGTCGTAGGCGGCGGCCACGGCGCGGCGTGCCTCGTTGGCGGCGTCGAGTCCCTTGAGCCTCACCCGCAGCACGGCGGCCTGGACGCAGTCCATCTGGGAGTCAGCCATCTCCACTTTGCCGCCGGAGCCGAGCCCGAGCCCCCTGGCGCGAACCGCGCGCACGGCCTTGGCCAGCTGCGCGTCGCCCGTGGTCACGGCCCCGCCCTGGCCCAGCGCGCCCAGGTTCTTTTCGGGCGAGAAGCTGAACACGGCGGGGAAGCCGAAGCCGCCAGCCTTGCGCGCCTCGCCCCCGACCCGCTCCGAGCGGGCCTTGTCCGCCGGGGCGAGCGCCCCATGAGCCTGGCGTGCGTCCTCGATGAGCACGAACCCGTAGCGGGCCGACAGGGACTCGAGCCCTGCGATGTCCGCGCACTGGCCGAACAGGTCCACGGCGATCACCGCGTTGGCACGCGGTTTGGACTCGTCGCGCAGGCGGTCCTCAAGGCGGTTCAGGTCGATAAGGCCGGTAGCGGGGTTCACGTCCACGAAGTCCAGGCGCGGCCCGGCCTGGAGCACGGCGTCTGCCACCACGCTGGAGGCGTTGGGCACGCAGAGCACCACGTCCGGCCTGGAAAGCCCCAGGGCGGTCAGCAGCAGCCGGAAGCTGTCCGCGCCGCTGCCCGTGGCCACGCAGTTGCCCGCGCCGAGGTAGGCCGAGAACTCGTCCTCGAAGGCTCCGATTTCCTCTTCCGCCATGAACGAGCCCGCATCCAGGACGCGGGCCATGGCGGCCAGAAGCTCGTCGCGGCGAGCCTTATCGGCAACGGCCAGATCATGATAAGGGACTATGGGCTTGGGCATGGCCCTATTGTTAGCCGATACTGCCCGCAAAAGCCAGACGCTACTTGAACACGTAGAGAATCAGATAGCAGGAGGCAACCCACAGCCCGATCACCACTTGGATGAAGGGGTCGCGCAGCAGCACCTGGGTGGGCGAACCGGAGCGGCTCTCCACGAAGGTGATCTGCATGTAGCGCAGCATGCCCGCCACCACCCACAGGGAGGTGAGGTACAACTGGTCGGTGCCATGTTTGGCCATCACGTCCGGGGAGAGCGTGTAGAGAATGTAGCTGACTATCACCACCCCGGCCATCACCGCCATGCACAGGCTGACGTACTCCAGGGAGTACCCGTCCAGGCATTTGCGCGTGCGCGACCCGCAGGCGGCCAGGAGCAGGTCGTCGCGGCGCTTGGCCAGCCCCAGGAACAACGCCAAGAGGAAGGTCATGATGACGATCCAGTGGCTGGGCGTTATGCCGGAAGCCGCACCGCCCGCGAAGATGCGCAGCACGAAGCCGATGGCGATGCACATGAGGTCCACGATGGCCGCGTGCTTCACCCCCAGCGAATAGGCCACGTTGATGCCCATGTAGGCCAGCACGATGCCCGGAAAGGCCCGCCCTGGCACAAGCGGGGTCAGGGCCAGGGCCGTGCCGGCCAGCGCGGCCAGGAATACCCAGGCCTGGGCGGTGGAAACCGCGCCGGATGCGATGGGGCGGTTCTTCTTGGTGGGATGTTTGCGGTCATCTGCGGCGTCGCGCAGGTCGTTGAACACGTACACGGCGCTGGCGGTCAGACAGAACACGCCGAAAGCCATGAGCGAGCCCCACACCGAGGCCGCGTCTCCGAGCTTCCAGCCGAAGAACAGCGGCAGGAGCACGAAGAGGTTCTTGAGGTATTGGTGGGGCCGGGCCAGCTTGATCAGGCCCCGGATCAGTTCCATGGTGGAGGTGTTCATGGCGTGGGCGTATCCCTACCCTGTTTGCCGCCCGATGAAAACCGACCAGGAGAGAAGGCGGCATAAGCCGCGCAACAAAGACACGCCAGGAGCCCCAGCCCCCCGACGGCCAGGGTAACGCGGTTGCCCACGTCGCGCAGGCGCTGGGGCGAGAAGACCAGTTCCAGATTTTCCTGCGGGGCCTTCGGCAACACGTAGGCGTTCATGAAGCCGTAGGCCTTGAGGGGCGGTTGCGCGCCCGCCAGCCACCTGGGGTTGTAGCCCTCCGAAAACAGCATGAGCCCCCCAGGCGGCATCGCGCCGGACACCTCGTAGCGCGCCTGGTTCACGCGCCGCACCTCCAGCTTGGCGTCCTGATCCCCGGCGGGAGGCGCGATGCTTCCGAGACCTGCAGGCGCATCCGGTACCTGGCTCTCCAGCACGAACATGTCGCAGGCCGTTCCCGGAGGACCGCCGGAGAGGTCCATCACGCCCTGCGCGTCGGTCTCACGCAGGCCCATGTCGAACCAGCGGGGGCCGTCCTGGGTGAGAAGCCGGGCCTTCACCCCATAGCGCCCCGGCCTGAAGGCCGTGGCCGTGAACCGCGCCGGGAGCAGCACCGCCTGCCCCATGGAGGCCGCGCCCGGATAGGGCTGCGCGGGCTCCAGCAGCAGGCGCATGGGCTGGTTGGGGGGCGTGGAAAGCGAGTTGAGCTGGGCCTGGCGCATGGCGAAGCGCAGGTGCACGGTTCTGGTTCGGGCCGTGACCGAGATGCGCGCGCGGCGCACGTACACGTCCTCCCATTTGCCGTCGGTCGCGCCCGGAGTATCGAAGAGGGGCTGCCAGTTCTCTCCGTCCGGCGACCACTGCGCGCGCACAAAAGCCAGCCCGCCCGGATCGCCGAACAGGCGCGGCGAGCACTCCAGGGTGAACCCGGACACCTCCAGGGGCAGCTCCAGCCGGAACAGGACCTGGCCCACGTGTTCGCCCTCCGCTGCCAGGGTGCCGGACCCCACGCCGTCCGCGCCTTCAAGGCGCACGCCCTCGCGCGATGTTTCCAGGCCGGGATGCCCGCCCAAAAGCGGCACGGCCATGGTCCGCGCGTAGGGCCACGCGCCCGGACCGGCCACGGCCTCGGCCTGCACCGCTATGGTGGTCGCGCCGGAGTCGGGAAACGCCGCGTCCAGCGACGCCCTGGCCGATTCGAATTCACGCGCAGGGACAACGAGCATCCCCGACACAATCGCGCCGGGGCCATGGGCTTCGACGATCAGGGGGTCTCCCGAATAATCCAGAACGCCGAGATCCAGCCAGTTCCAGCCCCGGTCCATGGGCGAGGGCGGCTCCTGCGCCACAAGAACCGCACCCTTGTGCCGGATGGACACGCCAGACTGCCCCGGCAGGCTCATGACCCGCACCAGCACCCGGTGCGGCCCGGAACTCCCGACGCTAAGAGGCAACTCCAGGCGCGCCGGTCCCTGGCTCCAGAGGCAGGCCCCATTGAGCGGGGAGCCTTCCAGCCACAGGCTCTGGTGCCATCGGTCGCCCGGAACCATCCAGCCAGCAGGCGCGGGGGAGGAACCGGCCAGGGCAGGCTTCCAGCATTCCGGCGAAAGCCACGGGAGCAGCAGCTCCGGCCAACTCCCGCCCAATACGGTCACGCCGCGCCTTGTCGCGCCCAGCCTGTCCAGGCCCGCCGGGTCGATGTCCGTGGCGAAAAAAAGCGCCCGGCTCCTGAAACCGTCGCCGGGAATCTCGGCCAGCGAGGCCAACAGCGGCAGGCCGCCGCTGGCCAGCCCCGCCGACGCGGCCACGCGCACGCGTGGCAGATAGTCACTGTTGTCGAGACCAAGTATCGGCCCGAAGCTCCAGTCCGGATCCGGACGCAGATCGCGCTGTGCGGCCAGGAAGCGCTCCAGCACGTCGCCGGGGTCGCTCAGGGTCTCGGAACCGCGCTTGGTCTGGGGCATCCAGCCGTAGTCATAGTAGGACAAATAACTCGAGCCCCGGTCGAAGAACACGCGCTTGACCGCGCCAAGCCCCAGAAGCCGCCCGAAGGCGTCCGTGGCGGGATTTCCCCGATGGGCCAGCGACAGCAGGAAGCGGCCGTAAATCTGGCCCACGAAGGCGGGACCCACCAGGTTGTCCTTGCCCAAAAGCGCATAGTTGCGGGTGATGGACGTTGACGGGGGCTCGGGGATGTCCCCGGTGGGGCTTGAAATGGTGGGGAACACGCTGACGCGGTACAGGCCGGGATCGCGGTTCAGGGCCTCCACCAGCTGGCGCTCCTCGGGGACAAGCTGCTGCGCCATGAGCGACATGGTCTGGGTGGTCTCGTTCTTGGGGCGCGTCAGGTCCCCATGCCACCAGGGCAGCAGGTACACGGCCAGCGCGGGCAGGGCCAGCGCGGCCATGGCGGCCTCCGGCCAGCGTCGCCCCCTCCAGATTCCCCTGTCCGCCACGGCCTGGAGTCCCAGCCCCACCAGCAGGGCAAGCCCCGCCTGATAGAGCGACAGCCAGCGCATGGGCCGGGCCATCAGGTAGAAGACCATCTGCACCCGTGCCAGGACCCCCTCGTAGAGGATGCGTCCAGGCGTTGTGTTGATTCCGGCCAGCATCCAGAATCCGGCCAGCAGGCAGGCGGCGGCGAAGGCCTTCAGGGCAGGGCTGGCCGTGCGCGCAAGCAACCCCAGGAGCGCGATCCCCAGGAGCGCGTAGGCCGACACCCACCACCAGCGCCCGAAAGCGCCCTCCACCGGGTAGGCCTGTTCGGTGCCCATGCCCAGGTTCTCGGTGTGGCCGATCATGGCCTGGCGCGGGGGGGCGGAAAAGTCCTTGTACACGTGCAGGTAGTGCGCGCGCAGGTCTTCCAGGCGCAGATTGTACTTGGCCCCGTCCACGCCGGTTGCTCCCGCCGGGATGATCCAGTGGGCCTGCATGCCGAGCGCCAGGGTCATGGCCACGGCCAGCACAGCCGCCGGTCGAGCGCTGCGCGACGCCACAGCCGCCCCCACGGCCCACAGGCCCAGGAAACACCCTGTGAGCACAAGCCCGATGGGCATGGTGGAGAACCCGAGCCCGGCCAGGAGCCCGGCGGCCAGAGCGCGGGACCAGAACCCCGCCCCGCGCGAACGTCTGGCCCCTTCTGCCGCGTCCACCATCCAGGGGCAGAGCATGAGCGCAAACCCCACCTCGAAGGCGTGCCCGGAAACGACCATGCTGTAGGTACGCGGGTTGAACTGGCTGAGCAGGCACGCGGCCAGCCCAGGCCAGAGCCCCAGCCCGAGCCGCCTCCCCAGCCGCCAGAATCCCGCTGCGCCGATCAGCGCATAGAAGAGATAATGCCAGTGCCCAAGGGCGGGCGCTCCAATCCAGGCCATGCCCTGGCGCATGATGAGGTCGAAAGCGCGCCCTATGCCGGTAAAGGTTGCTGGTGAACCCATCTCGAAGATGGAGGACCATGCGTCGCGCGAGATCCTGCCGTACACGTCCAGCTGCGACGGGTACGGCGGGATGGTCTGGTCCCAGTTCTGGTAGATGTGTCCCGGTTCGAACAGGATGCCGCGATAGGACAGCAGGTAGAAGGCCGTCACCAGCGCGAGCACGGCGGAAAGCCCCAGGAGGGCGCGGGGGCGGTGCTGCGTCACGCCTGCTGAAGTGCCACGACGGGCGAAGTTTGAAAAGGGGCGCGCACCGGCATCAGGCCAAAAGCGCCAGCGCGCAGACAAGCTCGCCAAGCACGATGGCCGCGCCCATGAAGTCGCCGTTGAAGCCGTTCTGCCGGATGGACAGGCGCGCAAGAAACGCCAGCACCAGCCCCGACCCGAAAAGCCCCAGGCACACGGAGGACACCGGCGCTGCGGCCAGCCCCAGGACCACGGCCTGGGCCAGCGCGAACGCCGCAACTCCCAAAGTCGCGCCCGGCGCGAACAGGGAGGACAGCCCCGGCCTGACCCGGATGCGGCACAGGGCCAAGGCGGCGACGCTTACGGCGCGTCCCATGACGAAGCACCAGCATACGGCCAGGAACTGCCCTGTCGCGGCCAGGGCTCCAAAGGCCAGGGCTTGGCCCAGGATGACCATCACCAGCCAGAGGACCCCGAACGGCCCGGCGCGGCTGTCCTTCATGATGGCCCAGAATCTATCTCCGGTGGCGGCGCTGCCCCAGGCGTCGGCCACGTCGGCCAGTCCGTCCGCGTGCAGCCCCCGCGTTACCCAGAGGCTAAGTCCCGTGATGAGCCAGCCTTGCAGCAAGGGGTGGTCGGTGAACAATCCGAGCCAGGCGGGCAGCACGGCGGCAAGGCCGACAGCAAGGCCGACAGCCGGGAACCAGTTCAGGGTTTTGGGGAAATCGGCATCGTCCACCACGCGCGGCGGCACAAGGCGCGTCAGAAAGGACAGCGCGGAAATAAAAAGACCAGGATGCATGCTCGGTATACGTCCTTGAAATCCTGACTACGACTAATCGCGTTTATCCAGGCTGATGGCAACGACCGCTCCGCTGGAAAGGCCCAGGATCGCTGCCGCCGACTGCTGGTTGGCTGCCAGTTCCAGATAGCCCTGGCTGCCCCTGATGAGCCCCAGCTCTCCCGGCGCGAGCTTCTCGTAGGTTACCACCGGGAAAAGCTCCCGGACGGACGGGACGACGAGCGAGGGTGTCTTGGACTTGAACAGCACCGGCGTCCAACTGGCCACGTCCAGGTTGGTGATGCAGTTGCCGAAGCGGTCCACATGCAGGATCGTGGCCTCGATCACTTCGCCGTTGCGCACCGGCTCCGCACCGGGCAATCGCGCCAGGGAGTGCGGGTTGACCTCGTCGCCCAGGTCGGCGGTGGGCGCGTCGTTGGCCAATCGTGCCGCCAGGGGGGCGAAGACGTCGCGGCCATGAAACGTGGCGCTGGCGTCCCTGCGCCAGGCAGGGGTGACGTCGCGCACCCGGCTGGCCCCGCCGCGCTGCATCACAAAGGACACGAGCCCGTTGTCCGGGGCCAGGAAATACTGCTGGTGCTTCTCCACCAGGATGATGCGCCTGTCGCCGCCCACGCCCGGGTCCACCACGGACACGAACACCGAGCCCTCCGGGAACCACTGGCGGCTCACCCCCAGGAAGAAGGCCGCCTGGAGGATGTTGAAGGGTTCCACCTGATGGCACAGGTCCAGGATGCGCGCCTGTGGGGCGTGTCGCAGCAACGCGCCTTTCAGCTGACCCACGTAGGGATCGGCCAGGCCGAAATCGGTCAAAAGGACGATATCTCGCGGCATAGGGGCTCCCGGCTTATGGGGCGCGAACACCCGACCCAGACGTGGGAACGCGCGAAGCGCGTGCATGGTCCGGATTTATGGCCGGGGAGGGCGAATGTAAAGCATTGGCGCAACAGCCCTGGCGGAGGCGCAGGCTGGCCGAAGGCCTGCCTACTTCTGCTGGCTGTCCAGGGTCAGGCTGAAGGCCACGGCGTAGAGGTGGTGGAAAAAGTCCACGTACTCGATGGACACCGTGTCCGGCACGCTGATGCGCGAGGGAGCGAAGGTGATGATGCCGCGCACGCCTGCGTCCACCAGGTAGTTGGCGGCGCGCTGGGCGCGTTCCGGCGGGGTGGTGATGATGCCGATCTCGATGCCGAGCTCCTCGCACTTCTCCTTCAGGCGGCGCGAACAGATGACCTCCAGCCCGGAGACCTCCTCGCCGATCTTGAAGGGGTCGCAGTCGAAAGCGCCCACGATGTGGAAGCCCCGGCGCTGGAAATCCTGGTGGCGCAAAAGCGCCTTGCCCAGGTTGCCCACGCCGACCAGCGCGGCCTTCCAGACGCGGTCCACGCCCAGGGCCTGCTTGATGGAGGAGATGAGGTCCTGGACGAAGTAGCCGACGCCGCGAACGCCGAACTCGCCAAAATAGGCCAGATCCTTGCGGATCTGAGAGGGGTTCACGTTGCAGGCCTTGGCCAGCACCTCGGAAGAGAGCACCTCGGAACCTTCGCGGCGGAAGGTTTCCAGTACCTGGATGTACAGCGCCAGCCGCTGGATGGTGGCGCGGGGGATGTGCTCGCTTTTCACGGATATGGTTTTCGCATGTGGGTGATGTGTGAAGAAAAAACGGGAGGCCCGTGTGGGCCTCCCGCGAGGAACCGATGCTTAGGCGCCGAAGGGCTTGACGAACATGAGCAGCAGGCAGACGACCAGGGCGTAAATGGCCAGGGATTCGATGAAGGCCAGGCCCAGGATCAGGGTGGTGGTCAGCTTGCCGCCGATCTCGGGGTTGCGGGCCATGCCTTCGCAAGCGCCCTTAACGCCGATGCCCTGTCCGATGCCGCAGCCCAGAGCGGCCAGGCCCATGCCGACAGCGGCGCCCCAGGCGGACATGGCGCCGACGCCGGAGCCGTCAGCGGCGAAAGCCAGGGAAGCGATAGCGAGCATGGCCACGGTGTTCAGGGCGGTGATCAGAGTCTTACGCATGGAAAATCTCCTCATGATGGTATGTTGTTTGGTCAGATGACCATTTCCCCTCGATTTTAGTGCGCGTGCTCGAATGCGCCCTTCAAGTAGACCAGGGCCAGCATGAAGAACACGAAGGCCTGGATGAAGTCGGCCAGCATGAACAGGAAGTAGATCGGGAACGTGGCCGCGATGGGGGCCAGCATGAACAGCAGGATAAGAACCAGCTCTTCACCGCGAACGTTGCCGAAGAGTCGCAGAGTGAGCGACAGGGGCCGGGCCAAGTGGCTCATGAACTCAAGGATGAGCATCATGGGAGCCAGGGCGGGCATGGGGCCCATGAAGTGCTTGATGTAGCCGAGGCCCCAGTTCCTGATGCCCCAGTAGTTGTAGTAGACGAAAACGAACAGCGCCATGGCGGCGTTGTGGTTCACGCTGTTGGTGGCCGAGTCGAAACCGGGCACCAGACCCATGAAGTTGCAGGTCAGGATGTACAGGAAGATGGTCACCAGAATCGCGGTGACCTTGCGTCCGTCTTCGCCCATGGTTTCAACGATGAAGTTCTCAAGCCCGCCTATGACGAACTCGAAGAAGTTCTGCAGGCCTCCCGGAACCATCTTGAGGCTGGACGAAGTAATGAGCCCCAAGGTCACGAGGACAGCAATGGCAAGCCAGGAGAAGAGAACTTCGTTGGGGATGTGAAGCCCCGCACCTTTGGCCGCCAACTCCAAAAACAATACCGGATGATCCAACCCGCCAGCCATGTTCCTAGGCCTCCTTCACGCTGTTAGCCCCGGACCTTCGAAAGGCCCCCCACACCAGAATAGTCACCATTACCGTGGACATGCCGGCCAGGATCGCCCAAACGGGCCATGCTGCCGCCACGATCATCGCGTATAAACCGGCGCCTGTTACGGAAAGGCGCACAAAAAACCTGAAGAACGTCCCGCCCACTGCTCCAGCCGCGCTGGCGAGCAATCCCTGGGCGAAACGGATCAGCCACCAGAAATTCACCGTGATCAGAAGCGCACCACAAGCGTAGGCCACTCCCCATTCACCAAGTTCCGACACGGACAGCGCCATGAGGCTCGTGAAAAGAGCCATGATGATCTGGTCGCGCATCAGGGTTCGCCCTTCGGGGTGGGTGAAGCCTATCCGCAGGAGCATCCGGTCAAGAAAGCTACGCATCGCCAGAACCTCCCGCGCCGGGTTTTTGGCCCTGCGTGCGTTCCGGCGCGTCCTGCCCGGGTTGCGCCGCCTTCTCTTCCGTGGCGTTACCTTCCGTGGCCTTCGCATCCGTGGCTGCCGGAGAATCCCCGGCGGCCTTGGAGCTGGCGGCGGCGCCCACCGTCTGGGACCGCTCCATCTTCATGGCGTCGCGGTACATGTGGCGGAAACCCGCCACGATGCCCATGAGCAGCCAGAAGATCAGGCCCCAGGGCTCGGTGTGGAACCACTTGTCGCAGTAGTATCCCATCACCAGCCCCACCACCGTGTGGGCCACGAAGTTGGTGCCCATGGTGGCGGCCTTCTCGATGCCGTCCCAGGTGTCTTTATTCCTGTTCTTAAAGATCATCCGCATTCCTCCGGCCGGCAGCCGGTCAGCCGCGGTACTCGTGCATTGCTTCACAAGTGCGGCTGGCCTAGCACAGGCGCGATGATTTCGTCAACGCATCTGACCCCTACGGCCGGGATTTTTCACGAGTTTTTTTCATGTTCGGGGGACTATGTTCCAAAAAGAACAAATCAACAGAGCAACTTGTGCCGTTTGCAACAAGGTCCGGCCCATGAACCCGCGCGCGTTTCCGGCTGGGGCCACCCCTACGTCAGGCCAGCGCAAAAGGAAATCCCCCCTGCCGGCCGCGCCCGAGGGATCCGCATGCGCGCGCCGTTGGTGCGCGTCCTGGCCCCTCAGCCCGTGGCCCGGACCACCACCAGGGTGGCGTCGTCCTCCAGGCTGATGCCCGCAAACTCGTGCAGGCGGGCGAACACCTCGTCCAGCACCGCCCGTGCCCCCTGGTGCGCCCTGGCGCGCACGGCGTCCATCAGGCGGGCCTTGCCGAACATTTCGCCTGCGGCGCTTCGCGCCTCCCAGATGCCGTCCGTGCCGATAACGAGAACCTGCCCCGTCCGAAGCGCCACGGCCCGGACCTCCTCGAACGGCGCGTCCTGGATGATTCCCAGGGCCATGCCCCGCCCGCCCAGCTCCTGGAAGCCGTCCGTATCCGGATCGTAGAGCAGGGCCGGGTCATGTCCGGCGCGCACCCAGCCCAGGCCCCCGTCCGGGCAGATCTCCATGAGCATGAGCGTCATGAACCGGCCCGTCTGGCCGGTGTCGCGGCAGAGGTGGGCGTTCAGGTCGCGCACCACGTCCAGGAGGCTCCCCGGCTGGGCGGCCCGCATGCGCAGGAAGCCGCGCGCCGTGGTCATGAGCAGGGCCGCGTCCAGGCCATGGCCGGTCACGTCGCCCACCGCCGCCCGGAAGCAGCCCGCGCGGGACAAGTCGTCCTCCAGGTAGTCGAAATAGTCGCCCCCGGCGTACTGGCTGGGTTCGCTGGAACCGGCCACGTCCAGCGCGTGCACGCGGGGCGGGCCGGAAGGCATGAGGCTTCGCTGCACCTCGGAGGCCAGGGCCAGGGCCTTCTTGCTCTCGGTCATGTCCGAGATGAAGGCCACGTTGCCTACGGCCGTCCCGTCCTGGCAGCGCAGGACGTTGCCGTGGATCAGCACCGGGACGGCGTGCCCGTCCGCGTGCAGCAGCGTGCCCTCGAAGGTGCGGTAGTCCCTGGACAGCAGGTGCTCCAGGTTGCGCTCCAGATATTCGCGGAAATCGGGCGTGCCGAGGTCTGCCGGGGTGCGCCCCAGGATTTCCTCGCGCGACCTGCCGACCATCCGGCAGGAGGCCTCGTTCACCTCAAGGATCACCAGATTCTTGTCCATGTAGACGAAGCCCTCGCCAGCGGTCTCCAGGATGCGACGGTGGCGGACTTCGCTTGCGGACAGGGCCTCCTCCGCCAGCTTGCGCGCGGTGATGTCCACGGTGACGCCGTCGATGAGCTGCCGCCCGCCGGAATCCCTGTACAGGCGGATGTTGGCCAGTCCCCATACCGGAGTCCCGTCCGCGCGCTTCAGGTGCACCTCGCGGTTGGTCACGGAGCCGTGTTCGAGCAATTCCGCCACCATGGCGTCGCGCAGCCCCGGCTCCATGTAGTGTTGCAAGGCAAAATTTTCGATGGGCAGCATGTCCTCAACGGACGCGTAGCCGAGCATGGCCGCAAAAGCGGGGTTGGCCGTCACGATGCGCCCGTCCAGCGTCCCCTCGTACATGCCCTGCACGGCGTTCTCGAACATGGAGTTCATGTGCGCGGCGGCTTCCGCAAGCCCGCCAAGCACCGCCCTGGCCGGATCGTCCGGGGACATACCGCGCAGGATCGTCCCTGCCTGTTCGATCAGGCGGGAGGCGTCGGAGATGAAGGCGCACATGTTTCCTGCTATGCCCTTTTCGGACCGGACGCGCAACGGCGCTCCTGCGTTCTTGCCCCCCGGGGGCTTCAAGGCTATGAACCCCGGAACATCCCGCTTTCAGGAATATTCATGCCCACCAGCCAGCTGCCCCGCACGCTTGTATCGTCCACGACCCCCATGGCGTTCGCGCTGCTGGCCGTCGTCCTGCTCGGCGGTTGCTCGCTCGGCCCGGCCAAGCTCCCGGCCACGCGCATGGACTACAACCTGGCCGTGCAGCGCTCCGCCAACGAGGAGATGCTCCTGAACCTTGTGCGCATGAAATATTTCGAGCAGCCCCTGTTTCTGCAGGTGGGCTCCATCGCCTCCAGCTTCAACTACAACGTGACCGGGACCGCCACCGGCACCTTCCCCGACCAGCGCGATTTCCTGCGCAGCATCTACTACAACTATACTCCCAGCATCTCCGCCACCTACTCGGACTCCCCCACCGTGACCTACACGCCCTACCAGGGCCAGACCTACGCCCAGCAATTCCTGGCCGAAGTGGACTTCGACCGCTTCGTGGTGCTCTACAAGTCCGGGTGGGACATCGAATACCTGCTGCGCGTGCTGGTGACCCGCCTGGGCCGCCTGGACCACTCCTTCGACCCGCGCGTGGGCTATTTCGACCTGGAGGCCCACCGCCGCTTCCTGGAGCTGACGAAAATCATCGCGGACATGGACGACCGGGGCAACCTGGACATCGTGACCGCCTCGCCCGGCAAGGACAAGGCCAACGTCACCCTAATGACGCTGCGCTTCGCAAGCGAAGCCGAGGCCGCGCGCGTGGCCGAGCTTACGGGCGAGGACCTCAACCCCAAGCGCACGCCCCAGGGGCATCTGGTGGCCAAGGTGCGCCTCGTTCCGGTCAAGGAGCGCGAGCTGGCCCTGGAGCAGCAGGACGCGGGCGGCTTCCCCACGCTGGCCCTGGGCCTTCGCAACTGCCTGCGGGCCATGGACCTCCTGTCGCAGGGCATCGAGGCCCCCAAGGAGCTGGTGGCCAAAAAAGCCGCCTTCGACCTGCGCGAGCACTTCTCCGACGTCATGGACATCCGCTCCTCGCGCACCCGCCCGGAAGGCAGCTTCGTGGCCGTGAACCACGACGGCTGGTGGTACTCCATCCGGCGCGAGGACACCCGCTCCAAGGAAGTCTTCCAGCTGATGCTGAACCTCTTCGCCCTGCAATCCGCCGACCCGCCCAAGAACACCCCGGTCTTGACCCTGCCCGTGGGCGGCAATTAGGGTGGCTTCTTCATACCACGCTTCAAGGATGACACATGTTCAAACCTGATTTCGAAAAGGGCGGCGGCCTGATCCCGGCCATCGCCCAGGACGCCGCCACCGGCGAAGTGCTGATGCTGGCCTACATGAACGAACTGGCCTGGGAAAAGACCCTGGAAACCGGCGAGGTTCACTACTGGAGCCGCAGCCGCAGCAAACTCTGGCACAAGGGCGGCACCTCCGGCCACACCCAGAAGGTCAAGTCCATCCGCCTGGACTGCGACCGCGACGCCGTCGTCGTGCTGATCGAGCAGATCGGCGGCGCGGCCTGCCACACCGGCTACCGCTCCTGCTTCTTCAGCGAGCTCGGCCCGGACGGCGAGGCGCGCGAGTGCTCGCCCAAGGTGTTCGACCCCGAAAAAGTCTACGGGCCGGGGGCCTGATGGCGGCAAGCGCGCACCGCTCCCGCCTGTTGACCGCAGCCGTTGGCCTGCCCCTCTTGGCCGTGTGCGTCTGGCAGGGCGGCGGGTACATGTTCGCCGTGGTGCTGGCCGCATCCCTGGCCGGGCTCTGGGAGTGCCTGGGGCTCTTCCCTGGCGCGGGCATGTGTCTGCGCGGCTTGACCCTGGCGCTCGGCGCGGCCATGGTCTGGCTGGGCTGGCGCTTCGGCCCGGCAGCCGCCCTGGCCGTGCCCCTGGCCGCGTTCTGGCTGGAGGAGTTGGCCCGGCTGGCCCACGCCCCGTTGGGCGGTCCAAATGGCCCTCCCCGCTGGCTGCTGGCGGCCTCGCTCTTGTACGTTCCGGGCAGCCTCCAGTTCCTGACCTCCTTCACCCCCGGCGAGACCGCCCTGGTGATGGCCGTGGTCATGGCCACGGACACCGGCGCCTACTACGCGGGCCACGCCATCGGCGGACCCAAGATCTGGCCGTCCGTGTCGCCCAAGAAGACCTGGGCCGGAAGCTTCGGCGGCCTCGCGGCAACGCTTGTCGTGTGTCTGGCCGTGGGCGCGCTCTGGGGACAGGCCTCCTTGTGGGCCTTCGCGGCGCTTGGCCTCTGCATGTCCGTGGCCTCCCAGATGGGCGACTTCATGGAGTCTTCTTTGAAGCGCTCCGCCGACATCAAGGACTCCGGCGCCCTGCTGCCCGGCCACGGCGGCATCCTGGACCGCATCGACGGCCTCCTCCCCGCAATTCTCGTGTACGCCCTGGCGCGCACCATGGCCCACTACCTATGATCGACTACATCTCCGCCCTCCCCGGGGCCACCGGCCTGCCCCCCTTCCCCCGGCGTCTGTGCGTCTTGGGGTCCACCGGTTCCATCGGCGAGTCCGCCCTGGCCGTGGTGGACGACCATCCCGGCCAGTTCGAAGTGCTCGCCCTGGCTGGCGCTCGCAACGTCATGCGTCTGGCCGAACAGGCCGCGCGGTTTCGTCCCCGCTATCTGGCCGTACTGGACGAGGCCGGAGCCGCATCGCTCAAGAGCATGCTCCCCTCCGGCTACAGCCCGGAGATTCTCTGCGGCCCCGACGCCTATGTCACCCTGGCCTCCCTGCCTGACGTGCAGGTGGTGCTCTCGGCCATCGTGGGCGCGGCAGGTCTTCCGCCGACGCTGGCCGCCGCCAAGTCCGGAAAAATCATCGCCCTGGCCAACAAGGAATCACTGGTGCTGGCCGGGCATCTGATCCGCCGGGCCTGCCGCGAGTCCGGGGCAGTGGTACTGCCCGTGGACTCCGAGCACAACGCGCTCTTTCAATCCTTGGCCGGGCACAACGGCGACGACGTGGACCACCTGATCCTCACGGCTTCCGGCGGCCCCTTCCGCGACTGGCCCAGCGCCGATCTGGCCAACGCCACCGCAGCCCAGGCCCTCAAGCACCCCAACTGGTCCATGGGCGCGAAAATCAGCATCGACTCGGCCACGCTCATGAACAAGGGGCTGGAGGTCATCGAGGCCTGCTGGCTCTACGGCCTGCCCGAGGACCGCGTGAAGGTGCTGGTGCACCCGCAGTCCATCGTGCACTCCCTGGCCGCCTACCGCGACGGCTCCCTCCTGGCCCAGATGGGCCAGCCCGACATGCGCATCGCCATCGCCTACTGTCTGTGCTATCCGTTGCGCCTGCCGCTGAAGATTGCGCCCCTGGACCTTGCGGCTCTGGGCACGCTGACCTTCCGCGAGCCGCGCACCGACGACTTTCCCTGCCTTGATCTCGCGCGGCGCGCCGTGGCCGCGAGCCCGGCACATTGCGTGGCCCTGAACGCCGCCAACGAGGTGGCCGTGGAGCTGTTCCTGGCCGGGCGCATCGGCTTTTCAGACATCGCGCGCGCCGTGGAATGGGCGCTTGCGCGGCAAGAATCACTGGACGATCCCGATTTCATGACCATAATGGAGGTTGACCTGGCCGTCCGAAGTACGGTGGCCACATACCTCACAGGAACCACATGATCGACTTTCTGGGCAAGGCCCTCTCCTTCGTCGTCGTCATCGGCGTGCTCATCTTCATCCACGAACTCGGGCACTTCCTGGTGGCCCGCTTCTTCGGAATGGGCGTGCGCGTGTTCTCACTGGGCTTCGGCCCCAAACTGCTGTCCTTCACTTCAGGCCCCACCGAGTACCGCGTCAGCCTAATCCCCCTGGGCGGCTACGTGCAGCTGGTGGCCCAGGACTCCGAGGACGACGAGACAGTCGTCGGATTCCACCCCAGCACATGGTTCATCCGCCGCCCCTCCTGGCAGCGCATGCTGGTGGTGGCCGCCGGGCCACTGTTCAACCTGGCGCTGGCCTGGGCGCTCTACGCATCCATGTTCTACACCAGCGGACGCTTCGAGACGCCCGCCGCCGTGGGACAGGTCAACGCCGCCAGCGCCGCCGAACGCGCGGGCATGCAGGCCGGGGACGCCATCCTCACCGTGGACGGCCAGTCCGTACAATACTTCCGCGAGCTCCAGGCCCGCGTGGAGGCCAGCAAGGGCGCGCCCCTCAAGCTGACCCTCAAGCGCGGGACCGAAACCCTGGACGTCACCGTCACGCCGGACATCATCGCCCAGAAGAACCTCTTCGGCGAGGACATCAAGAAACCCATCCTGGGCATCCGGTCCACCCAGGAGTCCGTCAACATCCCCCTGGGTTTCGTCGCTTCGGTCTCTGAAGGCCTCAAGCAGACCTGGGAAGTCACCGCCCTCACCGGGCAGGTGTTCTGGAAGCTGGTGCAGGGGATCGTGCCCATGTCCTCCATCGGCGGCCCCATCATGATCGCGGAGCTTGTGGGCAAGCAGTCCGAGCAGGGACTCGCGCATCTGGCGGCGCTGACAGCCATGATCAGCGTGAACCTGGCCATTCTGAACCTGTTGCCCATCCCGGTGCTGGACGGCGGGCATATCCTGTTTTTTGCCCTGGAGACCCTGCTGCGCCGCCCCGTGCCGGAACGAATCCGCGCCGTGACCACCAAGATCGGCTTCGTGCTGCTCATGGCGCTCATGCTCACGGCCACCGCCAACGATATCATCCGGCTGGTGACGGGCGTCGGCAAGTGATCCTGATCGTCAACACCGCCGAGGAGACCCTCCAGGCGCTCCTGGTCCAGGACGGCCGCGTCCTGGACAGCTTCCAGGAGCCCTGCTCCGGGCGCATGAACGAGGTGATGGGGCCAGCCGTGGAGCGCCTGCTCTCCGGCCCCGGCCTTTCATCTCTCACTGCCCTGGCCTGCGTACGCGGCCCCGGCAGCTTCACCGGCCTGCGCCTTGGCCTGGCCTACTGCCACGGCCTGAGCCTCGCGCGGGAACTCCCCATGGCCGGGCTGGACCATCTGCCGCTTTTGGCCGACTCCGCTTTCGAAGCGGGCCAGACCTTCGACGAAGTGCACGTGCTCACGCACTCGCGCACAGCGCGCGTCTATCATCAGGCCTTCGCCCCAGGCCCCGAGGCGCTCTCGCCGCCGCGCGATCTGACCGCGCAGGCCGCCTGCGACCTGATCGCCGCACGCGCCGACGCCCCCGCCCGCAAGATCGCCCTGCTCGGCACAGGGCTGCGCCGCAACGCAGCCGCGTTCGCGCCCCTGGCCGACCTCGGCCACGTGACGCTTATGGACCTGGAAGTGCCGTCGCAGCAGGCGCTTGTGCGCGCCGCCCAGGTCGCGAGCTATGACGGCCCGCCCGTGGAAGCCTGCTATCTGCGCGGCTCCGACGCCGAGGAGAACCTCGCCGCCATCGCCGCAGGGCGGGGACTGAGCGAAGCCGAGGCTCTGGCGCGCATGGAAGAGGCGATGAAGTAGGAGTGTCGGGCTCCGCCCGAACCCGCCAGGGCTCTGCCCTGGACCCGGCAGGGGAGAGTCAAACGCACTCTTGGCCCTGCACCCGGCTCTTCGCTTCGCGTCGTGTACGGGAGGCTTGAGGCGGGACGGGCCTGATGGCCGGAGCTGGGAGTTGTCCCGTCCGCGCCATGGACGGCGGGCTCGAACCGATTTGAAGACGATTCGTCGCCCGCCGTCCATGGCGCGTCCGTTACACCTCCCACCCCCGGCCTGCGTAAACTGCGTTTTATCCTGAGGAAATCCGATTCAAATCAGGATCTTTTGACACAGTACATTCCGGCTGGCATCGTCGGGAGAGTCAATTTCAAGAACAAGCCCTGAAGCGCGGTTTTGCGCGCTTCAGGGCTTTCTTGCGAGATATCGAAACACATCGATTTGTTGCGGGAAGCGAGCTGAAGCCCCCGAAACCACAGGGCCGAGACCACCCATGAAATAAATCGAAAAAACAGACCACTTTCCTCTGGACAACCATCGAAGCCGAGCATATCTGGAAGACGTGTTCAGGCGACTGTTGATTCAACCTCGAACGGAGGGATGCCATTGAATCATGCTGAAACTGAAAAGTACATTCTCGGATTGGGCAAGTTAAGCTAAGAACACAAACTGTATTTTTACGGCTACGATGTCTTTTGTTGATGATGATTGGAATGTCTCTGGCAACAGCTACAGTTGACGACGACTTGATTGCCTTGAGTTACCGCTACGAAAGACCGAAATGCCTCAGACTATGTGCATGGCTACAGATGATTTGAACGCTTTCTGATCAGGCTACAGCTACTGACGAGTTACGTTGCTTCTGGCTACAGTTACGAGCGATTGGAATGTCTCTGGCTACGGTTACTGCTACGAGTGACTTGAGTGCCTTTTGTTCAGTTTGCAGCTACTGACGATTTGAGTTGCCTCTGACCACAGTTACGAGCGATTGGAATGTCTCTGGCTACAGTTACTGCTACGAATGACTTGAGTGCCTTTTGTTCAGTTTGCAGCTACTGACGATTTGAGTTGCCTCTGGCTACAGTTACGAACGATTGGAATGTCTCTGGCTACGGTTACGGCTACAGATGATTTGACGTCTTTGGTTTGTGTTATGGCTGAGGACACTGCTACTTGAACTGTGACGATAGCCCGCATCGATACTGAGGCCCTCTCCGCCAACGGAGGGGGCCTCTTCATTTGTACTGTTTCCCCCTGAGGACGGCGAATCCAAATACCGGCTGCTTGCTTCGCGTGGTATGCGGGAGGCTTGTGGTGGCCGGGGGTGGGAGCTGTCCCGTCCACGCCATGGGCGGCGGGCTCGAACCGATTTGAAGACGATTCGTCGCCCGCCGCCCATGGCGCGTCCGTTACACCTCCCACCCCCGGCCCGCGTGAACTGCGCTTTATCCTGAGGAAATCCGATCCAGATCAGGGTCTTTTGACACAGTGCATTCTGGCAGCCATCGCCGATAGCGTCGCAATCAAAAAACAAGCTCTGAAGCGCGGCTTTGCGCGCTTCAGGGCTTTCTTGCGAGATATCTGAAACGTAACGGTGCTGCCCGCGAAGCGGATGCAGGGTCCAGGGGGATCATCCCCCTGGCGGGAGAGTGCAGAGAGGGCGGAGCCCTCTTTGCCCGCCGGAGGCTCTTACTCTTTACTCAACAAAAAAATCCCATACGTGGCCCGCAGGTTGGGCAGCCAGCGCAGCACGAGACCTGATCGCGAGGCCGGATCGGTCTTGACGCCCACGGCTTCCAGGATGGTGATGCCGTAGCGGTTGCAGAAGCGTGTGAAGTCCTTGAAGGCGATGACGCGGATGTTGGGCGTGTCGTGCCAGTCGTAGGGGAGTTCCGGCGTGACGGGTGCCTGGCCCTGGAAGAACAGCTGGCAGCGGTTTCGCCAGTGGGCGAAGTTGGGGAAGCTGACCACGGCTTTTTTGCCCACGCGCAGGATCTGCTCCAGCACGGGCAGCGGTTCAGGCACCTGCTGGAGCGTCTGGGAGAGCACCACGAAGTCGAAGGTCTTGTCGGGGTAGTCGCGCACTTCGCGGCTGAAGTCGCCTTGCAGCACGGATACGCCCCGGCTGATGGCGGACGCGGCCTTGGCCTCGTCCTGCTCCACGCCGAAGCCGCGCACCTGCTTGGCCTCGTGCAGGAACTCCAAAAGCTCCCCCTGGCCGCAGCCCAGGTCCAGCACGCGCGAGCCGGGGGTGATCCAGGAGGCGATGAGGTCCAGGTCGTAGCGCATCAGAGGAGCCCTTTTTCCAGGTCGTGCCGGGTGCGTTCCAGATGCCCGGAGATGAGCCCGGCGAGGCGCGGGTTGTCCAGCAGGAAGGCGTCGTGCCCCCACTGGGCCTCGATCTCGCAGAAGCTGACGTCGCGGCCTGCGCGCTTGAGGCCCTGGACCAGCTCGCGCGACTGGTAGGTGGGGTAGAGCCAGTCCGAGCTGAAGGAGACCACCAGAAAGCGTGTGCGCCCGTTGGAAAAGGTCTTGGCCAGGGAGCCGCCCCCGTGGGTGGCGGCAAGGTCGAAGTAGTCGGCGGCGCGGGTGATGTACAGAAACGAGTTGGCGTCGAAGCGCTCCACGAACTTTCGGCCCTGGTAGCGCAGGTAGGACTCCACCTGGAAGTCGGCCTCGAAGCTGAAGGAGAAGTCCGCGCGGTCCTGGAGGCCGCGCCCGAATTTGTGGCGCATGGCCTCGTCGGAGAGGTAGGTGATATGGCCGATCATGCGGGCCACGGCCAGGCCGTGCTCGGGTTTGTTCCCGGTGTAGTAGCTGCCCGCGTTGAAGTCGGGGTCGGCCAGGATGGCCTGGCGGGCGACCTCGTGGAAGGCGATGTGCTGGGCGGAGTGCTTGGCGGCGGTGGCCAGGGCGATGGCGGAGACCACCATGTCCGGGAAGCGCGCGGCCCAGTCCAGCACCTGCATGCCGCCCATGGAGCCGCCGATCACCGCCAGGAGGCGCGTTATGCCCAGGTGCTCCAGCAGGGCCTTCTGGGCGCGCACCATGTCGCCTATGGTGATCACCGGGAAATCCAGGCCGTAGGGCTGTCCGGTGGCCGGATCGGCGCAGGCCGGGCCGGTGGACCCCATGCAGCCGCCCAGCACGTTGGAGCAGATGACGAAGTGCTTGTCGGTGTCGATGCCTTTGCCGGGTCCGATCATCACCTCCCACCAGCCGGGCTTTGGGTCGGCGTGGGAGGACAGGCCTGCCGCGTGGGCGTCGCCGGTGAGGGCGTGGCAGACCAGCACTGCGTTGGAGCCGTCTGGGGCCAGGGTGCCGTAGGTCTCGTAGGCCAGGGTCACGGGGCCGATGGACGCGCCGGATTCCAGAGGGAAGGGTTCGTCCTGGGCGAAGGTGAACAACCTGGTGTGGGAGAGCCCCACACTGGTGGAATCAGGGGAGATTTTAGCAGCGTATTCGCTCATGCGTCAGGCCTTTGGGGCGCAGTTCAGGCAGGCCAGAGCCCGGCTGACGGCCTCGTCCAGAGTGATGAGCAGCGCCCGCGTTGCCTGCATGTCGCCGCTCCTGGCCGCGCTCTCCACCTCTCCGGCCAGGGTCTGCACGGGAGTGGCGCACACCACGGCGGCCATGCCTTTCAGGGTATGCGCGGCCTTGGACGCTTCGGCCAGATCGTCCTTGTCGAGCGAATCCCGCAGCGCCTGCAGGGCCGGACCCACGTTCTTCTGGAACAGGCCGAGCAGCTCGGGCAGGAAATCCCGCATGTTCGCAAAACGCTGCTCCTGAAGGGCGGTGTCGAACGGCGGGGCCTGCGCGGCAGGCGTGCCGGAGCCGGCCGCATCGCTTGGAGCGTCTTTGGGCGAACCGTCAAAACGGGGCGCGGAGGCCGCCACCTCCCGCACCACTTGTTCAAATTGCGCCAGATCGAGCGGTTTGGCAAGGTAGGCGTTCATCCCCGTGGACAGGAAGCGTTCCTCGTCGCCCTTCACGGCGTGGGCCGTGACCGCGATGATGGGAATGCCCGGATTGAAGGCGGAGCCGTCATGGGCGCGAACGGCCATGGTGGCTTCAAGGCCGTCCATTTCGGGCATGGAGATGTCCATGAGCACCAGGTCGAAATGTTCTTTGGCCAATGCCTCCAGGACTTCCCTGCCGTTGCTCACCGCCGTGACCTCATACCCGCGCATGCGCAGGAACTTGACCGCGAAACGGCGGTTGAGCTCGTTGTCCTCCGCCAGCAGGATGTTCCTGGCCTCGCAGCCGCCGTCCGGGAGAGACTGCGGCTGCGGGGCCGGTTGTTCCCGGACCTCTTGGCGCACGATCTCCACGGGAATGGAGAAGGAGAACGACGACCCCTCGCCCACAACACTGGCCACGCGGATGGACCCGCCCAGCAGCTCCACCAGCCGTTTGCTGATGGCCAGCCCCAGCCCGGTGCCGCCGTAGGACTTGGTGGTGGTCAGGTCGGCCTGGATGAAGGTGTCGAAGATGACGTCGAGCTTGGACCCGGGGATGCCGATGCCGGTGTCGACCACGGAGAAGTTCACGGTGGCGAAGGACGAGCCGTCCTCGCCGTGCAGCTGTCCGGGGCTGGCCCAGGCCTTTATGGTGACCTGCCCCGCCGGGGTGAACTTCACGGCGTTGCCCACCAGATTGAGGAGGATCTGGCGCAGCCTGCCCGGATCGGTGCGCACGGCGCGGGGGGTGCCGGTGGCTATCTCCAGGCGAAGCGGCAGGCCCTTGCGCTGCGCAGAAGGCGACAGGGTGCGCACCAGGGCGTTCAGGAGGCTCCACAGGTCGAAGTCCTCCAGCTTGATGTCCACCTTCCCGGCCTCGATCTTCGAGAAATCCAGTATGTCGTTTATGATGGACAGAAGCGCGCCCCCGGCGCTCTCCACGTCCGCCAGCAGGTCGCGCTGCTCGGGAGCGAGGGAGCCCTCCATGAGCAGTTTTGTCATGCCGATGATGGCGTTCATGGGGGTGCGGATCTCGTGGCTCATGTTGGCCAGGAATTCGCTCTTGGTCAGGCTGGCGCGCTCGGCGGTCTCCTTGGCGGAACGCAGCTCGTCTTCCAGGCGGCGGGTCTCGGTGATGTCCTCGGCCAGGCCAACCACGCGGTAGGTCTTGCCCTGGTTGTCGCGGATGGGAAAGGCCCTGGCCCAGACCCAGCGTATCCCGCCGTCGGGGCGCACAACGCGAAAGCGCTGGGACACCTTCTCCCCGTACAGCCGCAAACGCTCCATGGCCGAGCGCGCGGAGGCGCGGTCGGCCTCGTGGATGGCCTCCTCGAAGGTGGCGGGGTTGGCGTAGAGCGAGGAGGTGCTGCGGCCCCACACGTCGACGTAGGCCGAAGACACGTACAGGATGCGCTCCGAGGGGAGGTCTCGCACCCAGAACACCTCGCGGATGTTCTCCACCAGCTGCCTGAAGCGTATCTCCGAGTCCCGCAGGTCCTCTTCGGCCTGGATGCGCTCTGTTATGTCCGTCACGGCAGAGAGGCACACCTCGCCGAGCGTGCCCGCCCGCATCACCTGGGAATGCACGGCGGCGAACACGCGCTCCCCGTCGCGGTTCATGAAGACCAGCTCGCAGGTCTGGGGCGAGCGCTCCTCGAACACGGCGGTGCGGTGCCGGAAAAAGACGCCCTGGCTCTCTGGGGCCAGGTAGGTGATGAGGGGCTTTCGCAGAAGGTAGTTGCGCTCCACCCCCAAGAGTCTCGCTCCGGCCAGGTTGGCCTCGAGGATGAGGCCCTCGTGGCTCAGGCTCAGGTAGCCGAGCGGCGCGAAGTCGTAGAGTTGCTGATACTTGTCGCGCGAGCGTTCCAGTTCGTCGCGCGACTTGGCCAACTCCTCGTTCTGCATCTCAAGCTCGATCTGATGGACCGAGAGCTCGTGCAGGATGGCCTTGAGATCGTTCCCACAGACCTCCATGGGTTTCGTACTCATGCCGTCGAGTATGGACTCCGCCTTGGCGCGAAGGGCTGCAAGCCTGTCTTCCGAATTGCTGGGCACGAAACCGTCTCCTTACACGCCTTTGGTCACTTGACCAGGGAACCGATCAGCATGACGCCGCTCAGCAGTCCAGCGTCGTCATAAAGCGCCTTTTCCGTCCACTCCAGCGCCACGGCGCGGCCTTTTTTGGCCAGAACCGCCCCGGCGCGAGGCCCGCTGGCCACGCCGCCCCTGGCGAGCAGTTCCAGGAAGCGGGCGCGTTCCTGCTCCCGCTGCTCCTTGGGAACGAAGGTGTCGAACCAGTTCCTGCCTTCCACGGACTTGCGCTCGCGCCCGAGCTCCTGGCAGGCCTTGTTGTTGGCAAAGCCCACGGTCTGGTCCGCCTCGATGGTCACGATGACGTCCTCGCGCGCGTCCAGCGAGGTGCAGGCCTTGGCCACCTCCGCCGTGCGGGTGCGCACCAGCTCTTCCAGGCGGTTGCGGTGTTCCAGCAACTCGCGCTCGTCGTTTATGCGCCGGGTGATGTCCTCGGAGAGCTTCAGCAGGTTCGCGACGACGCCCGAGTCGTCGGTGACGGGGACTATGGACGCCTGTTCCACGTAGATGGAACCGTCCTTCTTGCGGCTGGTCAGCTGGCCGCTCCAGGTCTTGCCGCCGCCCACCATCTTCCACATGCGCTTGAATTCGGCCTCGGACATGTCCCCGGAGCTGAGCGCCGAGAGGTTCTGCCCGGCGATCTCGTCCGGGGAGTAGCCCGTGTGCTGCGCGAAGCTGCGGTTCACGTACTCCACGCGGCCCTTGGCGTCGGTGAGAGCCACCATGGACGGGCTTACCTCCACCGCCTTGGAGAGCTTGCGCACCCTGGCCTCAGTCTTCTTGATCTCGGTGACGTCCACGAAGGTGATCACCACGCCCTTCACCACATTGTCCACGGTGACGTAGGGCAGCATGCGCATGAGCAGTACGCAGCCCGTGTTGGAGACCACCTCCCGCTGGAGTGGGGCCAGATGATCGAGGACATGCCTGGCGTCGTCCACCAGGTGCTCGTATTTTATGTTGAGCGAGATGTGGGCGATGGGCCTGCCGATGTCGAAATCCATGAGGTTGATCTCTTCGCGGATGGCCGGGGTGAACTTGCGCACGCAGAGGTCGCGGTCCAGGAAGATCACCCCGATGTTCGTCGAGGAGAGCAGGTTGTTCATGTCGTTGTTTAAGTCGGTCAGCTCGGAAATCTTGGACTGGTACTCGGCGTTGACCGTGATGAGCTCCTCGTTGACGGACTGGAGCTCCTCATTGGTGGACTGGAGCTCCTCGTTGGCCGAGAGCATCTCCTCGTTGGTGGCCTGGAGCTCCTCGTTGGTGGTCTCCACCTCTTCGATGGTGGCATGGAGGTTCTCACGGGTGTATTGCAACTCGTTTTCCAGGTCTCCGATGCGCTGGCGGGCCTTGACGTCCAGGTCAAACGGCTCGCCCGGGCGCACGCCCGCGCACTCTTCCTGCACCTCCTTGAAGACGGCCGCCGCCAGCTTTTCGCCGGAGCGGTCGTCGTGGTAGGGCAGGATGCACAGGTCGATGCGGAAGCCCTCGCTGCCGTCCTTGAGGTGGATGTCCTTGTAGATGGTCTGCTTGTTGTCGCGAAGCGCCTTGTTGATGCCGGTCTCCAGGGCGATGGCCAGGTCCTTTCGGACAAGACTCGAGACGTTCAGGCTGGTCTTGCCGGTGCGCAGCCCCACGAAGCGGGATACGTCTCCCCGGATGTGCATCACCTCGTAGTCCTGGTTGATGATGAGCGTGGGCGGCACGTAGCGGTCCAGCAGATCTTCCAGGATGCCCGAGATGGCACGCTCGAACGGGGACTCCACGCTTGCCGCCCCGGCGCGCCCCAGCATCTTCAGGGGGGACTTCTTGCGCACGGTGGTGATGCTGAAGCCTTCGGCAGGCAGGGGCAGGTGCTTGCCCCGGCAGCGGTAGAGCTTCCACTTGGTGTCGAAGGGCGAGAACAGGTTCGTGAAGGAGCCCACCGTCTCCGAGGAGCCCAGCAGCATGAACCCGCCCTCGTTCAGGGCGAAGTTGAAGAAAGCCATCGCCTTCTGCTGCAACACCGGCTGGAGGTAGATCAGCATATTGCGGCAGGAGAGCAGGTCGATCTTGTTGAACGGGGGGTCCTTGACGATGTTCTGCAGGGCGAAGATGACCATCTCCCGGATGGCCTTGACCACCCGGTACTTGTCGCCGGATTTTATGAAGTAGTTGCGGAAACGCTCCTGGGTGAGGTCCGCGACGATGTTCTCCGGGTACATGCCGTTGGAGGCGAACTCCAGGGCGTCCTTGTCGATGTCCGTGGCGAAGATCTTCACGTCGCGGAAGTCGCCCGTCTCGTCCATGTACTCCCGGAAGAGCATGGCCATGGTGTAGGCCTCCTCGCCCGTGGAGCAGCCGCACACCCAGGCCCGTATCGGCCCGGGCCTGCTCTTGAAGATCTCCGGGAGCGCCTTGCGCTTGATGAGCTCGAAGGCCTCGGGGTCGCGGAAAAAACGGGTGACGCCGATCAACAGGTCCTTGTACAGGACGCTGGTCTCGTCGGGGTTGGCGTAGAGATATTTGACGTAGTCTTCCAGGCTCTCCAGCTGATTGATGGACAGCCTGCGCTCGATGCGCCTGAGCACCGTGGACTGCTTGTAAAAGGTGAAGTCCACGCCGGAATGGCTTTTGAGCAACGTGTAGATGCGCGAAAGCCTGCCTTCCTCGCCCGGTTCCTTGGCCTTGGCTTCGCGCTCGCCCCGGGCGAAGGGGTGGCGTGCGTACTTGAGCAGCTCGCCCGGCATCTGCTCCGGGGGCAGGATGTAGTCGGCCAGGCCCGTGCCGATGGCGTTTCGCGGCATGCCGTCGAACTTGGAGGACGACGGGTCCTGCACCATGATCACGCCGCCCTCTTCCTTGATGGCCCGAAGCCCCCGGCTTCCGTCGGAGCCCGTGCCCGAAAGGATGACGCCTATGGCCCGCTCCGCGTTGTCCTCCGCGAGCGAGTTGAAGAAAATGTCGATGGGAAAGGTCGGCACAGGCCGGTCGGCCTTGTCCGCCAGATGCAGCCGCCCCTGGTGGACGGTCATGATCTTCTTGGGAGGGATCAGGTAGACGTTGTCGGCCTCCAGGGCCATGCCCTCCTCGGCCTGATGCACGATCATCTTGGTGTGGCGAGACAGCAGCTCCACCATGAGCGACTTATGATCCGGGGAAAGATGCTGCACGATGACCAGCGCCATGCCGGAATCCGACGGCATGGCATTGAAGAAGCGCTCGAGGGCCTCGAACCCCCCGGCGGACGCCCCGATGCCCACGACGTATGCCGGCCTGGACGCCTCCGGCTGAAACGGAGCGTCCCCGGCCGTCTCCTGAACCGCCGCTTTCTCGCCCTCGCCTTTCTTTTGCGACTTGGCCATGCGTCTTCATGCTCCTGCCGGGCTCCATGCAACCGGAGCCCCCCACCTAAGATATTGCACGCAACAAGGAATACATCTTCTTTTCATTTTTCGTAATAAACCTCAAGCCGCAATCCCTACCGATTTCATCGGCATAGCGGCGCCACAGCTGAACGGCATACCATCCCCACGGTTTTCTGTCATGGCGTTTTCCGGGATGACATCAGCGCCCGGAGCGGCTATCCACCCTGCATCCCACCCAAGCACCGCTTCCAAGGAGCAACCATGCGCAGCAAACTCATGACCGGCGGGATCGAAAAAGCCCCCCATCGTTCCCTTCTCCACGCCCTGGGCATGACCCGCGAGGAGATGGAGCGCCCCCTCATAGGCATCGTCAACTCCGCCAACGAGGTCGTACCCGGACACATCCACCTGGACACCATCGCCGCCGCCGCCAAGGCGGGCGTACGCGCCGCCGGGGGAACCCCCATGGAGTTCCCGGTGATCGGCGTGTGCGACGGCCTGGCCATGAACCACGCGGGCATGCGCTTCTCCCTGCCCAGCCGGGAGATAATCGCCGACTCCATCGAGATCATGGCCACGGCGCACCCCTTCGACGCCCTGGTGCTCATCCCCAACTGCGACAAGACCGTGCCCGCCATGCTCATGGCCATGCTGCGCCTGAACATCCCGGCGGTGCTGGTTTCCGGCGGCCCCATGCTTGCCGGGACCTCGGCGGGCGGCCCCGTGGACCTCATCAACGTGTTCGAGGCCGTGGGGCGCGTCAAGCGCGGCGAGATGAACGAGGCCGAGCTTGGCGACCTGGAGATGAAGGCCTGCCCCGGCTGCGGCTCCTGCTCGGGCATGTTCACGGCCAACTCCATGAACTGCCTCTCTGAATCCATCGGGCTGGCCCTGCCCGGCAACGGCACCATCCCCGCCGTCACCGCCGATCGCGTGCGGCTGGCCAAGCGCGCCGGAGCCCTGGTGATGGATCTCCTGAAAAAGGACATCAAGCCCCGCGACATCGTCACCAAGGCCTCCGTGGCCAACGCCGTGACCATGGACATGGCGCTCGGCTGCTCCACCAACACCGTGCTGCACCTGCCCGCCATCTTCGCGGAAGCGGGCCTGGACCTGACCCTGGACATCTTCGACGCCGTGAGCGCCAAGACCCCCAACCTGTGCAAGCTCTCCCCCGCCGGCCACCACCACATCGAGGACCTGCACCGCGCGGGCGGCATCCCCGCCGTGATGAACGCCCTGGCCAAGCGCGGGCTCATTGACACCTCGGCCCTCACCGTCACCGGCAGGACCGTGGCCGAGAACCTGGCGGAGCTTAATCCTGTGATCCGCGACGCGGACGTGATCCGCGACGCCGAGCCGTATTCGCAGCAGGGCGGCATCGCCGTGCTGCGCGGCTCCCTGGCCCCCGACGGGGCGGTGGTCAAGCAGTCGGCCGTGGCCCCGGAGATGATGAAGCGCAGCCTCACGGCCCGCTGCTTCAACTCCGAGGAGGAAGCCTACGCGGCCATCCTCGGCGGCGAGGTCACCAAGGGACAGGCGCTCATCATCCGCTACGAAGGCCCCCAGGGCGGCCCCGGCATGCGCGAGATGCTCTCGCCCACCGCCGCCATCATGGGCATGGGCCTGGGCTCGGACGTGGCACTCATCACCGACGGGCGCTTCTCCGGGGGCACGCGCGGCCCGGCCATCGGGCACGTTTCGCCTGAAGCCGCCGAGGGCGGCCCCATCGGTCTGGTGGAAGACGGCGACACCATCGAGATCGACATCCCGGCGCGCCGCATGGACCTGATGATCAGCGAAGAAGAGATGGCCCGGCGCAAGGCCGCTTTCAAGCCCGTGGAGAAACCCATGCCGTCTGCACTGCTGCGGCGCTATGCCAAGAGCGTGAAGTCGGCGGCGCACGGCGCGGCCTACAAATAGCGCGGGATTCGGCAAGAGAACGCAAAGGGGAGCGCGAGCTCCCCTTTTTCGTTTGGGGAGCCTGGGGAATTTTGGAGCGATCACGCCGGAGAGTTGTTCAGAGGGGGCGGGAGAGCGGCAAGGGGTGGGGGAAAGTTGCGCTGGGAAAAGCCTCCGGCGGCCAAAGGGACAAGTCCCTTTGGAATCCCCTATAATTATAGCGGATTTTGCACATTCTGACGAATTTTCCCGATCACGTCCGGGAGCGGAGGAAAGAACATATGAGGCCGCGAAAGCGGTCCCCTCACGCGCCTGCTATGAAGTCACGCAGCACCAGCGCATGATTATGCTCCAGGTCTTTCGCGGCGAACAGAAGCGTGACGTTTCCGGCTGCGGCCTCGTCGCGCAGCCTCTCAAGCAGGTGGCCGACCTGCCGCGAGGCGAGTTCGTCCGCGTAGCGGCGTTTGAACTCGTCCCACTTGGCCGGCTCGTGCCCGAACCACTGGCGAAGCTCCGTGCTGGGGGACAGGTGCTTGTGCCAGCCGTCCAGGTTCAGCTCCAGCTTGCTCAGGCCGCGGGGCCAGAGCCGGTCCACCAGATAGCGCTTCCCGTCGTCCGGCGCGGGCGCGTCATAGACTCTTTTGATTCGCAGCATGGCTGCCCCTGCTGTGGAGTTCTCAAGGTATACGCCCATACACTGTATGAACTTAACCAGAGAAAATCATTGCTTTTGTTATTGAAAAACATTTCATGTTTTTCAATAACGCGCCGCTACCGGAACTTGAGCAGCAAGGACACCTTGGTGCCGCCATCGACGAAGGCCAGGTCCATCTGGAGCTTGGTCTTCTCGATGGAGTAGGTCTCCAGGGACTTCACCTTGATCTCGGTGAGTTCCTTCTTCTGTATCTTGAATTCCTTGCGGGCGTTGCCCAGCTTGAAGACGATCCGGTTGCCGCCGTTGTACCAGAAGTAATAGCTGCGCTGCTGGGTGAAGAAGTATTCGGGGGCCAGATCGATGACGTCGCGCTGGAGTTTCTTCTTGAAGGTCAGGTCCAGCCTGTAGATGTCCTGGGCCACGGCGGCGATGTTCTGCGCGGCCATGAAATAGCGGCCCGAGGATTCGGGCGTCTCGGTCTGGATGTCGGCGTAGCCGCCGTCCACCACAAAATCCAGGGACTTGGGCGAGGGGGCGGTCTCACCCTTGAAGAATTCCTGAAGGCTCTGGGCGTTCTGGTCGGGAGTCGTCGCGGCCTTGGGCGCGGCCTTCTGGGCGGCCAACGCCGTGCCGGACGCGGCCAGCGACAGAACAAGGCTCAAAGACACCATCGCGGCTAGGGAGAAAACGCGTAAGACGTATTTCATGACGGGCCTCACGGGGACGCATTGGCCGTTTAGATAGGCCGATTCTGCCGGGGTGGCAATGCGGCTTGGCTCTTTGCACAACATGGGCCAGGACCATTGCGGCCTGCCTCCGGCAACGGCGTCACTGCCAGCCTTCACCGGCCATCGTCGAACGAACCGGGACATCCCGGCCCCATATGGGATTCCACAAGGGCGAAGCCCTTTGGCCGCCGGAGGCTGTCTTTTACCATACGACAACAACCATCCCCAACATACCCCAACAACTCCGTCCCCTCCCGCGCCATCCTCCCTCCAAGCATTACTCCTGCTATCCGGCTAGGCCGCGCGTCCCGCCGCCTGCTCCGGCTCCAGGCTCATGACGCCGGTGTCGTCCTCGTAGGCCAGCACTGTCGCGTAACGCCCCCAGGTGACGGCGGTTTCCAGCTGCTTTTCGGCCTCGCGCGGCGGGAATTCCAGCTCCAGGGCCATCTGCACCACGTCCCACTTCAGCTGGTGCCGGTCGGACTTGCGAAGAAGCGTCAGGAGCCACTGGAAGAAGGGGAGCCTGCGGATGCGGCTGGCGAAGATCTCCTTGCGCGCGCTGATGGAGGCTTCCGCGAAGGTCTCGCCAAGGACGGTCAGGGAAATGTCGCCTTTGCTGACCACGGCCAGACCCAGAAGCTCTGCGGCCTCCACCAGGGGGAGCACCTCGTCCACCTCCATCTGGAACTCGTCGGCCATGCGGTAGATGTCGGCGGTGTTGCCGGGGATGGAATCGATGTGCTCCACCAGGCCGAACAGGTCGCCCAGTTCGATGTGCGGAAGCGCGCGGGTCTTGCCGGGCGCGCCAGGGGCGGAGCCGTGCTCGTCGGCCTCGGGCAGGGTCTGCCCGGCCAGAATGGCGAACACTCTGTCCACTATTTCCAAGAACTGCCTGGACTTGCGGTCGCGCGGGTGCGGCATGTCAACGGCCAGCTCGGCCACGATGCGTCCGGGCTCCTTGTCCATGAGCACGATGCGGTCGCTTATCAGGGCGGCCTCCTCGATGTTGTGGGAGACCATGACCAGACACTTGGTGGGGATGGCCCCGGTGGTCCACAACTCCAGAAGCTCGCCGCGAAGCGACTCGGCGGAGAGGGGGTCCAGCGAGGAGAACGGCTCGTCCAGGCAGAGGATCTCCGGCTCGATGGACAGAGCGCGCGCAAAGCCCACCTTCTGGCGCATGCCCGCCGAGAGCTCGCGCGGGTAGGCGGTCTCGAAGCCTTCCAGGCCCACGCGGTGCAGCATGTCCAGGGCGCGGCGCGTGCGCAGCTTGGAAGACACACCGCGCGCCTTGAGAGCCACTTCCACGTTCTCCTGCACCGTGAGCCAGGGAAACAGCGCGAAGGTCTGGAAGATGATGGCCGCCCTGGGGTTGACCCCGGCCAGGGGGGTGTCGCGGTAGACCACCTGCCCGGCGGTAGGCTTCTGCAGGCCGGTGATGATGCGTAGAAGCGTCGACTTGCCGCAGCCGGAAGGGCCGAGCAGGGAGACGATCTCGCCTTCCAGGAAGGACATGTTGATATCCTTCACGGCGTGGAACTGGCGGAAGCCCGTGCCGTAGACCTGGCTTACACCCACCAGGCGCTCAAGTTCGGTGCGGTTCTGCATGGCTCACTCCATGACGTAGCGTTCGGCGGCCAGATTGTAGAGCCTGCGCCAGAAATAACGGTTGAAGCCCACCACCGTAAGCACCATGACCAGGGTGGAGGCCAAAAGCAACGGATAGTCCCCGGCGGCGGTGGCTTGGGCGATCACCGCGCCCAGGCCCGTGGTGGCCACGTGCCCGCCGCCCACCAGGGCGTACTCGGCCACGATGGAGGCGTTCCAGGCCCCCCCCGTGGCGTTGATGCCGCCTGTGACCAGAAACGGAAACAGCGCGGGCAGGTATAAGGTCTTCAGGCGCTCGAACCCCCGGATGCCCACGGTGTCGCTCATGCTGATGAGCTCGCGCGGGATGGCCGAGGCACCGGCCATCACGTTGAAAAGCATATACCAGACCGAGCCCATGAACATCAGGAACACCGAGGCCACGGCCAGCCCGCCCGGAAGCTGCATGAGCGCCATGAGCACCACCGGGAAGAGCGCCGTGGAGGGGATGGAGGCCATCACCTGCACCAGGGGCAGGCCCACCCGGGCCACGCGGGGGTTCAGCCCGATGGAGAGCCCCAGGGGCAGGGTGACGGCCAGGGCCAGGGCCAGCGAGGTCCAGACCCGCAAAAGCGTGGCCAGCAGACCCACCATGATTTCGTACCACTGGTCTCCGGGAACCTGCACCAGGAGGAGCGAGGCCTGGAACGCGCCGTAGGCGCACACAAGCCCCAGCGCGCCGAGAGGAACCCAGAGCAGCCAGGAGGCGCGCCCGGCGCGCACGCGGAAGCCCCCCTCGGGAAGCAGCCGGGACATCAGGGCGTCCATGCGCTCCAGCAGGCCGTCGATCACCACGTCGGTAAACCAGCCGATCAGCCGCGAGGACCGGGCCGACTCCAGCACCCAGGAGGTGGGCGGGTGCTCGGACTCCAACATCTCCAGCTTGAAGCGCTCAGACCAGGCCATGAGAGGCCGCCACACGAAGATGTCCAGGATGACAATGACCGCCACCAGGGTGCCCACGCCCCAGGCAATGGCCTCCATGTCGCCCTTGGCCGAGGCCTCCTGCAGGAAGGCCCCAAGTCCGGGCAGGCGAAAGTCCTTCTGCCCCACGGTGAACATCTCCGAGGCCATGAGGAAGAACCAGCCCCCGGCCCAGCTCATCATGGAGTTCCACAGCAGGCTGATGGCCGCGAAGGGCAGCTGCACCACCCGGAACCGCAGCCAGGGGTTCATGCGGAAGATGCGCGCCGCCTCGGTTATCTCGCCGGGGATGGTGGTCAGGGATTGATACCAGCAGTAGGTCATGTTCCAGGCCTGGCTGGTGAAGATGAGCACGATAGCCGAGAGCTCCACGGCCAGTTGCGTGGGCATGATGGCGGTGAGGCTCAGGATGACCACGGGCAGGAACGAGAGCAGGGGTACGCTCTGGAGGATGTCCAGAACAGGCAGCAGCACCGGCCTGGCCCGCAGGCTGGACGCGGCCATGGTGCCGTAGGTGAAGGTGAAGATAAGCGAGAGGAAGTAGGCCGCAGCCATGCGCCCCACCGAAAGCAGCGCATACCAGGGCAGCTCGGAGGGGTCCGTGGAGATGGCCGGGCCGTCCACGATCTCCGGGGACTGGCCCGCCAGGCGGATTCCGGCGTACAACAACACGAAAATGCCCAGCAGCACCAGGCCGTCGGCAACCGCAACCCCTCTGCGGGCAGGCATGGATGAGACAAAGCGCGGCATCAGCCCCCCTTATCAAGTCCAGCCTGGGCTACTCGGGCAGGGGGCAAAAATCAAGGCCAGCGCCCACGTCGTTACATAAACGTCATCCACGGCGCTCCGGCAGGCGGCATTGCCCCGGCACGGCGGGCGTGAAGCGCGTCGGTTCCGACACTATCGCCGCCCCGCAAGCCTTGGCCAGTCCCCGGATCATGCCCCGAAACAGCACCAGATGCGGGAGGAACAGCCCGTACCAGTACACCAGCCCGACCAGTCCGCGCGGCTGGAACCGGGCCAGCAGGGTGAACTCCGTAGCTCCGCCCTGGGCTGGCTCAAGCGACAGCTCCAGCGCAGCCTCGCCCGGCGACTTCATGGCAGCCAGCAGCACGAGGCGCCGGGGCGGCTCCGAGGCGTGCACGCGCCAGCAGTCCAGGCTGTCGCCCACCAGCAGGCACTGGGGATTCTTCCGGCCAGGGCCAAGCCCCACGCCGCCCATCATACGGTCCACCAGACCGCGCAGCTTCCACAGGATGTCCGCGAAGTACCAGCCCCGCTCCCCGCCGATGGACTCGACGGCGGTCCAGACCTTTTCCGGCGGGGCCGAAAGCACGGCCTTGTAGCCTATCTCGTAGACCTTGCCGCCAGCGTAGGGCACGTCGCCGCACACCAGCCACTCCGGCGCGCGCACCTGCCCCGCATCGGACCAGCAGGTGGGAACCAGCCGGTCCTTCAGTTCGCGCCGTGCGGCCTGGAAGGTCTCGCGCACGCTTTGCAGCGGCACGGGGATCACCTCGCGGATGCGGTTGTCGGCGCAGACCACCTCGTTTCGCAGCCCCTCCACCAGGGGCGCGAACACCGAGGGCGGCACTGGCGTTATGAAACGCAGCCAGTATTTGGACAGCTTCGGGCTCAGAAACGGCACCGGAATGATGATGCGCCTGGGGAGCCCGGCTACATCGGAATAGATGTGAAACAGCTCCTCGTAGTCCAGGATGTCCGGCCCGCCGATATCGTAGGTCTGCCCGGCGGTCTCGGGGTGCTCCAGGCACCCGGCCAGGTAGTCCAGCACGTTGCGGATGGAGATGGGCTGGCAGCGGGTGCGCACCCAGCGCGGGGTGATCATCACCGGAAGACGCTCCACCAGGGAGCGCAAGATTTCATAAGAGGCGCTGCCCGCCCCAAGGATGGCAGCGGCGCGCAGGAACGTGACGGGAACCGGCCCCGAGGCCAGGATCCTGCCGGTCTCCAGGCGCGAGCGCAGGTGATGCGACAGGTCTGCCCCCTCGTCCCCGAGCCCGCCCAGGTAGATGATGCACGCAACGCCCGTCTCAGCGCAGGCCTGGGCGAAGAGGCGGGCGGACTCGTGGTCGGCCTCGGCGAAGTTCTTGCCAGCCGAGCCCATGGAGTGCACCAGGTAGTAGGCGGCACGGCATCCGGCCAGGGCTTTTCGCAGGCTGTCCAGGTCCAGCACGTCGGCGCGGGCCAGCTCGCAGCGCGGGTCCGAAGCCCAGGGCCGGCAGGAGAGCTTGTCCAGGGAGCGGGCCACGGCGCGGATGCGGTATCCCCGTTCCAGAAGCAGCGGAGCCAGCCGCCCGCCTACGTAGCCGGTGGCCCCGGTGACCAGTATGGGGGCGTTGTCAGGATGATTGGTCATAGGCCTTCCAGGTCAGCGCCGGTTGACCGGCGGCTGGAGTTGTAAACATGATGATCGGTCGGACGCCTCAGGGTCGAGGCTCTGCCCTTGGCCTTTCAATACCCTTGCGGCATGGCCGAGGCAAAGAATTTCGAAAAAAATGCGCACCAGACGGAATTGCGCATTGACAGGTCCGCGCCCCGAGAGTAGATGAACACTCCTTCAGCGTCGGGATGTAGCGCAGCCTGGTAGCGCACCTGAATGGGGTTCAGGGGGTCGGAGGTTCAACTCCTCTCATCCCGACCACGCTAGATCAAGGGCTTACGGTTAATCGCCGTAAGCCCTTTTTCGTTGGTGTTGGATTTGGGTCCGCCCTGGGTCCGCTTTTTCTTGTGGTGGGTTGTGTTTGCCCAGGAAATTTCGTGAGGGGAAAGCCTAAGATAAGCCGAGTGAGGAGGCGTCCCGATTAGAATTGAGACAAAGCATAGTTCACCAGTAGACCTCTCTCGACCCCACCCTAAAACTAAAGACATCTTCTGTTCTTATACCCCCCATATTTTCATGGCCGAATCTCAATAGGATCTGCCATGCCTCTCCTGCCACATATCTGCCGTCAAAATTCTGGATAGCACTCTCTCTTCCAGTTTCCCTACCTTGTTCATCGCCTTGAGTTCAGACCATAAGAAATAATCTTTCCGGGGACCTGACTGTATACTCAGCCCATCCCACGGCAGGCCAAACCAGCCAGAGACCGCCTGGACAGCGCGCCCAGGCGATGTGGACGCTTACCCAGTTCTGTTCTGCAAAAGGTGGATGAAAGGGGCGAAGTGAGGCGGCGGGGCGCCAGTTAAAGAGAATCGATAGCGGCGAGATAACACTGTTGTGGTTGCTGTGCCGGAAAGGGCTGCCCGCTGGTTATCAACAATTGAACTCGAAGCATCTTCCCCAAAATCTACTTAGCCTGACAAGGTCAAAGGCTTACATGCCTGCCAACTCATCTCCTCCCAAGACTGTCCGCGGGTACCCTTTGTGGGGGAAGCTCCACACTACGGCCCAGAATCAACAGGTCATTCATCCCCTTGAGGCCCATTTGGCAGACGTTGCAGCCACTTTCGAAGCCCTGATCACCTTGCCGTGTATAGCCAATCGCATCGACTCATGTTTGGGCCGTCCTCTGGGACCAAGCTTGCGGGCTGCCCTGACCGTGCTTGTGGTATTGCATGATCTGGGTAAATACGCTCCCGTTTTTCAAAGAAAGCGTACGGGTGAAGCTGGAACCATGGGGCATGTTGCAGTCCTGCCCGGGCTTTTCTCCGAGGCGGTCGGTCCCCGTCTCTGCCAAGCTCTGCCTTTCCTGGTGTTGTGGCAAGAGCAGGCAGCAGATGTCCTTTGCCAACTGCTGGGAGCCAGCTGGTCGCACCATGGCCGCCCGACGGCTCCCTGGGAAGTATCGCCCTGGGACCGTGAGAATCTTGCCCAGGCTTGGGACAATGCTGACGGACGCGAACCGCTGGCCGACATCGCCGCCCTGGAGCCAAAGTTGAAGGACTGGTTCCCCGAGGCTTTTGACCGGTCTATCACTTGGCCCGAGCAGAGCGCATTCAGCCATCTTTTCGCCGGTCTCGTGGTTTTGGCCGATTGGATTGCTTCTGATGAGCGTTTTTTCCCTTTTTGCGGTGAGGCTGGCCGCCCCATTAACGGCGATCCAATGCTTTTCGCACGTCAGGCCGCAGCACGGGCCGTTTCAAGCCTCGGCCTGATGGCCGATCCCTGGAGGCAGGGCAGCGAACCTGAATTCGCCTCGCTATTTGACGGCCACACTCCCAATGCCGTGCAGCAGGTGTTGGAAACAATGTCTCTGCCCAAAGGGGGTAGCCTTACTATCGTAGAGGCGGAAACAGGCAACGGCAAAACAGAGGCCGCCCTGGTTCTTTTCCGGCGGCTGTTCTGGGCCGGGTTGGTGGACGGCCTGTACTTCGCAAACCCTCTGCGTTTGGCCGCAACCCAACTCCATCAACGCGTGACGACTTTTGCCCGCAAGGCCTTCGGCACTGAAAGCCCCCCGGTCATTCTGGCCATCCCCGGCTATCTGCGTGCCGACGAGCACCAGGGCCTGCGACTACCTGACTACAAGGTGCTGTGGCCGGACGCTCCAGAACCGACCCGCTTCTGGGCTTGCGAAAGCCCCAAGCGATTCCTGGCGGCCCCTTTGGCCGTGGGGACCATCGACCAGGTCTTGATGGCCGGGATGCGCCTGCCCCACGCTCATTTGCGGGCTGCATCGTTGAGCCGTAGTCTGCTGGTGGTAGATGAAGTCCATGCGAGCGACCGCTACATGACCCAACTTGGCCTGAATCTGGTGCGCTTCGCTGCACGGACGGGCGGCCATGTGCTGCTCATGTCGGCCACTTTGGGCGGCGAGGCGCGCCAACTCTACTTGGACGAGGCCCAGCGGACCAAGGCGCACTGCCGAGTGAAACCGACACTCTCAACCTGCCGGGACGCTCCCTATCCCCTTGTGACCACCCTCTCAGGGGCGCACCTGCCCGGAGCAGGCCATGGGCGATCAAAAGCCGTGACCGTGAGGCCGATGACCCTCATGACTCGTCCTGAAGCGGTGGCCGCTTTTGCCGTGAAATGGGCAGAACAGGGGGCCAGCGTTCTCGTGCTGCGCAATAGCGTGGCCCAGGCCGTGGCCACGGCCCAGGCTTTGGAGAACTTCGCCGGAGAATCCTCGTCCATCCTCTTCCGGGTGGAAGGAGTGCCTACCCTGCATCATGGTCGCTTCGCCCGCGAAGACCGCCTGCTGCTCGACACGGCTGTTGTGAGCCGCGTCGGAAAGCACGCCCCTCGCCTGCCTGGAGTTGTGGTGGCCACCCAGACCCTTGAACAATCCCTGGACGTGGATTTCGACATCCTCATTACCGACCTGGCCCCGATGGACGTCCTCTTGCAGCGAATCGGGCGCCTGCATCGCCATGAACACCCTCGGCCCGCCTGCGCTAGGGAGCCCCTCTGCCAAGTCCTGACGCCTGAAGGGGACCCGGAGTCCTGGCTGCTCTCCTATACAGCCAAGAAATACGGTTTCGGTAAGGATAGGGCCTATGACAATCTGGTCAGCGTGGAGGCCACGAGGAGGCTTGTATCCGGTCCAGACGGTGAAGGCACGGCCATCAACATCCCTGCGGACAACCGACGATTGGTCGAGGAAGCCACGCACTCCCAAGCCTTGGGGGACCTGGCTGAATCGTTGGGCGGAAAGTGGCCGGAGGAGCTGCAAACGTATCAGGGAACCTGCTACGCGGCGAGAGGAGCGGCAAACGCGGCCCTCGTCGACTGGGACCAGCCCTATGGTCCGAAAAGCGCCGGGGTGGGGAGCGACCAGAAGAAGCAGTCAGCTACACGTCTGGGATTAGACGACGCGGACGTACCCTTTGATCCCAGACTCCCCGGACCGTTCGGGCAGTCGGTGTCAAGACTGCGCATTCCGGGCTGGCTGGCTGGCAGCACTCCACGGGACGCCCGCCCAACTGCCGTAACAGCCGAAGCAGGCGTGATAAGATTCCACTTCGGCACAGCATCACTCATCTATGACCGTTTCGGCCTGCGCCGCGCGGATGCGCAACCAAAGGAGAGTGCATGACCCGTGAAAACCTGCTTGTCGATCCTTTGCTGACCATCGACACGCCCGATGGCGGACAGCGTCAGGTGAGCCTGCCCGGCCTGTTCGCGGCCATGGAGCGCGGCGAGGTGTTTGCTTTCCCCAAACTGCGCCCCCATCAGGACCACCCCTGGCATGCCTTTCTGTGCCAGCTGGCCGCACTTGCCCTTCGAGACAGCCACCTGCCACAGGCTAGGCCCGGCCACCCTGAAACATGGCTGGGCCAGCATGACGAGGAGGGCTGGCGCGTCTTGCTTCGCACCCTGACCTCGGATTTTCGCGACGATGAACCCTGGCGGCTGGTGGTGGAGGACCCGGCCAAGCCCGCGTTCATGCAGCCTCCGGTGGAAGGTTCCGCCCTGGCCAAACAGAAGCCTGAAGATTTTTGGGCCACCCCCGACGACATGGACGTTCTGGAGACTGCCAAGCGTCACGGCATCAAAAACGCGCTGATAGACCCCGGAAGCCTGGAGCACTGGGTCTACGCCTTGGTCTCGGTCCAGACCCAGGCACCGTTCGGAGGGAGCGGGCATCAAGCCAGCTCACGGCAAAATGGAGCATACGGTGCCCGATCTGGCGTCGGCATCAGACTGTCCCAACGGGTGGACATGTGCTGGGCCAGAGACACCCGCATTCTGCTCGACCATCCTGACCACTGGGCCGCTTGCGGCATAGACTACGACTTCCGGCACGGACTGGCTCTAGTATGGTTGGTTCCCTGGAACGGCGAGACCAGCCTTGCCCCAACCCGGCTGCACCCCTGGTACATCGAGATCTCCCGCCTGACCCGGTTGAAGAGGACTCCAGCCGGGCTTCTCCATGCCACGTATATCACTGCTTCCAGCACCAGAGTCGAAGCGAAAGAAACACATGGGAACGTTGGGGATCCTTGGGTGCCTATCCTCAAGGAGACTACCCCGAAATCCTACAATTCAGTCCCCCGGTACCACAAAGTGTGCGAGGTACTTTTCGACGACGAAAAGTACGTCCCCTCTTTGATGCAAATGCCAGCCAAAATTGATGGAACTGGCCCGATGACGGTCTGCTTTCGATTCCTCTCCAGGGGACAAAGCAAAACCGAAGGGTATCACGAACGCCATGTGCCTTTCGGTCACGCACAGTCAAGATTCCTGGGAGCCAGAAAGAATCTGGCGCTGGAAATGTCCAGAAGCATGATCGAGCTGGCCAGCCGGGTCGAGCAGGCCCTTTATCTTGCCGCCCTCAAGCGCATGCAGGCAGGCCGCCCGGTCCCGGACGCCAAGCAACCTGAGACCAGCCGCTGGGCCAACCGGATCCGCCGAGACATGGACGACGAGGTCAACGAGCATTTCTTCCCCCGGTTATGGGACTGCTTGGAACGGCATGAAGACGGGGCGACCCTCGTGGACAGCGTGCGCCCCTGGCTGGATTGGCTGGCCTCATGCGCCCGGACTCGGTTTGCGCTGGCCGGACAGTCCCTGCCGTCCTCATGCACCCTGGGAATGTTCGCTCAGGCCCAGGCCGAGATACTGCTGGAACGAAAGCTTTCCGGGATATTCAACCCCCAGCCCCTGAGAAGGAACGCTCATGGAAAATGAACGAACCGACATCCCGTCTGGACCTGGTTCGTCTGCGCTGACTGATGTAGCCAGAAATCTGGCGCGCATCATCAACCGGGAATCCTTCCCGTCTGGAATGCGGGCCGCCCTGCGCCGCCTGCGGCCTGGGCAGGTGTGGCCCATGGCCTTCTGGGATCTGGCCCTGGCCCACATCCCAGAAGACCTGCTCCGTAGCGAGACCCAGGAGAGGCAGTGGGCAGTGGTCATGCAGGCCATGGCCCTTATGGCTCCGGTCGGACAGGCGGGCATCGGCTTGGGAACCGCCCTTGCCCGCGTGGGCGGCGACACCATGCGCCACCGCTTGATGCGACTGGTGCAAAGCCGCGACCAGGGCCTGGAAGATCAAATTCGCCTGACCGCCCGGCTGCTGGCAAGCCACGATCAAGCCGTGGACCAGACCGATTTCGCCCGGCTGCTGCTGTATCCGGGAGAGACCGCCGTGCGTGTGCGCCGTGAGCTGGTGCGATCTTTCCTGTCCGCTTGCTCAAAAGCGGCTGCATGCCCGAAACCGGACGCCCCTGTTAAAGCCGAATAGAGCATTCCAACTACCATTCCAGGAGATTGCCATGTCCCTGCCCACCTTCCTGCAGTTGTCCACCCTGACCAGCTACCCATCTGTCCTGCTCAACCGGGACGACTCCGGCCTAGCCAAGCGGATGCCTTTCGGGGGCGCCGTACGTACGCGCATCAGCTCGCAGTGTCTCAAGCGCCACTGGCGTCTCGCGCAAGACCCCCATTCCCTGACCAAGGCGGGCGAAGACCTGTCTCTGGCCGTCCGTTCCCGTGAGGTCATCAGCCGGAGGCTGGCCGCCCCCCTCATGGCCGAGGGATTTCCCATGGATGTTGTCAACGCCGTCCTGGCTTCCTTCCAGGCCGATCTTTTCGGGAAAAAAAGCGGCAGTGGGGAGGAAGAAGAGTCCGCGAAGACAAAAGGCGGGAAGAAGGCCGATGCCGACCCCAACAAGCGCGGCGAAGTGGTTGTTCTAGGCGAGGCGGAACTGGCCTTCCTGCTGAGCCTGGCCCGAGATGTTTGCACCCAGGCGAAGGGCGATCCAAAGAAGGCCAAGGCGGACAAGCTGCTCAAGTCCCGGATGAAGGAGTTCGTTCAGCAGGGGGCCGGTGTGGACGCCGCCATGTTCGGCCGATTCTTGAGCGGCGAGCCCACCGCGAGGGTGACCTCCGCCGTCCATGTGGCCCACGCCCTTACAGTGCATGCCGAGGCCGCCGAGACAGACTATTTTACAGCCGTGGACGACCTCACCCGCGAAGAGCACTCTGGCAGCGGGCATCTGGGCGCAACGGAACTCACCAGCGGCTTGTTCTACACCTATGTGGTGGTGGACGTGCCAGGACTGGTGGAGAACCTTGGCGGCGGACCGCGCGAAAAATGGCTGTCGGCGGACCGCACCGTGGCCGCCCGCCTTGCGCGCCACCTCATCCATCTGGTGTGCACGGTCACGCCTGGCGCCAAGCTGGGCTCCACCGCGCCTTATGCCCGTGCTGGTTTCGTGCTGGCCGAGCTGGGCGAGTCCCAGCCGCGCACACTGGCCAACGCTTTCCTCGACCCGCTGCGCCTGGACCAGGAGGATATCCTCTTGCGGGCAAGCCAGGCTTTGTCCACCCACCTGACCTCCCTGGACGCCATGTACGGTTGCAAGGAGTCCCGTCTGGTGGCCAGCCTGGACTCGGCCATGACCGCCCCCGCCGCCAGCCGCATGTCCCTGCCCGAACTGGCACAGGCTGTGGAGCGGGCCATTCTCACGGCTGGGCAGTCCTGATGGAGACCTACCTCATCCTTCGGCTCGACGCCCCGCTGATGGCCTTCGGGGACGTAGCCATCGACGAGATCAGGCCCACTGATGTATTTCCCGGAGCTTCACTGCTCGCCGGACTTTTGGGCAATGCGCTGGGCCTTCGCTATCCGGACCAGCCTGCTCTGGATCGGCTGCAAAGCCGCCTGGTTTTCGCATCGCGCCTGGACCGCCGGGGCCAGGATCTGCGCGACTACCAAACCGCGCAGATCAACAAGAAAGACATCCTCTGGCGGACCAATGCGGAGATTGGCTCGGAAAAGGAACGTAAGGGAGGAATTGAAAGCTACAAGGGGCCCGTGCAGCGTTACCGCCACTACCGGGCTGACTGCCTTGTCACCGTGGCCCTGACTTTGAATCCGTTCAACGAAGACCCTGTGCTGGACCGGATTGCCCAGGCCTTGGCCAGGCCCGCCCGCCCCTTGTTCCTTGGGCGCTGTTGCTGCCCGCCCTCCCGTCCCATCCACGCAGGCGAACTGGTGATGGCTGCTTCACCCAGGCAGGCCCTGGAGCAAACCGCTTCTGTCGGCCATGCCGACCCTGGCCCCTGGCTTGCCGAATGGCCTGTCGCCGATTTGGATGCCCCACAGCCGCAGCCCTGCCACCTGCTGCTGCGCCGGGACCGCCGCGACTGGCATAACGACGTCCACAGCGGCGTTCGCCCGGTGACACGCGGCATGCTTCATCTCCAGGAGGATCCCTCATGAGCCTTTACATGCTCCAACTCACGCTCGCGCCGAGACCCCTGCTGGCCTGGGCGCATCAGGTTCGGGTGCCGACGCAGGACACCGGTTATCTGATCCATGCGGGGCTGCGCGCCCTGTTCGCGGAGGCGGCCCCCCAGCCCTTCGCCGTACTGGGGGACGCAGCTGGCGGAATGAGCGGCTCCGTGTTCACCGTGCTGGGCTATGGCCCCCACCCCAAGGACATGCTGGCTGCCAATGCTCAGATCCTGGCGGAACCGCTGCTCCATTCCGCCCTGGTTGGTCCGATCCTTGACAAGCCGATGCCTTTGGACTGGCCGACAGGGCGGCTGTTCAATTTCCGAACCAGGGTCTGTCCCGTGCGCCGTCGCAGCACCACGCCCAGGCGCATGGTCGAGCGCGATGCCTTCCTGGCGGCCTGCGAGCAATATCCTGACCGCCAGCATGACCGGGGGGAGACTTACAGCGCGTGGCTTGGCGAGCAGCTTGAGCGGGATCAGGCCGCAACCTTGCTGGACTGCCGCATGACCGCCTTCTGCCTGACGCCTTTGAGGCGCAAGACGCGTTCCAGCCGCTCCCAGCGGCTGGGAGATCGACCTGACGTTCGTATGGAGGGTACGCTTCGGGTGAATGATCCAAAAGCCTTCGGGACCCTGATGGCGCGAGGCGTAGGTCGACATCGGGCCTTCGGGTTTGGGATGCTTCTGCTGCGCCCCGCATGAGCCGCCCATTCACTCGTTTGGGGCTGGCGAGCGCACGCATCCCTCAGGCCGATCGGCATGGCCTGCTGTGGCTATACCGGGGTAACCTGACCGTTGAGGCAGGCACGCTGCGATTCACCACGGCGGGCATAGAAGGCTTGGCAGCAGGAAGCTATGACATCCCTTATCAAACGGTCTCGGTACTTCTTCTTGGCCCTGGCACTACCGTCAGCCACGATGTCTTCAGGCTGGCGGCCAGCCACGGCACAAGCCTCGTGGCCGTCGGACAGGATGGCGTGCGCCTGTACACGGCGCATCCTGCCGGGCCGGACCACAGCCGCCTGGCCCGGCTGCACGCCAGTTTGTGGAGCGACCCAATCAAGCGCCTGGACGTGGCCCGACGACTGTACGCCTGGCGCCTGAACGAGGTGTTGCCAACGAAGGATATCAGTGCCTTGCGGGGTATCGAAGGGGCTCGGATGCGTGAAACGTACAAACTGGCCGCCCGTCGTTTTCAGGTGGAATGGCACGGTCGGCGCTTTGACCGCGAAGCCCCGGAGTCCACAGACATTCCGAACCAAGCCATCAACCATGCTGCGGTCGCGGTGGGAGCTGCTGCAGATATCGCGGTGGCGGCCACTGCGACAATCCCCCAATTGGGCTTCATCCACGAGGGCTCTTCAAGGGCTTTTGCGTTGGATATCGCAGATTTGTATCGGGACGACTTTACCTTGCCCATTGCGTTTGAGTCCGTTCACATCTTCAACAAACAAGACCAAGACAACATTGAGCGTGTCGTGCGGCGTAGAGCTGGTGAAGTCATGCGCAAGAAGGAACTCGTTGCCTCAATGATTGATCGAATCAAGGCGCTTATAGATGAGCATGACGGTCATAATCACGCGTAACGTGGCCCAGCGCTTTCGAGGTTTTCTGGCATCGTGCATGCTGGAGGTGGCCAGCGGCGTGTACACCAATCCTGGGATGTCCGTGGCCGTGCGCGAGCGAGTCTGGTCCGTGATGGAGGACTGGCACTCCCAGCGACCGGAGGGGTCGTTGGTCTTGATCTGGGCCGACTCCAAACAGCCAGCCGGGCAGGGCTTGCTTATCCTCGGCGAGCCTCCCCGGAAGGTAATTGAATACGATGGCGTGTACCTCAGTCACTTGACATAACCATATTTCATACGCTCTTTGACAACTGAAGTTAAGAGTCTCCCCCGCGTGTGCGGGGATCGACCCTGCC